>NC_020888.1:1623571-1943214 GCF_000355675.1 Thalassolituus oleivorans MIL-1 | reverse complement strand
ATCATCAGTGGTTTTTCTATTATCAAGAATCGTTGATGAGCACCATGATGAAGGCCCCCATATTGTTTGGTGGCATGGCCGCAACCTTAGTAGGGTTGGGGTTATTGATGTTCGTGATGGTGTTGCTGTTGCTGATACGTCGTTTTAAATTCTAACGATGCAAGGTGCCTGTTTAGAAGTCAGGCTGGCAAACAATTTCAAATAACTCGCCACTTACTGGGTGGCGAAAATCCAGTTCACGGGCGTGTAATTTCAATCTGGGCTCCAACTCGGCTCCTGCACCGGCATACAGCGTATCGCCGACGATTGGGTGACCTATTTGCTGCATATGTAAGCGTAGTTGATGAGATCGCCCTGTTTTTGGGTGCAACTCAATACGTGTATTGCCATCTTCTTCAGCCATCTTATTCCAGCGTGTGAGCGCATAGCGACCATCGGTATGACTGATCATCTGTAATGGACGGTTCGGCCAGTCGACTATGATTGGCATATTGATACAGCCCATATTGCCTTTAACGCGACCGAGCACGACAGCTTCATAGACTTTGCGGGTTGTTTGTTTTTCGAACTGCTGCTGAACACCTGTAAGTGCAGCTTTGTTTCGAGCAAAGACAAGAATGCCTGATGTGTCTTGATCGAGGCGGTGAATTACTAAGATATCGCCATAACGCTCAGCTAAGCGTGATACCGCAGAATCTTTAATGTATCGACCAGGAACACTCAATAAACCAGATTGTTTGTTGATGATGATGATGTCGTCGTCAATGTGCAGCAAGTTCATCTGTGTCATGAGGGGAGCGATGCTTATCCAATAAAGTGGTGTAGCGACCGTCAGCACATATGCGTGCTAAGCGTCATCGTTATCTTGAGCGCGGGGATACTAACACGCAGGCTGTGGCTCTCCAAAGGGTTAGGTGTAATGTGAGCCCCGCGAAGGGGCTGCGACGAATTAGCCTGCGTGCTGTGGCAGGTTACGAATGAGCAAGGCGCGCTGAATTGGAAATACGTTGGCGTTAAACGAGGGTTTTGGAATGCGAACAGTAAAGCCAGACCCCGGGGCATCTGTTCTTAACTGCCCATTCATTGATGAAATCGCTGTTAAGGTAAAGCAAATGTTTCCAACGGTGGTCATTAACTCCATGCTGTCGCCAACTTCGAAGCGGTTTTTTACTTCTACGATTAGTTCGTCAGCAGAAGCATCTATGACTTCGCCGACAAATTGTTGTCCTGTCGACATGGATGATCCGCGCTCATAGTTTTGATGTTCGTCGTGAACGTGACGACGAAAGAAGCCCTCGGTATAACCACGATTGGACATATTCTCGAGGGTATCCATTAAGTTGTTGTCAAAGCCACGTCCGGCTACCGCATCATCAATTGCTTGGCGATAAGCTTGGGCTGTTCGTGCAACGTAGTAGTGTGACTTAGTGCGGCCTTCGATTTTTAATGAATGTACGCCGAGTTCAACCAGTTTTTGAATGTGCTGAATCGCGCGTAAGTCTTTCGAATTCATAATGTAGGTGCCGTGCTCGTCTTCGAATGCCGGCATATAGTCGTTTGGACGATTTGGTTCTTGCAATAACACAATGCGATCCGTCGGCTTGCCAATACCTAGCGTTGGATCAAACTCGCTCACACCGGTAGGTATAATGTTGCCAGTATCGGTTTCTTGCGCGTCATGGGCTTGGTACTGCCAGCGGCAAGCATTGGTGCATGTGCCTTGGTTTGGATCGCGGTGATTCATATAGCCAGATAGCAGGCAGCGACCAGAATAAGCAATGCAAAGTGCACCGTGAACAAAGACCTCTAATTCCATTTCAGGGCTATGTTCACGAATGTCCGCGATCTCATCCAGTGATAACTCGCGCGATAAAATTATGCGGCTGATGCCCTGACGCCGCCAAAATTCAACCGTTGCGTAATTGACGACGTTGGCTTGGACCGATAGGTGAATCTCAGTATCTGGCCATTTATCTTTCACCATCATAATCAAACCCGGATCAGACATAATGAGCGCATCTGGCTTCATTTCGATCACAGGTTGAATGTCGCGCATGTAAGTTGCGACTTTGCTGTTATGCGGCGCGATGTTGCTGGCAACGTACAGTTTTTTACCGCGAGCGTGAGCGTAGTCGATACCTGTCGCGAGATTATCTAGCGTAAAGTCGTTATTGCGCACGCGCAGACTGTAGCGTGGTTGCCCAGCGTAGATGGCATCTGCGCCGTAGGCGAGTGCGTATTTGAGATTGTTAAGCGTACCGGCTGGCGATAGGAGTTCGGGAGTCATAATGATCACATGAAGCAAAAAGCCGCCAATTTTAGGCGGCTTTATACTTGGCTCATTGATCTGGGTCAGCTTGTTGAGTGTGAGATTAGCGTTCTAATCCAAATAGGCTGGCATCGCTTTCGTTTAGAGTGCGGAAAAACAACTGTGGCAACGGACGTTGTGTTTTGCCGTTGAGTTGTTCTTGCCATTCGTCTTTAAGTGCAGACCAGTATTCTTTTAATGGCTCGCTATCGGCACCTAATTCATCCATTTCTTCGTATAAGCCGAATAGGGTGTTTTCGATAAGGGAAAGATCATCGCATTCCGGATCAAATAAGCAGTCGACAGCACTGCTCAGGCTAGCAAAACATAACTCAGTTATTCGCCAAGCAAGACTGTCATCTTCTTCTAATGTTTCGCGCCAATCTTGAAACTCGACATAAAACCGCTGCAAGTTGGATTCGGATTTTAACTCACCGGATAAAAAGCTTAGAGTCTTACGTACTAGTTTTTGAAAAGGGGTGATATCGATATTGTTATGCTCGCCCCAAAAAATAACATGTACTTCATTGATGCTTGCGATGGCTGTGCATATCGCAGAACGCGCCACGGCGCTTGAAGAGCTGAACATAAAAGGGCACCAAAAGGAGAGTCAAAAGTGCCGCTATGGTAGTCATTTCATATAGTGATGTATATCAAATCAATATAGGGGGAAGGTATTTATGGTTCTGGCTAAGGTGGTCGTCCATATCTTTTTTGTGGTCGCTGATATAGAGGTCATAAAATGCAAAATAGGTCACATATGGAAAAATATTGCTGATATATGCTTGTAAATCGCCGTTGACTTTGCATTTTTAATAAGCTTCGCTATTGTTTAATAACTGTACAACTATTGGTGTGTAATAAATGCGATGAATACGAACATTAAGTTTATTGATATCCAGACGCCGGAAAGTGCTTTTAAGGTCGATGTTGATGAGTTAACGCCATTGGGATTTGAATGTGTGTTAGATCCTCAAACAACACAAGGCCTTAGGGATGAGTGTGGGCGATTTAAGGTATTTTCAATTGAGTTAAGTTTGCTAACCCCGCAAGGGCGGCAAGTCGTAACTGGCGAATGCCAAATTCATTCTATACGCCGAGTATCGGCAACGCAGGCCGCTGTATGTGCACGGTTTACTCATATTGGTACGAATGGATATCGCTGGATATCAGCTCATATGGCGATGGTTTCGTTGCCAGAACAGGGGTTTCGCCGGCATGGCACCTAAGGGGCAGCTCGATTTAAAGCGCAGTAGAGTTTATTAGCTGCGCTTGCGACACTCATATACGACAAAGCGTTTATCAGACGATAAGGAATCAACACTCGCAAATAAACTTTTAAGCTTGGCCAAATAGGGTAGGTGCCTATTAGCTATCACTAGTAATGTGCCGCCGGGGTTTAATTGTTGCTGGCTCTGCAAAAACATAGCTTCAGCTATGTTGGTCAACTGTTTGTGTCCGTCATGAAACGGCGGGTTACAGACCACCCAATCTAAAGATTCTTCAACGGCTTGAAGTATATTGCCGTGTCTCACGTCGATACTTAAGTCATTAACCTCCGCGTTTCTGCGGGCTGATTCAACTGCCAGTAGTGAGTCATCGGTCGCGATGACGCGAGTTTCTGGGTGTTTTTGTTTGATACTCAAGGCTAATAAACCATTGCCGCAGCCAAGATCACAAACAGTGCCGGTCATAACGTTAGGGAGATGTTCAAGCATTACGCGGGTACCAATATCCATTTGTTGGCGGGCAAATACGCCGGGCAGTGCACTTAGGTTTAGACCTGATTCGGTTTTATAACCTTTAAAACGGTCATTGCTGTTTAGCATTGACTCACTAGGAGTTAGCTCGATAAGTCGTGCTTTACGGACGATTTTGTACTGCACATAGCGGCTGGCGTTCTGTTCTAGCCATTGCAACCAAGATACTGGGATATGTTTAGCCATACCTGCAAGATACACAGTCGCTGTTGGTGCTACTGCTGTTATCAATGCCAGTTGGTCGAGGAGCTGCTCCCAGTTTTTTGGAATCTTAATCAGCACCTGTTGAGCGATTACTGGGCTATCTACGAAGTCGGCTTGGGCTAAATGGTTGAGCGCTCGATTGCGCTGAGTGGCAATTCTGCCACTGGCGCTATCGTTGTAGCTTGCTGCATGAGGTAGGGCGCAGGATAAGGCGCCATGACGGTCGTTGAGCAGAAGTGTGCTTATCGATGCCGAGTGATTGCAGTGCTCAAGCAGATACTCATCCGCTGCATCCCAAGGCAAGCTGACGTGCGCGGGTACTTTGGGGTAGCAATCGAGCGTGAGCCCAGTGTGTTGCCACACTGGCATCAGTAGAAGTCACCTAGATCTTTTTTCTCTAGCAAATCGAGTAGATCGGTTGGTTCATCTTTTTCTGCTGCTGCGCGTGCAGCCTGACGTGCTTCTTGCTTTTCACGTACAGCACGAATTTTTGCATTAAGTTCGCTCGCCGCTTTATTTTTAGCGTCGGAGCTGGCTTTGGCCTTGATCGCTTGTTCGCGAATAAGCTCTTTCTTAGCTTCTGGATTTTCATCCAAAAACTTATCGAAAACAGATTTAACTTTGTTTTTTACCCGCTTACCGGTTTGGCGATCGGTGCCTTCTGCGCGTTGGAGCTTAGAAATGCTGCCGGTTTTGATGCCATGAACGCGGCTGAGTGAGCGGGTTTTCTTCTTGCGGGACATAATAAGGCTACTTCTATCAATTTGAGGCCCATTCTACCGCAGGCGCGCTCGGGTTGGTATCCGGTGACATACAAGTCGTATAATCCAGCGGCTTTGAAATTCGGCCTTTAATGGATGTAATAACTGATGTATTGGCAAACACTGCTTTTCACCCTCGAAACCACGATGCCTGTCATTCTGTTGGTGGTGCTCGGAATTTGGCTAAAGTACCGAGGAATTGTCGATAGCGCTTTTGTCGAAGCTTCGTCCAAGTTGGTATTTAGGGTCTCTTTGCCGGTATTGATGTTTATGGCGATCGCAACGGCGGATATTCAGCTTGAGCTGCACTTAGAGTTAACAGTATTTGTCGCCTTGGCAGCTGTAATTGCTTATTTTGCTGCGGTCGGGTGGGCGACATTGGTTGGTGTGAACGTGGTGCAATATGGCGCTTTTGTCCAAGCCTCGTTTCGTAGCAACTTGGGAATTGTTGGTTTAGCGCTTTGCATCAATGCCTATGGCGATGCCGGAGCGGTTCTTGGTGCTCTCGTCCTTGCGGTGGTAACGCCCATTTATAATTTATTATCAGTATGGGTGCTAGCGCAGCAAGGGCAGGCGGTTAATTGGCGACAGCAGTGGGTTGCCATGGCTCAAAATCCGCTCATTATAGCCATTGTGTTGGCAGTACCTTTTAGTGTTAGCGGGTTAGAGATTCCAACGATGGTTGCTCGAGCTGGTAATGCACTCGCTTCCATGACTCTGCCATTGGCGTTGATTGGCATTGGCGCTTCATTGAGCGCCAGTGCTCTTAAACAGGCTAATCGATTAACTTGGCATATAGTTGGGCTTAAACTCCTGATATTGCCTTCGCTTGTTGGGGGCGCTGCGTGGTGTATAGGGTTTCGCCACGAAGAGTTAGCCGTCATTGTGCTTATGTTCGCCAGCCCTACAGCTGCGGCGGCTTTCGTTATGGCGGGGGCCATGAAGGCTGATGTAAAACTGACCGCAAACGCTATTGCGTTAACGACATTAGGCGCAGGGATTACTGTAAGCGGCTTCGTCTATGTTATCGGGCTATTACCACTGGTATAGTGAACACAAAATAAGAATGAACAACCAATACGGAGTTAGCGCGGACGTCTATGAAAAAGAAGGACTCCCATTTTCTAGTTTACATTGCCAGCTCAGCATCCCTCGCACCTGAGCGGTTTGAATGTGAGCGTCTTTGCGCTGCGGCTGGGATGCTTACGAATGGCATGGTTTGGCAGCACGATATTGTCGAATACGATTGGGCTCTGGTGCGTCGGCAAATTGAAATGGCAGATGCTTTTCTGTTTGTTCTTGGTAGTGAGTACGGTCAGATATCTCAAACGGGGATTAGTTATCAGCATCGAGAATTGGTTCATGCGCGCTCATTGCAAAAGCCGGTCGTTGCGCTAATTAAGAATACCCACGATGGCTCACGACAATCAGAAGATGCTCGTCGACTGGCAGATTTTCACGCTATCCTCATGAAAGAAGTACCGTTCCGTGTTTGGCATTTACGCGATGAATTGTCAGTTCATGTTAATTCGACACTACAAGGCTGGCAGCGCACTAACGCTGGAACGTGGGTGCGAGAAGATAAAGCCCCAGAAATATCGATACCTGTTGCGTTCAAAGCAGCGCCAAAGATAACCGTATCGACACCTAGAAAAAGTTTTCAATCACCAGGCAAAGAAACAATTAACTTGCTATTGCAGGCAAATGTTTACCGCAATGGCAATTTATCATTGCAGCGGCAAACACTAGAGGTGCGAGAAGACCAACTGTGGCAGGGGATTTTACCTTTACTACGTCTTGGCATCAGTGAGGAGCGTCTGCGAGCGCAGGTTGAGAATTCGTTAACACCCAAAATGAGCGTTTTGCTTCTAGGGCAGCACGAAGGCGCTCATGCGGTGGATGATGTGCGCGTGGAACGTGCTCAGTTTAATGGGATTTTAACGACGTGGCGCGAGCGTGGCTTGGTTGAATGTTCAGCTGACAATGGCCGAACTCTTTGGACGTTGCCGCCGAGTTCCGACTAATTCAATGCCTGCCTCGACGTCTGCAGGCGCGTCGTTTAGCTATTATCGGCTAGCAGAGCGTTTTTTTGTTCCAATTCAGTCTTCATACTGTCGCACACTGTGTTGCATAGCTCGAAGATGAATGGAGCGCCGATGGAAAAAAACGCCATATTCCCTTCTTGACGACGACGCACTAAGCCATGAGTTCGCAATGTTGATAAATGCTTTGATACGTTGGGTTGAGATGCGCCGGTAACGGTGACCAGCTCTGTAACTGACTTTTCCCCAGACTGTAGATGATGCAGTATCTTCAGACGCATTGGGTCTGCCAGCAAGCGAAAGCGCTGAGAAATAAGCTCTAACATTTCATCGGATAACATTTGTTGCATGTATATTCTCCACTAAGCCGTCCATTTTATGGTAAATAAGGCTTTTGGAATATAACTGAGTAGGTATTTCGTTGGGATTTTCTCGATATTTTCAATATGACGACTGCTGGATTGTGAAAAATACTGTTTCTGTTGATTTTACGTGGTTGAGTGCCTGACTTTCATGCAAGGCAGGTCAACACTCGGTATACTGCAGGCCATCTGATTAGAGGTGATTATGCGCATATTTTTTGGCTCAAAAGCGATTGGTCGCTTGAGTTTTTGTTTGGCTATCAGTTCCGTTCTTCTGTTGGCGTCATGTTCGCGCCTATTTAGCCCAGATATATTACATATCAGTGGTCCTACGATGGGCACTCAATATCACATTAGCTGGGTTGATACTGGGGACGTTTCGGAAGAGGCTTTGCAAGCTTTGGTTGATTCGCGCCTGCGTGAGATAAACCATTCGATGTCCACTTACGATAAATCATCTGAGCTATCGTTATTAAATCAAAGAAAGGATGTTGACCCAGAAGCTTGGATCGATGTTTCCGCCGATCTTATGGCGGTGCTGCGCGATGCTGACGAGGTAAGCCGGTACAGTGTTGGGCGTTTGGATGTCACTGTTGGTCCGCTTGTAAATCGCTGGGGTTTTGGCCCTGACGATGAGCGTGGAGTTCCTTCTACTGAAGAAATTGCGAAACTACTGGAACAAGTCGGTATGAAGTCACTCATACTGAGTAGAGATAAAAATCAAATTCGCATGTTGCGGCCTTTGTATATTGATCTCTCAGCCGTCGCTAAAGGTTGGGGAGTTGATGAAATCGGACGTTTGCTGGCATCGCATGGTGTTAACAATTATTTAGTCGAAATCGGTGGCGAGTTGCGAACTCGTGGTAGCAAGCCTGAAGGCGCTTGGTCGATTGCGGTTGAACGCCCTGTATCGACTGTAGCTGATCGTCAGGCCGAACTAATACTTAGCCTCGGTGACAATGCCGTGGCCACCTCTGGCGATTATCGCAACTATTATGAAGAAGGCGGCGTGCGCTATTCTCATACGATTGACCCATTGACGGGTTATCCGATTCGTCATGCGTTAGCTTCTGTAACTGTTGTTCATGACTCATGCTCCTTGGCTGATGCGTGGGCTACTGCGTTAAATGTAGCTGGGCCTGAAGCAGCGATTGCGCTTGCAGAAGCTAATGATCTTGCTGTGTTTATGATTATTCGAGAGGGGGACGGATTTACCGAAATGGCATCCTCTCGCTTTCAACAGAAATTTCAATCTACTCCAATCAATGGTGCAAACCATTAAGGAAATCTGATTATGTCGACAATCATCATCGCCTTTGGCGTTATGCTATTCATCGTTGCTGCTATGGCAATTGGTGTGATTATGGGACGCAAGCCAATTGCTGGCTCTTGTGGCGGTATGAGCGCCATCGGTATGGACACCGCGTGTGATGTCTGTGGCGGTGATAAAAATCGTTGCGAGAAAGAAAGTAAAGAAGCTGGAAAGGCGTCGGACAACGCCGATTTTTACGATGCGACTAAGCGCTAATCCTGCGTTATTGTAAAAATAATCTAGAATTACAGAATCTTAATTACCAGAAGCTATAACGGAGTATTACGCATGGCGGATTATCACTACGACGTCGTTATCATCGGCGCGGGCCCTGCGGGTGAGGGCGCGGCGATGAACGCTGCCAAGAAAGGCAAGAAAGTAGCGGTCGTTGAAGATAAAAGCATGCTGGGTGGTAACTGTACGCATTGGGGTACGATTCCATCTAAAGCCTTGCGTCACGCGGTAAAACAGATCATTCAGTTCAACACCAATCCAATGTTTCGCGAAATTGGTGAGCCGCGTTGGTTTTCATTTCAAGGTGTGTTGAAAAACGCTGAACGCGTTATCGCCAAGCAGGTTAAGTTGCGCACAGAGTTTTATGGTCGCAACCGCATCAGCGTCTACACCGGCATGGCGAAGTTTGCCGATGATCACACTATTGATGTTTATCATGGCAGTCAGAGCAATACGCGCCTACATGCTAAAGAAATTGTGATTGCGACGGGTTCTAGTCCTTGGCGTCCGAAAAATATCGATTTTAATCATCCGCGCATCTACGATTCGGATACGGTACTTGAGCTAGACCACACGCCACGCACCATCATTATTTATGGTGCTGGTGTTATTGGCTGTGAGTACGCCTCTATATTTTCTGGCTTGGGCGTGAAGGTCGATTTGATTCACCCCGGCGATCGTTTATTGAATTTTTTGGATGATGAAATTTCAGACGCCTTGAGTTATCACCTGCGTGATAAAGGCGCATTGATTCGTCATACCGAGCAATTTGAATCGGTTGAGGCCAATGATCGTTATGTCACCATGACCATGACTTCAGGTAAAAAGGTAAAAGCAGACGCTTTCCTTTGGGCTGCGGGTCGTACCGGTAATACCGAGCACTTAGGCCTAGAAGCAATTGGCTTAAAGCCTAATAGTCGTGGTCAGCTCGATGTGGACGGAGAGTACCGTACGGCACTTAGCCATATTTATGCGGTTGGCGATGTTATCGGTTGGCCATCATTGGCATCAGCGGCTTATGATCAAGGTCGTGCCGCTGCCGCGATTATTGCGTCGCCAGAGGATTTCCGTTATGTCGATTCCGTACCAACCGGTATTTATACCATTCCGGAAATTAGCTCGATTGGTAAAACTGAGCGCCAATTAACAGAAGAAAAAGTGCCTTACGAAGTAGGTCAGGCTTTCTTCAAAAATATCGCTCGTGCGCAGATTACCGGTGAAGGGGTAGGTATGTTAAAAATCCTATTTCATCGTCAAACTCTCGAGCTATTGGGAATTCATTGCTTTGGTGACCAAGCCGCTGAGATTGTGCACATTGGTCAGGCTATCATGCAGCAAAAAGGCGAAGGTAATACCTTGCGCTATTTTGTAAATACCACATTTAACTATCCAACAATGGCAGAAGCGTATCGTGTTGCAGCGCTGAACGGCTTGAATCGTTTGTAGGTTTAATGGGTTTAAATGAAAACGGCGCTCTTTATGAGCGCCGTTTCTGTTTCTGGCCTTTAAAGCCACGTTAATCGCGGTAAGTATAAATTCGCAGGCTTGGCAGTAGTGGTACGTCCGATAGCTGAAAATCGTCGCGACTTTGTCTAGTGCGCCCAACGGGCGGCTCAAGAGGAATGTCTTTGTAAGACGGCAAGTCCGCATGAGGATTATCTGTGGGCAGAAATAACGGCAGCGGTACATTCATCGCTTTGCGATGAGTTTCGAACACTAAATTAGCACGCACTACTGGCGCGAGGGTTTGCATCTGCGCTAGCTTGGCGTTACTTCTTAATTGGCCTAGACGCTCCAGCTGAATCTGAATATGTGGCTTGTCTGCACCAAGGTTTAGCAGTTTATCTTCAGCTTCTTTGATGCTGATGCGTTTAATACTGCGACCATTGTTGTACCAGCTAAAACCAACGCGCTTGGGCATTTCGTTCAATAACGGAATATGCCGCACGCATTGCTTTAAATGGATGCGCGCCAAACCGGCATTGGTGAGATTCTGGCGAAAGCCAATGAGGTTTTCGCTGAGTCGCTCACTTAGCAATTGCCACTCTTTATTACCTAAGGTCTCTTTCATATCTCGAATGGCGACACGAAGTTGATCTTTGTTGGTATTGATTTCAGTAATAAGTGCTTGGGTTTGTGGGTCAGCTAGGATCAAGCCGTGACGACTGCGCGTTTCGCGGCCGTCCTGATTATCCTGATACCAAAAGTCACTTATCAAATTACACAGTGAATTTAGCGGTTTTAACCCTGCGGCTTGCTCTGCATGGCTAAGCGGAAACCAATGGTTTGGGTTCTGCTGTTCAATATGCTGGCGAAGCTTTGCCATCTGAGTAACAAGATCGGCAAATTGCGTTTTGATATCAAAGATCATATCGGCAAGATTAAGCCTGTTCGCGGGCTATTAGTTTGGCTCTAATAAACTCGCCATGGGGAATATATAGCAAATCAGAGATACGACGAATCATATGTTCTTCGTACTTATCTAAGCCGTTGCTGGCGTACGCGACAGCCCATAACCCAACGATCAACTGAAATTTTTGCGCTTCGCTGAAGCGCTTGTGAACGGCCTCGGTAAAGCGAAATAGATCGACAGAATCTTTGGCTTTTGCACTGGCTTCTGCCATCAAAGTTTCGGCATCACTTTTGGATATGGCGAACAATTTGCTCAGCACCATAATCAAAGCCGTTTGTTCTGCAGCGTCAATTGAGTGGTCGGCGCTCATGATCTCGACCAGTAATACAGCGGACGCCAATTGGACGTCCACCTCTTGTACCGGCTCAGTCGGTGCTAACAACTTGGAGAAAAGCGCTTTGATCATGCTAGCTCGCTGAGTTGTTGCTCAAGCAACACTTGATCCGCTGCAAAACGGCGAATGCCATCGGCTAGTTTGTCGTTAGCCATAGTGTCTTCGTTCATCGCCCAACGGAATTGAGCTTCTGAGGCACTGTGACGCTCAATATCGGTGGACGCTTTTGCGGGTTCCAAGCGACGCTCTAGTGATGTGTTGTCAGCGGTTAATGCTGCCAATAGGTCAGGGCTAATAGTTAGCTTGTCGCACCCCGCTAGCGCCTCGACTTCGCCTGTGTTGCGAAAACTTGCGCCCATTACAACGGTTTTATAGCCATGTTGTTTGTAGTAGTTGTAGATCTGTGTCACCGACACAACCCCAGGATCGTTCTCGCCGCTATAGTCGGCGCTCGGGTCCTGAGCTTTGTACCAATCCAGGATGCGGCCTACAAACGGAGAAATTAGAGTTGCACCCGCTTCGGCACAGGCGACGGCCTGAGTGAAGTTGAAGAGTAGGGTTAGGTTGCAATGAATACCTTCCGCTTCTAATTGTTTAGCGGCTTGAATACCTTCCCAAGTGGAAGCAATTTTAATCAATATGCGCTCGCTGCTGACGCCGGCATTGGCATACATAGCGATCAGCTTGCGTGCTTTTTTAATCATAGCTTCAGTATCGAACGATAAGCGCGCATCGACTTCAGTTGAAACCAAACCAGGAATGATGTCGAGAATTTCACAGCCAATGGCCACAGCAAGGTGGTCGCAGGCGTTGATGATAAAATCTTCACCGTTGTTGGCGGTTTTAGCCCATGCTAGCGCAGCTTTAATGTGAGCTTGATAGGCTGGCAGCGTCGCCGCTTTTAAAATCAATGATGGGTTAGTCGTTGCGTCTTGCGGTTTATGTGTGCGGATGGCATCAATATCACCTGTGTCCGCTACCACCACCGTCATTTCACGCAGGGCGTCCAGTTTGCTCATGGTCGATCCTGTTGCTTATATAGATAGTGAGTTAGAGTGTCTTAAGGCAGGCGTGACGTCAACGGAAGGGCGCAAGTCTTTATTAAAAAAGGCCATTCATTACAAATACTTGGAGAAGTTTATGAAAGTTTTTGCTGTTATCGCTTTAATGCTAACCAGTCTGCTGGCTATCGCCGAAGAATCGGTGTGGTTAGATGTTCGATCTGCGCAAGAATTTGGCGGTGGCCATGTGCCTGTTGCGCTGAATATTCCACATACTGACGTGGCAGAAAAAGCGCCAGCACTTATCCCGAATAAAGACACAAAAGTGTACGTTTATTGTCGTTCGGGTCGTCGTGCGGATGTCGCGCTAAAAGCGCTGCAAGCGCAAGGGTATACCAATGTTCATAATGTTGGCGGCCTAGAAGAAGCCGAAGAGCTATACGATACTCAGCGTCCGCGCTGATAATGTTGAGGTGAGGGCTGTAACGCTAGAAGCTCTCACCTAAGCATTTGTTCAGTTATATCCCATCAAGGCTAAGGCCTGCTCCATAACCTCGATGCCAGCATCTTTGCGATGTGCATTCTCGCTAAGATGGCGACGATACATACGTGCCCCAGGTTGGCCATTAAATAAGCCTAATGTATGGCGAGAAATGTGGTGCAGAGTCGCCCCTTTGCTCAGTTGTGCTTCTATGTACGGGTATAAGCTTCGGATTAGTGCTGCTTTATCCGCATCTTCTTCACTGATGGATCCTTCGTTGTAATAACGCGCATCCACATCAAGTAGAACCGCAGGGTTGTGGTATGCCTCGCGACCGAGCATGACGCCATCAACGTGAGTCAGCATTTCTGTGATTTGATCGTGATTGGTAATGCCGCCATTAATGATGATTTCGAGATCAGGGAATTCCTGCTTTAAGCGATAAACGAAATCGTATTTCAACGGCGGAACTTCGCGGTTTTCCTTTGGTGACAAGCCCTGAAGGATCGCTTTGCGCGCATGAACGATAAAGGTTTTACAGCCAGTGGTAGCGATTTTGCCAACGAAATCGCGCATATGCTCGTAGGTATCGAGGTCATCAATACCGATGCGATGCTTGATGGTGACATCGATATCCGTCGCATCCTGCATCGACTTAATACAATCTGCGACCAGATCTCCATGACCCATCAAGCAGGCACCGATCATATTGTTTTGCACTCGGTCACTGGGGCAACCCACGTTTAAGTTAACCTCATCGTAACCCCAATCTTGAGCAAAGCGCGCGCACTGAGCTAGATCGGCTGGATTACTACCGCCGAGCTGCAATGCCAACGGATGTTCCACGTCATCGTAAGCAAGAAAGCGTTCGCGATTACCATGAATCAGCGCACCAGTGGTCACCATCTCAGAATACAGCACCGCATGCTTAGTTAATTGCCGCCAAAAATAGCGGCAATTGGAATCGCTCCAGTCCATCATCGGCGCTGTGCTAAAACGACGGTTCACCGGTTTGCTGTCGTTAGCAGTACTGGTGAGGATGTGTTCGGGCTGGGCAGGTGCGTATTCTTGCGTCATGGTTGAGGTAAGCTGGCTTAAAAATTAAGGCCGTATTATCGCATATAGGGCCCAAGGACGCACCCAAAGCGGGTTTTGAAACGGCTGCTGTTTATTGGTAACAGACTAAAACAGCAGTGCAAATAGCCTTTTATTTCTTAATTTTTTGTAAAAAACCGATCAATGTTCATCACTTTAAATCTAACGGTTTAATTAATGCCGAGACGGTTGATTGAGCAACTCTTCGCAGGCCTTTAGATAGCGTTTGCGATTGGTTAACAAATGCCAGCGCTTGCCACCTACCTGACGCCATAAAATGGCACCGCGAATACCGGCGAGCAGCAACGCGCGCACGCGATTGGCGGTGTAGTTGGTTTGTAGGTAGGTTGGGTTGCCGGTAACTCGAATACGAAAACTAAGGTTGCTTAGCGTTTGTTTGTATAGTCCCGCTAGTGCGGCAACGGTGTTTTCGTGTGTTGGGGAAAAGTGTTGAGCTTGGCGCGAGGCGGCATCAATGCCTTGACCAAGTTGCGAGATCATTGCTGGCGATTTAAATAATTTTCGTTCCAAATGCAGCAGGCTGAGTGCGTAGCGGGTAACGTCGGGATTTAATCCGCGCGGGTCGCGTTTGCATACGACTTGTAGCTGGCGCAAACCTATTCCTAAGTTAAGCTTGGGATCGCCATAAACGTCATTAAAATGCGCTGGCGATTGTTCGAATAGGCTTTTTATAAGTGGATCGCTGGCATCACCTGCGATGTCACCAGTCCGCGCGAGCTGTTCTACCAAGGTTGCTGCTTGAAATACCGCGGCGAGAGCAATGGCTTGTTCATGGCTACGATTATTCATTTAAATTTCCTGTCTGTTCGATAACACCGCCGCCAAGACAGTTGTCATCAAGGTAAAACACCACAGATTGTCCCGGTGTGATAGCTCGTTGTGGCTTGCTGAATTCAACCCGATAACCCGTTGCGGTTGAGTAAATCGTGCAGTCTTGATCATCCTGACGATAACGTACTTTCGCTTTGCATTGTAGCGGTAGTGGGGAGGGTTCTTCGTTTACCCAGAATACTTGATCTGTGGTCAGCCATTCTTTAAATAGCAATGGGTGCTCTATGCCTTGAACAGCTATCAGTACATTGCGCTCTAGGTCTTTGCCTGCGACGAACCAAGGTGCATCGGGGTGATTCTTCAGCCCACCGATGCCAAGCCCTTGGCGTTGACCCAGCGTGTGATACATCAAGCCTTGGTGCTCGCCGATGTCTTCGCCTTCTGGGGTTTCAATTCGGCCCGGCTGCGCGGGAAGATATTGCTGTAAAAAGTCTTTGAAACGTCGCTCACCGATAAAACAGATGCCAGTCGAATCCTTTTTATTGTGCGTAATGAGGTTGTTTGCTTCAGCAATACGTCGAACTTCTGGCTTTTCAAGCTCACCCACGGGAAATAAGGTTTGTTCTATCTCGGTCGCGGCGACAGCATGTAAAAAATAGCTTTGGTCTTTATTGGCATCAAGACCTTTAAGTAAGCATGTTTTGCCATCCCGCTCCCCGCGACGCACGTAGTGGCCGGTTGCGATCAGATCTGCGCCTAGATGTTTGGCGTATTCTAAAAATGCTTTGAATTTTATTTCGCGATTACAAAGAATGTCTGGGTTTGGCGTGCGGCCAGCTTTGTATTCGTTGAGAAAGTATTCGAACACATTGTCCCAGTATTCAGCGGCGAAGTTAGCCTGATGCAGTTTAATGCCCAAGGTGTCGCATACTTGTTGCGCGTCGGCTAAGTCATCCTTTGCTGTGCAGTATTCTGTGCCGTCATCTTCATCCCAGTTCTTCATGAACAAGCCTTCGACCTGATAGCCTTGTTGCATGAGAAGATAAGCTGATACCGATGAATCAACGCCGCCGGACATGCCGACAATGACTTTTAATGCTGCAGTCTCAGTCATGTTTATGGATGCTCAGTAATGATGTCTAGAGGGTAGTGTCGCCCAGAAATATAATCTTCCGCGCAGGTTAAAACCATAGGGCTACGCAGGCGCTTGCTGGCACGAAGTTCTTCAATGGTAAGCCACTGAGGGCCAATAATGCCTTCATCAAGTTCTGCATTCGGGTCGTGGTTTGTGGCCTCGCCAATGAGGCAGTAGCGATGATAAGTAATACCATTGGCGGGTGCTGTATAGGTGTAAAGCCCAAGCAATCCGGTAATGGCGACATGCCAGCCGGTTTCTTCTAGGGTCTCGCGAATTGCCGCGGCTTCGACGGTTTCGCCAGCTTCGATATGCCCCGCCGGTTGGTTGAATACCGCTTCGCCGCCACTTAATTCTTCAACCATTAGAAAACGGTCATCGCGCACCACTATCGTGGCTACGGTCGCGTGGGGTGTCCAGCGCTTATTCATGATGAGTCCCGTGTGGAAATCGCGGCAGTTTACCTGAAGTATGGGGTGGCACTCAAATCAGCGGTTTTTTTTATTAGCTTTGTTTGGGCGGTTTATTTGCTGCCCTGAGCGAATATTTTTTCGGTTGCCAGTCGGCTTTTGGCTGTTGCGCGGATTTTGTTCCTTGCTGCTTGGGGTAGGCATATGAATTTCGAGGGTGCATGAGCTGCCGGGTTGGATAAGTGAATTGCTAGAATTGGTCTTATCGAATAACGACCAGCTCCCAATCGCAACTCTGACTAAACGCAACGTAGGGTGGCCGATGTGAGCAGTCATTCTCCGCACTTGGCGATTTCGTCCCTCACTAATTTGAATTTCTAACCAACTGGTGATGTCATTTGCTCGCTGACGGATGGGCGGGTTACGCTCCCACAAAGTTGGCTCGGGAATAATGTTCACTTTGGCAGGGCGGGTAGGCCCGTCTTTCAATACAATCCCGTGACGCAGAGCCTCTAATGAGGTCTCATCAGGTATACCTTCCACTTGCACCCAGTAGGTCTTAGTCATTTTGTGACGTGGATCGGCAATTCTGGCTTGCAGGGTGCCACTGTCAGTCAGGAGTAGTAGGCCTTCCGAGTCATAATCCAAACGACCTGCCGGATAATGATTTGGTGTACTAATATAACTGCTAAGCGTTGCACGACCTTCTTTGTCGGTGAACTGACAAAGGACGTTAAAGGGCTTATTGAGTAGGATGAGAGATGCCATAATTCTGTAAGAAAACTACTTATTCTTTTGTCTAGCTTGCATTTTTTGTAGAAAAACTACAAATTAGCGCACCTGAACACAGAGCTCAGAGCAGTCAAATTGTAGCCGGTTGCATATTATCGCACGTAATCGGCGGACAAATAGCCTGATTTTACGGTGGGCCAAAAGCCTGCTAGTACATCGGGTGGCGCGAAACAGCAGACAGCATCACGCAACAGGAGAAAGAATGTCTACGCATAATTCCAAAATCATTTACACCCAGACGGACGAGGCGCCAGCATTGGCGACTTATTCGTTCCTTCCTATCGTTAAGGCATTCACGGAATCTGCGGGCGTCGTTGTAGAAACTCGCGATATATCGTTAGCGAGCCGGATTTTGGCCAACTTCCCAGATTATCTTACTGAAGAGCAGCGCCAAGCGGATGCGTTGACCGAGCTTGGTCAACTAGCAGCAAATCCAGACGCCAATATTATTAAATTGCCGAATATCAGTGCGTCGTTACCACAGTTAAAAGATGCGCTTAAAGAGTTGCGCAAGAAAGGCTACGCCTTACCATTATATCCAAATGATCCTGTAACTGAGGCCGATTTTGAACTGCGCGCCCGTTACGACAAAATTAAAGGCAGCGCTGTAAATCCAGTGTTGCGCGAAGGCAATTCCGATCGTCGTGCTCCTGCATCTGTCAAAGAATATGCTCGCAACAATCCTCATGAAATGGGAGCGTGGTCGAGCGACTCTAAGAGTCATGTTGCGCATATGAGTCATGGCGACTTTTACGGTAGTGAAAAATCGGTAACACTTGCTGAAGCAACTGACGTGAGCGTTGAGTTTATTGGTGCCAATGGTACGAATAAGACGCTTAAGAAAAAACTGTCACTGCTAGCGGGTGAAGTGATTGATGCCTCTGTATTAGAGCGTAAAGCGTTGCGTGAGTTCTTGCGCGCTGAAATAGCGGATGCAAAAGCAAAAGACGTGTTGCTGTCTGTCCATTTGAAAGCAACCATGATGAAAGTGTCTGACCCAATTATATTCGGTCACGCAGTGTCTGTATTTTATGCTCCAGTATTTGAAAAATATGCGGATGTATTTGAAGAGCTGAATATCGACGCGAATAACGGTCTGGGCGACGTGCTTGCCAAGATCAAAAAGCTACCAGACGATCAACGATTAGCAATCGAAGCTGATATAACTGCTTGCTATACCGATCGCCCGCGCTTAGCCATGGTTAATTCTGACAAGGGTATTACCAACCTGCACGTGCCAAACGATATTATTGTCGACGCATCAATGCCGGCAATGATACGTGCCTCCGGTAAGATGTGGGGCAGTGATGGTGGTTTGCACGATACTAAAGCCATTATTCCAGATCGCTGCTACGCGACGATTTATCAAGTAACAATCGACTACTGTAAAAAACATGGTGCTTTTGATCCTCGCACTATGGGCAGTGTTTCGAACGTCGGTTTGATGGCTCAGCAAGCGGAAGAGTACGGTTCGCACGATAAGACCTTTCAGATCGAAGGTGATGGTGTAGTTCGCGTAGTGGATGCTAATGGCAATACTTTGATCGAACACACTGTTGCAGAAGGCGACATTTGGCGCATGTGTCAGGCCAAGGATGCTCCTATTCGCGATTGGGTGAAGCTTGCTGTCACTCGTGCTCGTGCTACGGGCAATCCAGCAATCTTCTGGCTTGACGAAAAACGTTCTCACGATGCTCAGTTGATCGCCAAGGTTAATGCTTATCTGCCAGAACATGATATTTCTGGGCTGGATATTCAGATTATGAATCCAGATGATGCGACTCTGTATTCTCTTGAGCGCCTAAAACAAGGCTTAGATACTATTTCGGTAACAGGTAACGTACTGCGCGATTATCTAACCGATCTATTCCCTATTTTAGAAGTTGGCACCAGCGCCAAGATGTTATCGATCGTGCCGCTAATGAATGGCGGTGGTCTGTTTGAGACGGGTGCCGGTGGCTCAGCTCCTAAGCACGTTCAGCAGTTCCTAGAAGAAGACTTCTTACGTTGGGATTCCTTGGGTGAGTTTATGGCCTTGTCGGCATCGCTGGAGCATTTAGCACACGTTAACGACAATGCTCGCGCTTCTGTTTTGGCTGAGACACTAGACAAAGCAACCGGACAATTGTTGGTTGAGCATAAGTCACCAGGCCGTAAAGTAGGCGGGATTGATAACCGCGGAAGTCATTTCTACTTGGCTTTGTACTGGGCTAACGCTCTTGTTGCACAAGACAAAGATGCGAGTTTGAAAGCTTACTTTGAGCCTATGGCAAAAGCTTTGGCGCAAAATGAAGCTAAAATCGTATCTGAACTCGAAGAGGTGCAACGTAGTAGTGTTGATATCGGTGGATATTATTTGCCAGATCCTGCTTTGGCAGAAAAAGCTCTTCGCCCAAGCAAAACCTTAAATGCCATCATTGATCAACGCTAGTTGGTTAATGATGCATAAAAAAAACCGCCATTTTGGCGGTTTTTTTATGTCTGAAATATGGAAGATTAATTAAGCATCCTCGTATTCACGCTGCTCACTTTGGGTGGTTATAGGTGCTTGTTCATTTTCTGCGACGTCAAGAGCGCGGATGTTGATGGCGTGAGAGCCTTTGTCGCTGGGTTTGATATCAAACTGCACAGCCTGACCGGCCTTAAGAGTACGATATCCATCCATTTGAATGGTCGAATAGTGTGCGAAAAGATCCTCGTTGCTGTCATCGGCAAGGATGAAGCCATAACCTTTTGCATTGTTGAACCACTTTACTTTCCCTGTTTTCATAAAAGCCTCCCTAATGAGCCTAACTTCAAGGACGAAATCTAGGGCGAAGATCTAATATTCGCCGTCCTGGCTAAAACCAAGGGTTACACTACGCCCTGTTTTTTCAGGCGTCAATACCACATTTCTTGTATTGAATTGAAGATTGGCGGGGTTTGTTAACCCCGCTATAGAGCATTAGGATTTAGGGCGTTATGATGTGATCACCTTTGCAATATTCGAAAGAGTCATGAGCGATATTTCAGAAATTCATCTAAGCTTAAAAAGTGAAGATACACATACTGATGGTGATAGTGGTGTTGCGGTTGAAACAATCAAGCCCCAGCTAAAGCGTCCACCGATGTACAGTGTGGTAATGATCAACGACGATTACACTCCAATGGAGTTCGTTGTTGATGTGTTGCTACGGTTTTTCAACAAATCGCCAGAGCAGGCGACCCAGATCATGCTGACCGTTCATACTAAGGGCAGTGCGGTTTGTGCAGTCTACACTCGAGATGTTGCCGAAACTAAAGCGGCACTTGTGAATCAATATGCTAGAGACTGCCAACATCCATTGATGTGTGAAATCACACCGGCAGACGACTAAGCTTTGGAGGCGCTATGCTGAACCGAGAACTAGAGCACACTTTAAATGAAGCATTTAAAGAGGCTCGCTCCAAACGTCATGAGTTTATGACGGTGGAGCACCTGCTACTGGCCTTGCTGGATAATGACGCAGCGGCGGCAGTATTACAGGCTTGTGGTGCGGACGTCCTCAAGTTACGGAAAGATCTTGAAGAGTTTGTAGAATCTACCACACCACTGATCCCCGAAGCCGATGGGGAGCGTGAAACACAACCTACGCTAGGGTTTCAGCGAGTTTTACAGCGTGCTGTGTTCCATGTTCAGTCTTCTGGTAAAACAGAAGTGACAGGGGCAAACGTATTGGTTGCCATATTTAGCGAGCAAGAAAGTCAGGCTGTGTATTTCTTGAAGCAGCAAAATATTGCTCGAATAGATGTTGTTAATTACATTTCGCATGGCATTTCTAAAGTGTCTGGTCCTGAGGAGTCGTCAGATCAGATGTCTGAGAATGGCGATGATGAGGGCGAAAGTGCAGGTAAAAGCGCACTTGAAGGTTATGCGGCCAACCTTAATCGTCAGGCGCGTGAGGGTAAAATTGATCCCTTGATCGGGCGTGATATGGAAGTGAATCGCTTAGTTCAGATTCTCGCACGTCGTCGCAAAAATAATCCTTTGCTCGTGGGCGATTCAGGGGTGGGCAAAACAGCCATCGTTGAAGGCTTGGCGAAGCGCATCGTTGATGGTGATGTGCCGGAAGTAATCCAAGATGCAGTGGTGTATAGCTTGGATATGGGGGCATTGCTAGCGGGTACTAAATACCGCGGTGATTTTGAAAAGCGTTTCAAAGCATTGTTAGCTGAATTGAAAAAGCAGCCTCATGGGATTTTGTTTATCGACGAAATTCACACCATTATTGGTGCCGGTGCAGCATCTGGCGGTGTGATGGATGCCAGTAATCTACTTAAGCCTTTGCTTAGTTCTGGCGAGATTCGTTGTGTTGGCTCTACCACATTCACTGAATTCCGCGGGATTTTTGAGAAGGATAGTGCTTTGACACGTCGCTTCCAAAAAATTGATGTTGCTCAGCCTTCGGTTGAAGATACCTATAAGATCCTGAAGGGGCTTAAGCCTAAATTCGAAGAGCACCATAATCTTCGCTATACAGACAAAGCACTAAAGGCTGCTGCTGAACTAGCAGATCGTTACATCAATGATCGCAATATGCCCGATAAGGCGATTGATGTTATTGATGAGGCTGGCGCGTTGCAGCAACTGCTGCCAGCGAGCCGCCGCAAGAAGGTGATTGGTGTGGCGGAAGTCGAGCAGGTTGTTGCGGCTATTGCTCGCATTCCACCTAAGTCGGTATCGTCGTCCGATAAAGAATTGCTCTTCAAGCTTGAAGATAAGTTGCAGATGGTTGTGTTTGGCCAAGATGAAGCCATTCAAACGCTCTCTACCGCGATCAAGATGTCGAGAGCAGGCCTTAGTGCTCCCCAGAAGCCGATAGGATCGTTTTTGTTTGCAGGTCCAACCGGTGTCGGCAAAACAGAGGTGACTCGTCAGCTTGCTTCTGTGATGGGTATGGAACTCGTGCGCTTCGATATGTCGGAGTACATGGAGCGCCATACGGTTTCTCGCTTGATTGGTGCGCCTCCAGGTTATGTTGGCTACGATCAGGGTGGCTTGCTCACAGAAGCGGTTAATAAGAACCCTCACTGCGTATTGCTACTGGATGAAATCGAGAAAGCTCATCCTGAAGTATTTAATATACTCTTGCAGGTTATGGATCACGGTACATTGACGGATAACAACGGTCGCAAGACCGATTTCCGTAATGTGATATTGATTATGACCACCAACGCTGGTGCTGATCGAATGAGTAGGGCGAGCATTGGCTTTACGCATCAGGATCATAGTGTTGATGGGGCAGAAGAGCTGAAGAAATTCTTTACCCCCGAGTTCCGTAACCGTATCGACAATATCATTCAATTCGCACCGTTAAGTCGCGATACGATTTTGCATGTGGTTGATAAGTTTCTGGCTGAGCTACAAGGCCAGTTGGACGATAAACGCGTTATGTTGAATGTGAACAATGACGCACGCTTATGGTTAGCTGAACACGGCTATGACGAAAAGATGGGTGCTCGTCCTATGGCTCGCTTGGTGCAAGATAAGATCAAGAAGCCGCTCGCAGAGAAAATTCTCTTTGGGGATTTAGCTCAAGGTGGGGAGGTCGACATTGACGTCGAAGACGGTGCCTTGGTAATTGAAGTACCTGAAGCAGTGCCGGTATAACCGGCACAACACAGACCCGACAATGCGCCTTTAAGGCTAATTGTCGGGTATCTGTAAGATCAGCGTGCCCGGTACGTAATTCGACCTTTGGATAGGTCGTAGGGAGTCAGCTCAACCTTAACCTTGTCGCCAGTTAGGATGCGAATGTAGTTCTTACGCATTTTGCCGGAAATATGAGCGATCACGACGTGACCGTTCTCGAGTTTTACACGGAACATTGTGTTGGGAAGGGTATCAACTACCTCACCTTCCATTTCAATGTGATCATCTTTTGCCATTTAACACCTGTTTAGACCTTGCACAACGCGGGCGCATTCTGCCTCAATTTTACGTTTATAGCAAAGGCCTATCTCAGCCACGATCAATCCATTTATCGTTTCGCCATGCTTGTAGTGGGCTGTACTGCTCTTTATATGCCATTTTGCGACAATCTTTGACCAAATATCCTAGATAATTAAATTCCAGCCCCAGCCAAACCGCTAATTGGGTTAGTCGGCAAATAAGTACAGTGCCTAGCGATAGTGACTCGAGTTTTGGTTGATAAAAGCAATAAACGGACGAGACGCCGTCATCAAAAACATCAAATACCATACAGCCGACGAGTACGCCGTCTATACGAGCATTTAAAAAGTAGGTGTTGCCGAAATGCTCGGTTAAAAACTCATTGAATTGCTGTCGGCTAGGCGGGTACATGTCACCGTCATGATGACGCTGGTTAATATATTGCTCAAATAACTGGTAATGCTCATCTGTGCTGCGGGCACTTTCGACGCTCAGCTGAATATGCTTAGAAGCGATTAACTTACGCTTCATTGTTCGGTTGTAACGCATATCTTTTGCCGTCACTCGCACTGCTGTGCATTCATTGCATGTTGGACAGTTTGGTCGATAGACCAAGCGCCCACTGCGACGAAATCCAAGACGGTTAAGATGACTCAGCTCTTCATTATTTAGCCAATGTCGTGGATCTGCATATAAGCTTACCGCCTCTCTGTCGGGGAGATAGGCACAGGCGTGTGTTTCAGGAGGGCTGTAGAGTAAAATCGTTTTCATAGTGTGATTGTCTTTGCGCTACCTTTTTAAAACAACTGGCAATGCACGGATTGTTGGCTTGGTCGTGTTTAGAATCAGTTGTTTCTCAAAATCATCCCTATCAAGTTCGATCAGCCCAAATCGCGCCAGATGCTCCGTTTTCATTTGGCAATCGATTAACTCAATGCCCAATTCAAATAATTTTGGTGCTGCAGTCGCAAAGGCTCGCTTCGATGCATTCGGCTCGTGAGAAAACATGGATTCGCCGAATATGACTCTGCCGATCATCAGACCATAAAAGCCGCCCGTTAATTCGCCATTAGCATTCCAGTGTTCAACGCTAATCGCACGCCCTGCGCGGTGGAGGCTTTCGTATGCGTCGATCATGTCTTGGCTAATCCAAGTGCCAACGTCTTTTGAGTCGGAAAAACCGCGCGGCTCAGCGCAAGCCTGCATGACTCTTCGAAAAGCAATATTGGCGGTAATGTGGGCTTTTGTGCTATTTAAATCTTTGCGAACTGTCCGCGGTATGCGAAAGCTTGCTGGGGTAATGACGGCGCGCGGCGAAGGGGTCCACCACATGCGTTCTTCTTCTGGGTCATTCCAAGGGAATATACCTTGACGGTAGGCAGTGTCTAGCCATAAGGGCGAGACAATACCGCCGCCCGCTAATAGGCCGTTAGGCTCATGCATCGCTCTTGATGTGTCGGGGAACGTAGGGCGCTGGTAATCATCTAACCAATCAATCATGGATAACCCGTGATAAACTTCGACAAAGAAGTGTTTGAAATCAGGAAGTTATTTTGCCACAGGATCATTCTGAAAGAGACCAGCTTAGCGCAAATGCCGCCACCAGCGGCTGGGCTAAACGCCACGACATTTGGTTCTTGGTGTTAACCCTTGGTTGTGTTTTGTTGCTCGCATCATTGATTTCGTACAATCCAAAGGACATTGCATGGTCCGCTGTTGGAGCAGCCAATACCGCTAACTCTATCGGGCGGGTGGGCGCTTATCTTGCAGATTTACTTTTCCACCTTCTCGGATATTTGGCTTTTGCGGTGCCTGCACTTATCTTGGCTAAGCTTTGGCTGTTGTTTCGCAAAGCGCCGAGTGTCGGTAGTAAAATATGGTTAACCCGCACCGGTGGGTTATTGTTATCGCTGATGGCATTGTGCGGCCTTGCAGAGATGAGCATTTGGCAGGGGATAGCATTGCCTGCCGGTAGTGGTGGGATTCTCGGTGATGTGCTGATAGCACTTGTTTTGCCGCTATTCAGCTTTTTGGGTACGGCGCTCATTTTGACTGCCTTGCTGGCGCTGGGCTTGGTCTTGTTCTTAGAATTTTCGTGGCTCGCTTTGTTCGAACGAGTGGGGGCGTTGTGCATTAAATTGATCGCGCAGTTAACTTCCAAACCCGAAAAATCCTCAACTGACGACGAACATATGTCAGATGCAGTTCCACAGTATATCGATCGTACGTCGTCAGCTGATGAGTTGTTACGTTCGGAAAAACCTTCCTTATTTGCAAAAATAAGCACGGTTTTTGCTCGAAGAAAAAAACAACCGGCGCAAAAATTAGCAACGGAATCACTTAGCAGGGGCATTCATCGTGGCGACAATACATTCGAAGATGATGACATCTTAATCCCAAGCTGGGGTGGGGCGACTACCGATGATAGTGATCTTGAATTTAACACCGTATCAAGAAAACAGTCACAACCTGTGAGTTCTCCAGCCCGAGCTTCGTCAAAATCCGATGAGTATAATGATGAAACGCCTTGGGATGATGAGCCAATTCCAATCATTACGCCTCCAGCTAAGCCTCGTGCCAAGTCTGCTAGTGGTCTTGTGCCAGCGCCTAAAATGCTTGTGGTCGATGAAGATGATATTCCCATTGAACCTCTGGAAAAACGAGAGTCTCGTCAAAGTGATCGCGCCAAACGAGACCTGCAAGGGAGCTTGTTTAAAAAGGATGAGCCACTACCATCGATAGCTTTGTTGGATCCTCCGCGCACGGATCAAAAAGCAGGATTCTCTCCGGAGCGTCTGCGTGAAATGTCAAAATTACTGGTGCAGAAGCTGGCGGACTTTGGTGTCAAAATTGAAGTCACGGCGGTAGCGCCCGGTCCAGTTATTACTCGCTTTGAGATTCAACCTGCGCCCGGTGTTAAAGCCAGTAAGATTACCGGCTTGGCAAAAGATTTGGCGCGTTCTATGGCCATGATCAGCGTGCGCGTAGTCGAAGTGATTCCCGGTAAGTCGGTGATGGGGATCGAAGTGCCTAACGAGAACCGTGCGGTCGTGTCACTTTCGGAGGTCTTGGCGTCGGAAGAATACGATAAATCGAAATCGCCTCTTACTTTGGCGCTTGGTCACGACATTGGCGGCAATCCTGTTATTACCGATCTGGCTAAAATGCCGCACTTGTTGGTTGCTGGTACAACGGGGTCCGGTAAGTCGGTTGGCGTGAACGCCATGCTGGCCAGTTTGCTGTTTAAGTCAACGCCGGAAGAGCTGCGCTTAATCTTAGTCGATCCAAAAATGCTGGAGCTATCGGTTTACGAAGGCATTCCTCATTTGCTCACGCCCGTGATCACCGACATGAAGGAAGCCGCAGCAGGTTTGCGTTGGTCGGTTGCTGAAATGGAGCGACGCTATCAGCTTATGGCTGCTATGGGGGTGCGAAATCTAGCGGGCTTCAACAAAAAAGTTAAAGATGCCATCGAGGCTGGTACACCTCTCACCGATCCAACTTGGCAAATTGATAAGTCATTCCATACGTCGCCACCGTTATTAGAAACCTTGCCATACATAGTGATTGTGATCGACGAATTTGCCGACATGATGATGGTGGTTGGCAAAAAAGTAGAAGAATTGATCGCCCGTATTGCGCAAAAGGCGCGTGCTGCGGGTATCCACTTAGTGCTTGCCACACAGCGCCCGTCAGTGGATGTGATTACAGGTTTAATTAAGGCTAACGTACCAACACGCATAGCCTTCCAGGTGTCATCAAGAATCGATTCTCGTACGATTTTAGATCAAGGTGGTGCAGAGCAATTACTGGGACATGGTGACATGCTTTACATGCCACCTGGTAACGCCGTACCAGAGCGTGTGCATGGGGCATTTGTTGATGATGACGAAGTGCATCGTTTGGTAGCTGAGTGGAAGCTGCGCGGCGAACCTAATTATATTGAAGAAATCACACAAACAGCGGAAGAAGGGGTTGGTATTCCAGGTGACGAAGACGGGGAGCAAGATGATCTTTATGATCATGCCGTTGCTTTTGTAATCGAGTCTGGAAAGTGTTCCATCTCATCCGTGCAGCGCAAATTACGCATTGGCTATAATCGCGCGGCTCGTCTGGTAGAAACAATGGAGGCAGCAGGCGTAGTGTCTTCGCCAGCACACAACGGTTCGCGCGAAGTCTTGGCCGGTAATAACGGTCATTGATGCTTTGAATTTTATTTAAGGATTATCCCACTGATATGAAGTCTATATTCACCGCTGGTTTTAAAGCTTTGTTCTTAACCGCTACATTCGCAATGGCTCAAACGGTTTTGGCCGCAACGCCGCTTGATGACTTTCTGCAGCGTTTGCAAAGCGTCACTAGTATTGATGCTCAATTCGAACAATCAACGGTCGATGCGCAAGGGCAAGAAATGCAAACAATTACTGGGCAGTTAATTGTTGCTCGCCCCGGTAAAATGCGCTGGCAGACAAATCCACCGTACGAGCAACTCGTGGTATCTGACGGTGAGTTGGTCTGGATATATGATATGGACTTAGAACAAGTAACCATTCGCAACTTAGACCAACGACTACAGGAAACGCCTGCATTACTGCTGAGTGGTAACGTCGCTGAAATTGCTCAAAATTATAGTGTTGAACGTCTCGATTCCGACAAGCTTGAGCGCTATCGCCTCACGCCAAATGATAAAAGCCAGTTGTTTGTGGCCCTAGAGTTTGACTATAAGGCCAATACTTTACAGACCATGCGCATCTTTGATGCCGCGGGGCAAACCACCCTGATTGAATTCAGCAAACAACGCGTCAATCAGGCTTTGGATTCTATGACATTCGTATTTGATGTGCCTGAAGGCGTGGATGTGATCGACGGACGCCATGGCTTCTGATCTATTCTCTGAAGGTGCGCCTTACGAACCGCTAGCGTCGCGCCTTCGTCCTAACACCCTTGATGAATATATTGGCCAGCAACATGTGGTTGGCCAAGGTACGCCATTGCGTCGTGCTTTGGATTCTGGGCAAATACATTCGGTGATTTTCTGGGGCCCTCCGGGTGTTGGTAAGACCACCTTGGCGCGTCTTATTGCGCATTACGTCGATGCCCAGTTTCTCGCTATTAGTGCGGTCATGTCGGGCGTAAAAGAAATACGTGAAGCGGTAGAGCGTGCCAAGCAGGTTCGTGCTCGCGGTCGTAAAACCTTGTTGTTTATCGACGAAGTTCATCGTTTTAATAAGTCGCAGCAAGATGCTTTTTTGCCATATGTCGAAGATGGCACCTTTGTTTTTGTCGGGGCGACGACAGAGAACCCCTCTTTCGAGTTAAATAACGCTTTACTGTCGCGTGCTCAGGTTTACGTGCTCAAAAGTTTGCAGCAAGCGGAAATCGAGCAAGTGGTGCTCCGCGCACTGGGTTTTTGCGACGTGAGTGGTGATGAGGCTGCTGTTGAATATATTGCCCAAGCTGCGGATGGCGATGCACGTCGCGCCATCAACTTGGTCGAGCAAGCATTGCAGCTCAACGGCAATACCAATCTTTCAAAAGAAGATGCAGCAGCGGTATTGGTGACCAGCCTACGTCGCTTCGATAAAGGCGGCGAAGCGTTTTACGACCAGATTTCAGCCTTGCATAAGTCTGTCCGCGGGTCCGATCCGGATGGTGCTCTGTATTGGCTATGTCGAATGCTGGATGGGGGGTGCGATCCGCTTTACGTGGCTCGTCGTGTTGTGCGTATGGCCAGTGAAGATATTGGTAATGCGGATCCGCGCGCGCTAACACTCTGCAATGATGCATGGATGGCGCAAGAGCGGCTGGGTAGCCCTGAAGGCGAGTTAGCGTTGGCCCAGGCTGTCGTGTATTTGGCCTGCGCGCCAAAAAGCAACGCAGTGTACAGCGCCTATAACCAAATGCGGCGGCTTATCAGGGAGTCGCCGGGGTATGAGGTTCCATTGCATTTGCGTAATGCGCCGACAAAGCTAATGAAATCACTCGATTATGGTGCTGAATACCGTTATGCCCATGATGAGCCGGATGCCTTTGCTGCGGGTGAAGCATACTTGCCTGAAGAGCTTGCTGAGCAGCAGTTTTATCAACCAGTGCCGCGAGGGCTGGAGCAAAAAATAGGGCAGAAGCTAGAACACTTAAGACATCTCAATAAAATCAGCGTTAATAAACGTTATCAGCAGAAGGAAGACACATGACGTATTTGTGGATTGCTCTTGGCGGTTCCCTTGGTGCGATGGCCCGGTTTGCAATGGCTAGCGCCGTGTTTAAGTGGGCCGACAAGCCGTTTCCCTATGGTACGTTATCGGTGAACCTGCTAGGCTCCTTTGCCATTGGCGTGGCCTACGTTTGGCTGGTTCAGCACCAGTGGGGTGAAGACTATCATCGGCAGATTGCAATGATAGGTTTTCTCGGTGCATTTACGACGTTTTCCACATTTTCATTAGAAAGCGTTACCTTGCTGCAACAAGGACGGATGTTGGCATTTTCTGCTTACGTCGGTGTTAGTGTTTTAGGTTGTCTTGGGGCAACGCTGGCAGGTATTTGGCTATCTAAGTCTTTGACTTAATCATTGGTACAGAAGAACAATGCTCGACATTAAATTTATACGCGACAATCTAGATGATGTTAAAAATAGTCTTAACAAAAAAGGCTATGTCTTTGATGATATTGAATTTTCTAAGCTCGATGAACGTCGCAAAGGCGCAATGACTCAAGCTCAGTCGCTGCAGGCTGAAAAGAAAAAAGCGTCTAAGCAAATAGGCGCTTTGATTGGCCAAGGCATGTCGCCAGAAGAAGCCAAAGCACAAGTTATGAGCAGTATTGATGCGGATTTGTCGAAAGCCGAACAAGATGCGAAAGATGCTGAGCAGGCCCTGCAAGAACTGCTAATGACGATCCCGAACGTGCCTATGGCAGAAGTGCCTGTTGGTAAAGACGAAGATGATAATGTTGAAGTCTTGAAATGGGGTACCCCGGCGGAATACACATTTGAGCCGAAAGATCATGTTGATCTTGGTGCTCCGTTTGGTTTGAATTTCGATGCTGGGGCGCTAGTCGCTGGCTCACGATTTGCCGTGATGAGCGGACCCATCGCCCGCCTGCATCGCGCTATTACGCAATTTATGCTTAATACTCATATCGACGAGCATGGCTACGAAGAAACCTATGTGCCGTACCTTGTTAATCGCCAAGCACTAGAAGGCACAGGTCAGTTGCCCAAGTTTGAAGAGGATTTGTTTAAAATCCCACAAGCCCAAGGCGAAAAAGATTTATATCTAATACCTACTGCTGAAGTGCCGGTTACCAACCTGCTACGTGACGCCGTAAACGACACACAATTGCCAGTGAAAAAAGTGGCGCATACGCCATGCTTTCGAAGCGAAGCGGGCTCCTATGGTCGTGACACGCGTGGCATGATTCGTCAGCACCAATTTGACAAGGTCGAACTGGTGCAGTTTGTACGAGCTGGAGATTCAGAAGCGGCACTTGAAGAGCTAACGGGTCATGCCGAAGCCATTCTACAGAAGTTGGAATTACCTTACCGCAAAGTGATTTTGTGTGGCGGGGACTTGGGCTTTTCGGCAGCCAAAACGTATGACTTAGAAGTGTGGCTGCCCGGTCAGCAAAAATACCGAGAAATCTCATCTTGCAGCACCTTTGGTGACTACCAAGCGCGCCGCATGCAAGCACGCTGGCGTAACCCGGAAACCGGTAAGCCCGAGCTATTACATACGCTCAACGGGTCTGGTTTGGCGGTTGGTCGTACCTTGGTCGCTGTATTAGAAAACTATCAAGAAGCTGATGGCAGTATTCGTATTCCAGCAGCATTGAAGCCATATATGGGCGGTCTTGATCGTTTGAGAGCAGCTCAGTAATTGTTGAATTTAGGTTTGAGTTTTAAGTAGGGCGCGACAGTTATGATGACGTTACCACTGGTATTGCGCGCTGATCGCCGCCAGTTTGTAGTAATTGGTGGCGGAGCAGTAGCAACGCGAAAAATTCAAACGCTGGTAAAAGCGGGTTGTCACCCTAGGGTGATTTCTCCTCAGGTATCTGCCGAGGTGCAAGCCTTGGCAGATAGTGGTGCAATTACTCTCAACCTCGAAAAAGTCGGTTTTGATCAGGCTTATTCCTCTGGTGCATTTGTTGTTCTTGCGACGGATGATGCGGAAGTGAACAAAGCTCAGGCTGATTTGGCTAAGCAGTTAGGTGCGTTAATTTGCCGGGTTGACGACCAAGAAGACAATGACTTTATCTTTCCTGCCGTCGTTGATCGTTCGCCGCTACTTATTAGCGTTTCTAGTAGCGGTGCCTCACCAGCCTTAACTCGCCATATAAAGCAACGTTTAGAAGCCTTTTTACCTCAGCAGTATGGCCACCTAGCAAACGTGGTCGAATCATTGCGAGCGCAAGTGAAGTCGGTGGTCGAAGCGACAAAACGACCTAGCTTCTGGCGGCGATGGATGCAAAGCCAAGCGCCCGATTTAATTCTCGCTAAACAAGAAACGAAGGCCGACGAAATTACGCAGGCTTTATTGGCTGGTGAGCATCCGTCGCGCGGTGAAGCCTTTCTTGTAGGGGCGGGCCCTGGAGATCCAGACCTTTTAACTTTTCGTGCTCTGCGTTTAATTCAATCCGCTGATGTTGTGTTTTATGATCGCTTGGTTAACCCTGCAATTATGGAATTCCTTAGTCCGGATGCAGAGCGCTTTTACGTAGGCAAGGCTCGAAGCGACCATTCAGTGCCACAAGATGGTATTAATCAATTACTGGTGCAGGAAGCAAAAAAAGGGAAGCGAGTTCTTCGTCTTAAGGGAGGGGATCCGTTTATATTTGGCCGCGGCGGCGAAGAAATAGAAGAGCTTGCGGCCGCCGGCGTTCCGTTTCAAGTGGTACCGGGAATAACGGCTGCGAGTGGCTGTTCTGCATACGCTGGTATTCCACTAACGCATCGCGATCATGCGCAGAGTGTGCGCTTTGTGACTGGGCACCTAAAAAATGGCACTTGTGACTTACCGTGGGGAGAATTGATACATCCATCGCAAACACTTGTGATTTACATGGGATTGGCTGGATTGCCGCATATTTGCCAGCAGTTAATTGCCCACAACATGCCAGCAGCAACACCGATCGCTTTGGTAGAAAAAGGTACGTTGCCTGACCAAAAGGTGCATGTTGCCACATTGGAAACGATGCCCAGTTATATCGAAACTCACGATATTCAAGCGCCAACACTTACCATTGTAGGTTCTGTGGTCGCGCTACATGAAACGTTGAAGTGGCGCTAACTCAGGCCGCAAGAAGCTTTTTGATATAAGCAACCGTTTGCTTTGGGAAAATTCGACTATGCTTAACCTTAACTAGATAAATTAGGGTCGGGCTAAGCATGAATTTCCTGAACACACTGAGCATTAAAGCCAAAATTCAAATGATCGCTGGTGTAGCAATTTTGGGCTTTATAATAAGCTTGGTTGTAAACAGCAATATCAACAGCGCTAACTCAGAACGCCTACGCATGGTGCAGAATGTATTCTTTCCAGTCGTTCAAGAGTCTCGCTCAAACCTTGTTCGCCTATCTCGCATAGAAGAGTTATTTTCAACGGCAGTTACCACAGGTGAAGAAGATTTTATAAAGGCAGCAACTCGGCTTCAGGAAGAAATGAATGTGGGGTTTGCGACCTTATCGAAGCTGTGGCCTGACAGCGAGTCCCAAATTTCAGCTAGCAAGGAGGGTTTTAATCGCTACTTCAAGTCTGCGCTGGCGCTATCCGAAGGCATGATCACCGGAACCTTGGCTCCGGCCGGAATGGCGGGAGCGGTAGAAACAATGAATCTTGCCTTAGAAGCTTCCCGAGCTAGCCTGCAAAATTACAGTGAAACTAGCGTCAACGCTTTTAACGATATTGTTACGTCATCGAACCAGTCAGCCCAGCAAGCTTTAACCTTAGGGGTATTGGTTACCGTCGTTACCCTTATCATTCTGATTGCTGTTGCGTGGAGTACCAGTCGCTCGATTCGTACGGCTGTTGTAGGTTTATTGCATTCGCTGAAAGATATAGCGTCAGGAGAGGGGGATTTAACCCGTCGTATTGAGAAAACGTCTCAAGATGAAATTGGCGATGTGGTTGATTGGTTTAATCAGTTTGTCGATAAATTGCACCGTAGCATTGGTGAGGTGGTTCGCTCCACTCGCCCATTGGCTTCTGTATCAGCGGACCTCGGCAGTCTTACTAATGAAACGTCTCAGATTACAGAACGCCAAAGTCTAGCGGCCGAGCAGGTATCTGGGGTTGTTGAAGAAATGGTAGGCAGTGTGAAAGCGGTATCGCTTAATGCGAGCTCAGCAGCTAAGGCCGCGCAAGAGGCTGACAGTACTGCAAAGCAAGGCCGTGCTATCGTTAATGAAACAGTGAAAAGTATTAATAGCTTGGCCGGTGAGGTTGAGCGTGCCAGTGAAGTGATTCGCCAGTTAGAGTCTGACACTGCTAATGTTGGTAGTATTCTTGATGTTATTAAAGGCATTGCGGAACAGACTAACTTACTTGCTCTTAATGCTGCCATCGAAGCTGCACGAGCAGGTGAGCAAGGTCGAGGCTTCGCAGTTGTGGCGGATGAAGTTCGCACGTTAGCTTCACGAACCCAAGATTCAACTCAAGAAATTCAAACTGTTATAGAGCAACTTCAGGCAGCGGCACGATCTGCTGTGGATGTCATGAGTTCTAGCAAGGAGCGCGCGCAAACCAGTGTCAATCAGGCCGCGAAAACGGATGAGAGTCTGCAAGCGATTACCGAGAAAGTTGAATCAATTACAGCGATGAATAATCAAATTGCTGCGGCAACTGATCGTCAAGAGAAAGCCGCCTACAGTATTAAAGAAAACGTTGTCGGTATTCGCGAGACATCGGAGATTGCGATGGCGAGTATGCAGAAGGTTGAGGCTGCTAGTAAGGCCCTGACAGATATATCTAGAACTCTCCAAACCGTGACTGATCAGTTCAAAGTGTGAGTTTGTTCTCTGAGTAAAAAAGCCCCTTGAGGGGCTTTTTTTGTTTCTATTGGTAGAAATAAATCAGCTAGATTATTGTGCAATCACGCCCTGACCAAGCCTTGGTGCAATCGTCTAATGCTTGCCCAAAATCATCATTTTGGCGAATTAGGCAAAGAGCGAGCGCTGCGGTATTGAGTACAGCGGTTTCACCATAAATGCTGCCTGTCTCGCCGCGCCAAAACGATATTAGGGCCGATGTGTCGGTATTCTCGGGTTTGTCAGCAAAGTGGCTTTGAGTATTTGCAATTTCGATTTGCCCGCTGCTGTCGGCAAATCGGAAATCGGCTATACACTTACGTTCTGGATTGACCTCGAACTCTCCGCCTTCACCCTTTATGACCAACGCGAGTTCATGGTTAAGCTTGGCTGCCTCTGTATGTATTGCTCGATAGTTGGGGTGGAAAACCCCCTGAACTGACGGTACTCCGTTTGGTGAAATTGTTTTCATAACGGTATTTATTGGGGAGCGAACGCCCAAAATACTTTTCAGTGATAGCCATTGCTGCAGGCGCTCATTGATTTGAGCGCAGGGCAGGTACACTAATGATTCTGTTTTGATTGCGCTGTTGTCTTCGCTAACGATAGGTAAGCCTAGTTCTTTAAACACTTCATGAGCGTATTTACGCCCTGGGGTGTGAGACAGTGTGCCATGCACGAGAATGCGATAACCCATTTGACTAAGAAGCAATGCAGATAGCATCCACCAAAAGGGTTGGCGTCGCTTTCCTGCATAGCTAGCCCAGACCAAATCAAATTCATCCGAGCCTGCAGGCCAGTAGTGATTTGCTGCGGCAGAAAATCCGGCTATTTCCTCGGGTGTTTCTTCCAAAACTCGTAGAAGCATAAATATCGCGCCTAACTGCTCAGGGTGATAATTGCCTTCAAGCATTTGCGCGAGCGTGAATTTAGCTTCGTCTTGAGTCATGTTGCGACTAGCATTTTTTCCACGTGCCAATATGCGAACATAGTCAGCGAGAGGGTGGTTGTTCAAAGGCAGTTCTCCGGTCTGGGTAGGCCCGCGATTTTGGCGGCGATTTTTGCTGGACTGCCAGGAAATAATTTCAACAGGTATATGCTCGTGCTTTTTTCTGGACCCAGTGATTCTTTTAAATGACGAGTTAATGGGCGCATTGCAGGCGATAGATCGTACTTAGCATGAAATTCACGCAGTGCATGTAGAACCTCCCAGTGCGCATTGCTCAGTTCGATACCTTCGTTGGAGGCAATGCTCTGAGCGACATCAGCATTCCAATCGGCGAGATTTAATAAAAAGCCGTCATTATCGGTACTAAATGTCATTTCCAGCTAACAACCTTGTTGAATCGCAATGTTAGGCCAACCCATTCTGCGTCGTTAATGAGTTTTAGGTCAATTTCTTGCGCTAGATTCGCTAAACCCCTGCAGTCCACATCTTGTGTTCGAGCAAAAATATTCGACGTCATCGCAGTGAGTTTCCGATTGCTAATTTGATAGCAGCCGTCACCGATCAGCATTAGGCCGTCATGCGGGTTAATGACAGTGCTTAGGTCTGTTAATGTTTGTGTTTTGCCGGATAGGATTTGATGGAGAATCATTAAAGCACCATGCAGTGGTCTGCGTCCGCTTGCCAACTGGCGTACGCTTCTTCTGAGAGAGATGTGGCCGATTGGTTGATGTTGGTTGTTGCCAATCCGCGCGCTGTTAACTGATTTTCGAAGTAGGTTATATGCTCACAGCCGTACATCTCTAGTGCAGCTATTAACTTTTGCGGAGATTTTCCTGCTGGTTTTCGGGCTTGCTGATTAGTTATCAGCCAAAAGATTCCATCACCGATAAACGTCAGGCGAACTTCGTGATCGAATGCGAGCATCGCCAATACAAACTCCAATGTTTCGGTATCGGGAGTAGGGGCGGTATTAATGGTAATTAGGAGCTTTTTCACAGGTGTCGGCTTCTGTTTAAAATTGAATTACTCGGTCGCTATCATTCAGAGCTTCCGCCATCTCGCCCAATCCGCACAACTCGAAGCAATCCGCTAGCGTCGCTTCACCGAGGTTGTATCGTTTCGCTTCACGGCAATCTGTAACTCCTCGACGCAATGAATTGGCAATGCATGCCTGAAGTGGAGTGTCTAAATCTTCTTTCAATTGCCGCCAGAGGTGTAATGCAGATTCTTGCCCCTGCGGCGGTTGCTGGGAGGCTAGCCCTGCATAAACACCGTCACCATAAAAGAACACTCGCCGTATGATGTGACCATCCTTGACAGCTGCATTTGCAAATTCAGTCGCTGCTAGGTGTAGGTCTGTAGAGTTTGGACTTGATGTAACAAGCAGTGTAAAGGTTGCCATATGTGTGCCTAGTCTAAGTCACCGACAATGATAAGTTTACTTTGAGGTAAAACCAAACAGAAAGGCGAGATGGCGGATCATTAAGTGTATTTTAAAAAATTTCGCTAAAACGTTGATTTTTAGTTAAAAAATTATTGACGGTCCATAAATATCGGGTATTATACGTCTCGGTTCGGAGGGATGGCTGAGCGGCTGAAAGCACCGGTCTTGAAAACCGGCATAGGTTAATAGCCTATCTAGGGTTCAAATCCCTATCCCTCCGCCACTTATTTTAAGAAGCCAGCAGCAATGCTGGCTTTTTTTATGTCTGCTCGATGGTTAGGAATCAGGGTGTGTTGTTAAGGTTAGCGCAAAGCAATCATAAGAACGGCGCTACTAACTAATAGCAGCGACCCGACCATAACCCATTCGACAGCAACTAGCCGGCTCCAGCTTTTGGGGCAGCTTGTTGCAGAGCGTATAATCGGCGGAATGTGTTCTAGTTGCATAAATAGAGCTCAGCTGAACATGAGCTTTAAGCTTGGACTCGGAACGCGTTTTTTAATACCGCCATTGTGTAGTCTTGTGTGTTAAATGGCAATTACTCGTTACCAGCACTGACCTTAGTGGATAAGTATTCCGCGACGGAGCGTCCAAGTGCATTTAGGTTGTACCCTCCTTCTAACACACTGACCCAAGGTGTGCGCCTCGCTGCGCATGCTTTTGCTATCTCTCTGCCAATCCACGAAAAATCATCATCTTCAAGATTTAACTCCGCCATAGGATCTGCTTTGTGACCATCAAAGCCAGCGGACACTAAAATCAACTCTGGCGCAAATCGCCTTAGTTCTGGAAACCAGCTGCTTTCGATAGCTGCGCGAAAGGTCGCGCTTCCCGTGCCTGCATCAAGATGAACGTTCACTAAATTATTGTAACGGTTATCTTGATAGTGCGTGTAGGGATAGAAGGGGTGTTGAAAGCTTGAAAGAATAAGAAAGCGCGGATCATTGCCTAAGATATCAATAGTCCCATTGCCTTGGTGGGCGTCGAAGTCCAGTATGGCGATACGTTGCAGGTGATGGACGTCAGCCGCTCGCAACGCAGTAATGGCAACGTTATTGAAAAAGCAAAACCCCATTGCTTTGCGGTGTTCTGCGTGGTGACCCGGTGGGCGTACCGCCGCGAAGGCGTTGTTGTACTGGTCAGCTAGTACGGCATCAAGGGCGGCTGTGCATGCGCCTACCGAGTGGATCGCGGCGTGAAGTGATCCTGATGTCATAGGGGTGTCTTCATCAACGTAGATGCAGCCTTGTTGTGGTTGGATTAACCCCAGTTGCTCTACATAACCTGGGCTGTGCGCACGTAAAATGTCCGGCAAATTAGCTGCCGGTCCATTGACGTGAATCAGTTGATCCCAAAGGCCTCGGGCTTTAAGCTCCTGTTCAATTGCCATGATGCGCATGGCATGCTCTGGGTGGTCGTCACCAGTGCCATGTTCGAAGTGTTGATCAGAAGTAAAATATGCGGTGCTCATATGCACTCTTTCTCGGTGTTTTGATCAGTGTAACGACGGCACCGGAATTCGCAAAATTTGTATTGGAATTGTTTTTTATGGGTACGCGATCGCTGGAGTATTTTTTTCAGCCACAAACAATTGCCGTTATTGGTGGTTCTGAGCGCCCGGGAAGTTTGGGCGGTGCGATTGTTCGCAATTTATTAGCAGGGCAGTTTCCTGGGAAAATATTGCCGGTCAATACGCGAGGATATCCTACGGTTTATGGTATTCCTGCAGTGTCGCGGATTTCCCAGTTAGATGTTGTTCCTGATTTAGCCATCATCTGCACACCCGCAGAGACAGTTCCTAAAGTTATTAAACAACTCCATGCGCTTGGTGTTGGCGCCGCTATGTTGCTGACTGGCGGTATTGCTCGCACGCGATCTTGGCAGTTTCGACCGTCTTCAGATCGTTTGAATGAGGTTATCCATCGTACACGCATGCGGATATTGGGGCCAGACTGCATAGGCATGGTAATTCCGCAGCGAAATCTTAATGCCAGCTTTTTGCACGTTCCTGTGCGTCCAGGTCACATAGCTTATGTTGGTCAGTCGGGAACGTTGGCATCCGGTGTTATGGACTGGGCTTATAGCCGCAATATCGGATTTTCTCATGTGGTGACGCTTGGTAAAAGCCAAGACGTTACCTTGCCGGATTTGATTGATTACATTACCCAAGAATCCACGGTCCGGACTTTGCTTATTCAGCTAGATGAAATTCGCTCTGGTAAGGCATTGCTCCGGGCGTTGCGAGCTGCTTCAAGGCATAAATTGGTGCTCGCGGTTAAAAGTAATCGTTTTCAAGATAGCCCTCTAAATAGCATTGCTACTCCGAAAGGCTTGCGCCGACGTGATGATCTCATTGATGAGGTGCTGGCTCGAGCTGGCGTCTTGCGTGTAAATGCCACTGATGAGCTGTTTGATTGCGTCGATGCGCTAAGTCGTCGTCGAGAGAGCTTTGGCCCGCGTTTGGCCATCATAGCCAATGGGCGCGGGCCCGCTATATTGGGGATGGATAGGCTGCTTTATGACAAAGGACAGCTGGCGCAATTATCATCGGAAACTCGTGCGCATTTGCGCGGTATCTTGCCACAATACGTCAAGGCTGATAATCCCATATTGCTGAATCCAGAACTTAAGCCGCAACAGCTAAGTGCTGTTGCGAGTGCGCTTCTGCGAGATCGTCAGGTTGATGCAGTTCTCGTTATCTATATTCCTAGCTTGGGATCAGATCCGCTTGCTAATGCGCAGGCGCTAGTTGAAGTGGCCTCAGCATCCAATAAAACAGTATTAACTAGTTGGATGGGAGAGTACTCCGTTGAAACGGCTAGGGATTGCTTTGATAAACATGGAATTCCTACATTTGAAACGCCGGATAATGCAATAAAGTCGTACATGTATATGGTTCAGCATCAGCGTACACAAGAATTGTTGCGCCAGACGCCTGAGAGTTTAGAAATTCCTGTCTCAGCTCAGCATAACGAGGTGGATCGCGAAATTCTGGCTTGTCATAAACCTGGGGATTTCTTACAGCCGAGTTATGCCTATAAGTTGTTAAGCTCGTACGGTTTCGCTTGCGCTGACAATTTATACAAAACCAATTTGGATGAATTGATCTCCGCTTCGGGGCAAATTGAGGGGCCGTGGGTTCTACGCGTCCATCATCGCAATTATTTATATCCATTTGCTTATGGTGACAATCCTAGAGAACGTTTGCGTAGTGTTGTGCGGGATATTCGTGATCCTGCAGACATCGCTCCTGCGGCGAGAAAGCTTGAGGCGGCAATTGAAAAAACCTTTCCAGAGAGTCCAGTGCTTGGATACACCTTGCAAACCATGCATCGCGCATTAGATAACCTGCAGTTTTCAATAGGTATCGGGCGAGATAGCGAAATTGGACCTTATCTCTTCTTTGGTGGGGGCGGCACAACAGCAGACATATTGGTTGATCGACAGGTGGGTTTACCACCGCTAAATGCCAACTTGGCAGAAAAGCTTATTCGTCGCTCTCATTTTTATGAGGTGCTACAAGAGCGGTCAGAAAATCCAGAGCGTGAGCTGTTAACGTTGGAACGCTGGTTGGTTGCACTTTCGCATATTGCATTAAATCACCCTTGGCTTGCAGGGTTAGAGGTCAATGCAATTCGTCAGCAGGTCGGGCGATTCAGAGTTATCGGGGTTGCTGCAGAAGTGGGTGTCGCAGTTAAGAGTGCGATTTTGCCTTACCCGAAAGAATTGGAGCAGCAATATACGAGTGGTACGTCGCGAGAATATCTGATTCGCCCTATTCGCGGCGAAGATGAGCCTTTGTTGAATGCTTTTTACCATCGCTTGAGTGCAGAATCTTTGCGATTGCGCTTCTTTTCCGCGCGCCGCCAGTTTGATCACAAGGAGTTAGCTCGACTAACTCAAATTGATTACGATCGCGAAATGGCGTTTGTAGCACTCAATGGTGACGCCATGTATGGGGTTGTTCGTGTTTGGATTGATCCCGACGATGTTGCTGCTGAGTTCTCTGTCATTATTGATGATAACTGTCGAGGTGAGGGGCTTGGTCGTCGCTTAATGGCGGGGATAATTGAGTATCTAACCACTCGGGGCGTGTTGCAGATATACGGGACGGTATTGCCAGAAAATGCAGGGATGTTGAAATTAGCTGAGCGACTAGGGTTCTCGCAAAAATTGAATAGTCGCGACGGAGTGATGGAAATTGCTAAAGAACTCAATCCTTTACGTCATGGTTGGCAGCGTAAACGCATATACCCAATGTGAAGGGTTTGCTATATTTCTGCGACAGCAGCAATGCGCTGTTAATAATGTTTGAGGTAGGCCTTTGATAAAAGTACTTGTTGTAGATGATCACGAGTTGGTGCGGTCGGGCATATCTCGCCTGCTGGCTGATTCACCAAGTATTTCTGTGGTTGGTCAATCAGAGAGCGGTGAGGATGCTGTTCGTCAAGCGAAAGAACTTGAGCCAGATGTTATCTTAATGGATATACGTATGCCGGGTATTGGTGGCCTTGAGGCTACCCGTAAAATCTTACGATCACATCCCGAAATGCATGTCATTGCAGTAACTGCTTGCGACGACAAGCCATATGCTTCGCGCTTATTTCAGGCGGGAGCGGCTGGTTATATCACCAAAGGTGCGGATGCTGATGAAATGGTGCGCGCTATTGTTAAAGTGAAGTCTGGGCAGAAATATATCAGCCCCGAAATTGCGCAAAGAATGGCGCTCAAGCCGTTTCAAACGGAACTCGAATCGCCGTTTGAGCAGCTATCAGAGCGTGAACTCCAAATCGCTTTGATGATTGTTGGTTGCCAGAAGGTATCTGAAATTAGTGAACGGTTATTTTTGAGCCCTAAAACCGTTAACAGCTATCGCTACCGCATTTTTGAAAAACTCGATATCGAAAGTGATGTTGAGATGACCCTGCTAGCCCTGCGCCACGGTCTTATTGACCCAATTGACGGTGGTTGATGTCGAATTTTGACATTCCTGCTTTTCTACGAGGACTGACTCAGCGGTCAGGCGTCTACCGAATGTATAGCCTTGATTCTGAGTTGCTATATGTTGGTAAAGCAAAAAACCTCAAAAATCGGGTTTCTAGTTATTTTCGAGCCCGCGGTCTCAATGCGAAAACGGTTGCGTTGGTTTCGCGGATTGACCATATCGAAATTACCGTCACTGGCAGTGAGGCTGAGGCCTTGCTGCTTGAACAGACGCTAATTAAAAAGCATCGCCCTCAGTACAATATTTTGCTGAAGGATGATAAGTCATACCCGTATCTGCATCTCTCTGATCATGCGTATCCATTACTAAGTTATCGTCGAGGAAAGCGTAAGGGTGCCGGGCGTTATTTTGGCCCCTATCCAAACTCTTCTGCAGTAAGGGAGGCGCTTAGCTATTTACAGCGGCTGTTCCAAATTCGCTCCTGCGAAGATTCCTATTTTAATCATCGTAGTCGACCTTGTTTGCAGCACGAGATTAAGCGCTGTTCGGCACCCTGCGTAGGTATTATTAGTGCAGATGATTATCGTCGTGATATTGAGCATGCGACGTTATTTCTCGAAGGTAACAGTCGGGTTTTGCTGCAAGCCCTACAGGCGTCTATGACTGCTGCGGCGGAAGCTTTGCAATTTGAGCGCGCTGGTGAAATTCGTGATCAAATTGAATTGTTGCGGCGCATTCAGGAGCGACAATTCGTTGAGCGCGGTGATCACAATGCCGATGTTTGGGCTGTGATCGAATGGCAAGAAATTTTGTGTGTACAGCGTATGACCTTTCGAGCTGGAAGGATGGTAAATAGTCAAAGTTTCTTTCCGGAGGATAGGGCTGGCGACGGTTTGGAGACGGTACTCATAAGTTATATGAGTCAGTTCTATTTGGGTGGGCATGCTGCAGATGGATTGCCTGATGTTATCGTTGCAGATGTCGCCATTGAAGATTTAGTTGTTCTGTTAGAAGCTTTGCGCATTCAAGAAGGTGCGAAAATGACTCATGCTCGCGGCGTTCGTGGCGAGCAGCGTCAGTGGCTGCATATGGCTCAGGAAAATGCCCGAGCGGGGGCGCAGACTCGTATTTCGGGGCGCCAAGCAGCTAAATTAAAAATGCAAAAAGTGGCTGAGCTATTAGGCTTGGCTGCCGCGCCGGGGCGCATTGAATGCTTCGATATCAGTCACGCCCAAGGGGAGGCGGCTTATGCCTCCTGTGTGGTTTATGGTGATGAAGGCTTAGATAAAAAGCGCTATCGTCGTTTCTCGGTGAAGGAGGTGACAGCGGGGGATGACTACGCGGCGCTGGAAAACGCAGTGACACGTCATTTGACACGTTTGAAAGATCAGGATGATTTACCAGGGTTATTGTTAATTGACGGTGGTAAAGGGCAGATCAATAGAATATCGACGGTGCTAGAGAATTTAGCGATCTCTAACTTACCTGCATTTGGTATCTCTAAAGGAACGACTCGCAAGTCAGGATGGGAATATCTGTGGGAGGCAGGTGCGGAGCGACCTATAATGCCGAACGCTCATGATGAGGGTTTCCGTTTATTGCAGCACGTGCGCGATGAAGCGCATCGCTTTGCAATTACTGGGCATCGAAAAGAACGAGCAAAAAGTAGAGGCCAGTCGGAGATTGAATCCCTTCCGGGTATTGGCCCTAAGAGACGCAAAGAACTACTGCTGCATTTTGGTAGTTTAAAGAATATGCGAGGAGCGCCAAAAGAAGAAATTGAGCGAGTCCCGGGTATTAGCAAGACACTCGCTGCGCAAATATTTGCGCGGCTACATGGCGAAGAGTAGGAGATTAGCAGTATATGAACGTGCCAAACATTCTCACCTTAGGGCGTATCTTAATGATCCCTATGATGGTGATTGCATTTTATTGGTTTGGTGAGCACGGCAAGATTTGGGCGGCCATTTTGTTTGCATTGGCCGCTATCACGGATTGGTTTGATGGATATTTAGCACGGAAGTTGAATCAGACAACACCTCTCGGCGCATTTCTTGATCCTGTAGCGGATAAATTGATTGTATCAGTGGCACTTGTTTTGCTGGTTGAGCATTTCTCGGCCGTGTGGCTAACCATTCCGGCCAGCATTATTGTTGGTAGGGAAATTGTAATTTCAGCCTTGCGCGAGTGGATGGCGGAACTGGGCAAGCGCGCAAATATCGCTGTTAGTTATGTAGGGAAGGTGAAAACTGCGCTACAGATGGTGTCGATCACCATACTTCTGGCCGCTGACGGGGTGCCGCTATTCACAAATATGGGTCTTGTAAGTCTTTACCTTGCTGCAGTTTTAACCATTTGGTCGATGCTGGTGTATTTAAAAGCTGCGTGGCCTGAGCTTAAAGGGCGCGGTTAGATCGTATTTTTTATGTACAAATTTGCGAAAGTTATCGCTAAGTCGTTAAAAACAAAGAAAAAAGCTTGACTAACTTGGCGCGTCGCATAAAATGCGCCTCACGTTTAGCGGGAATAGCTCAGTTGGTAGAGCACAACCTTGCCAAGGTTGGGGTCGGGAGTTCGAATCTCCTTTCCCGCTCCAAGTATTTTAGATGTTTAGGTTTCGCCTAGATGTTGAATTGCTAAAACGGCGCGATAGCAAAATGGTTATGCTGCGGATTGCAAATCCGCCGATGCCGGTTCGATTCCGGCTCGCGCCTCCATTGTTAAAAGATGCCTGAACTTCAGGTTTCTTTATTGCAGGCAGTAAGTTGACTCAGCATGAGTCGCCTGTATACACCCGATGCCCGGGTGGTGAAATTGGTAGACACACAAGACTTAAAATCTTGCGACTTAACGGTCGTGCCGGTTCGATTCCGGCTCCGGGCACCATTTTATCCTCTCTTAAGCTCTGTTACGCTTCGGTTATAATCCAGCGACTATCCGTCTTTTTCTTGCTGATACCACCAAGAGATATATACGCTATGTTTCCGCAATATATTGAACCTATTTTTCGTCCACCAAGCGAAGCTCGCTCGCTGATATTTCAAGTAACGAATGGTTGCTCTTGGAATAAGTGTACTTTCTGCGATATGTACACTCAGCCGCAGAAAAAATTTCGAGCACGCGATGAAGCAGAGGTTTTGGCTGAAATTAAACAGGCTGCCGCCATCGGTCCTCGATTTGAAAAAGTGTTTTTAGCTGATGGTGATGCATTAGTATTGCCTACTCGTCGTCTTGTTAATATTTTGCGGTCTATTAAGGCTGAGCTTCCATGGGTGACGCGAGTTGGAGCTTATTGTTTGCCACGCAATATACGCAAAAAATCAGTTGGTGAGTTGAAAGAGTTGGCCGATTTAGGCTTTGGTATTGCTTATGTCGGTGCGGAAAGTGGCGATGACGAAGTATTAACTGCGATATCCAAAGGTGAGACTTATGAGAGCACTTTGGATGCCCTTAATAAGCTTAAGGAAGCCCGAATAAAGACTTCGGTTATGGTTTTGAATGGTATGGGAGGAGTTGCTCTTAGCGAGCAGCATGCTGTTAATTCAGCTCGTTTGATGAATGAAGCACAGCCGGATTTTCTGTCTACTCTTGTTGTCAGCTACCCTCTCGGTGATAGACGTGTTCAGGAGGGGTTTGCGGGGAATTATCAGCTGCCGAATCAGCATGATCTCTTTGTAGAGCTGCGCCGCTTTATAGACACGCTGGAGCTTAGCAATACTGTATTTCGTAGTGATCATGCATCCAATTATCTGCCCCTCAAAGGCACCCTAGGTGCCGATAAAGAAGAGATGCTTAAGCAGCTTGATACAGCGATTAATCAGCCTGACAGGATTGCATTACGTCAGGAATGGCAGAGAGGGCTTTAATTGTGACGCTTGATGAATTAGCACACCAGTTAGGCATTAAAGCTACCTCTAGTAAGTTACCTCCGGTTATGAGTTGGAATCCAGAGTTATCAGGTGACATGGATATGGTCATTCGCAAGGATGGAACTTGGTGGCATGAGGGGGTGAAGATAGAGCGCAAGAAGTTGGTGCAGGTGTTTTCTACCATTTTGCGCAAAGAGGGCGATGACTATTTTCTGCTTACTCCAGTGGAAAAATGGCGAATTCGGGTCGAAGATCTTCCGTTTGTTGTCAACATGATTGAGCGGGATCAGGGTGGGCTATTTGCGGCGCTAAACATTGATGGTGTGGTAGAAATCACCACAGACAACTTCGCGCTGTCAGAACTTGACGGCCTTATGATTCCAATGATCCATATTCGCGATGGGTTGTGGGCAAGATTTTCACGTAATGCCTATTACCAACTAATAGAAGAGTGCGATGCGATTGAGGATGCGACCCCAGAGGTTAGTGTAAGGGGCGGACTTGTCTCGCTGGGGTAACTTCACACCAGTGAGACTGGGACTGATTGTGCCAGTGTGGCGTAAATCGTCGTCAATATGGTCGACAAGACCATTCTCAAGCCAAAACCCAAAGAAATGTTGTGTAACCTATTGTATCCCTTGTTTTAGCCCCCTAGACTGTTGCTGACACTAATAATAATCATGGAAAGATCATGAAAAAAATAGCATTCTCTCTAAGCGTTCTGGCGGCATCGTTGTCAGCACACGCAGAATTATCAGAACTAGGTGATTACGATCTTACAAAGGTTACCGGTCAGGCTGGAGTTGATATCGAGTTAGATTTAGCTTTGGATATTGGTAGTATCGTTTATACCGATACCACTGATGGTCTAGATGGCGATGGCGGCTCTTTGTCTATTAGCACTATACATATCGGGGGCGGTGAGGGGCGCAGTACACTGTTTGGTTTCCCCAATCCTGGCAATACCGCAAATATCGATGACTTTAAGTTTATCATCGACATAGACTCAACTGGTAAGATGGTTCTTAACGGTTCACCAACAGATGGTATTAGTCCTGTTGATTTCGAAATCACAGTTGACGAAGTATTTCTAAGTGCTGCAAACGGCACTAAAGGTGCAACTCTAGTGGACGGTTTTAGTGTTTACGGTGGTGCTTTGTATTTTAAAGCAACTATCGAAGATAAAGTAAATGCGGCCTCTCAGATGTACACCAATATTCAGCTGTCTGCGCAAGTTGGTATCGAGGATATGGATATTGATCTGACCTCTATGCTTGGCTTGAAAATTGACAATATGGTTGTTGCTGGTGCGGAATACTTCGAAACAATCGAGGAGAACGGCAGTCCTACGACAACCTCTCGAGTGGCTACTCTTAGAGCAAATATGTTTGCTGAGCCTGACGGGTCGGGCTTCGTAGTCGATTTTAGCAGTGGCTTGAGCGCCACAAACGTATTTGATATTTATGCTCCAGAAGTATCACTAGGCGGTCAAATGCTTGGCGCTATTTCATTGGATGATGTAGATATTCGCGGTGTATCTATGAAATTCGCCGGTCACTAATTCACCTTGTTGGTGTCAAGAAAGAGCCTTTGGGCTCTTTTTTTTGCTTGGTGATTGGCAAGTGCGGTGGGGGCTTTGCGGGTCAGGCTCTCGAAACAATAGTGGGATTAATAAAAAAGGAGCCTTTCGGCTCCTTTTTTATTAATCAAACACTTACATGTTCGGATAGTTCGGACCGCCAGTACCTTCGGGGGTTACCCAGGTGATGTTCTGTGCAGGATCTTTGATATCACAGGTTTTGCAGTGAACGCAGTTTTGAGAGTTGATCTGGAAGCGTTGACCTTTCTCATCTTCTACGATTTCGTAAACTCCAGCAGGGCAGTAACGCTGAGCTGGCTCATCGTACTTAGGCAGGTTTACCGCGAGTGGAATGCTGGCATCTTTTAGTTTCAGATGGCATGGCTGGTCTTCCGCATGGTTTACGTTACCGATGAATACCGAATCCAGCTTGGCAAAGCTCAATTTGCCGTCTGGTTTAGGGTAGTTGATCTTCTTGGATTCAGCAGCCGGCTTAAGGGTGGCGTAATCCGGGGTTGTGTCATGCAGTGTCACAGGGATCGGGAAGATGTTTTGGTCGATGAAGTTAAATGCTGCACCGCCAAACATACCAAATTTGTGCATAGCAGGACCGAAGTTACGGCTACGCTCAAGTTCTTTGTAAGCCCAAGATGCTTCAAATGATGCGGTGAATTCAACCAGTTCATCGTTTTCACGACCAGCACTGATAGCTTTGAACATTTCTTCAGCAGCGATCATGCCGCTCTTCATTGCAGTGTGCGTGCCTTTGATCTTGGCGAAGTTCAGAGTGCCAGCGTCACAACCAATCAATAAACCGCCTGGCATGGTCATTTTAGGCAAGCAGTTAACGCCGCCTTTAGCGATAGCGCGAGCGCCGTAAGATACGCGCTTGCCGCCTTCCAAGTATTGTTTTAATACTGGATGGTGCTTCATGCGCTGGAATTCATCGAATGGGCTGACGTGTGGGTTGCTGTACGACAAGTCAGTAATCAAGCCAACGACAACTTGGTTGTTTTCTGAGTGATATAAGAAGAAGCCACCAGATGACTTGGATTCATTTAATGGCCAGCCAGCGCCATGTATTACCAAGCCTTCTTCATGTTTCGCTGGGTCGATATCCCAAAGCTCTTTAATACCGATGCCGTAATGCTGTGGATCTTTGCCGGCGTCTAGTTTGAAGTCGGCTATCAGTTGCTTGCCTAGGTGGCCGCGACAGCCCTCAGAGAAGACAGTGTACTTGGCGCGCAGCTCCATACCGGGAGTGTATTCGGCTTTTTCACCGCCGTGAGCATCAACGCCCATGTCGCCGGTAACGATACCTTTAACGATGCCGTCTTCGATGATCGTTTCAGCAGCAGGGAAGCCTGGATAGATTTCCACGCCTAGGTTTTCCGCCTGTTCGCCGAGCCAGCGACAAACATTGCCTAAGGAGACAATGTAGTTGCCGTCATTGTGCATAGGCTTTGGAATTGCCCAGTGTGGCGTTTTGATGCCTTTCTCACCACTGGTTAAAAAGTACACTTCGTCGCCTTTGACTGGCACGTTAAGTGGAGCGCCTAGCTCTTTCCAATCTGGGAATAACTCAGTCAAAGCGCGATCTTCTATGACGGCGCCAGACAAAATATGGGCGCCAATTTCGGAGCCTTTCTCAACCAGACATACAGATAGTTCTTGACCCGCTTCGTTGGCGAGTTGTTTGAAACGACAAGCAGTCGATAGGCCAGCAGGGCCAGCACCGACGATGACTACGTCGTATTCCATTACTTCACGTTGCATAGTTTATCTCCTCAATATGAGCGGGGAGCGACGGGATCAGAGGATCCACATTATTTTCTTATCACCCGAAAATTTTACTGATAACGCTTAATTCGTACCAATTTCTACAGGGCAGTTGTTCGCACTCTATAGGCTGAAAGCTTGTTACGGGCTTTAAAACGGCTCGCCATTATACGATTGTGCAGACGTCAGGCAACTGATTTAAGGCAAAAGGCGCGGTAAATCAGGGCTTTCGGTAGCATATCAGGCCGCTGCTATTGACGCTCAAGGCAAACATCACAATAATGTTGCGCGCTGGAAAGGGTATCCGTTTGTGACTGTGTCATCTGTCGGTGTGTTATTAGGCCCTTTATTCATCCAACTAGATAAATACGAGGAATCTATGAAGGTTCTTGTCGCTGTTAAACGCGTAATCGATTACAACGTGAAAGTCCGCGTTAAATCAGACAACTCTGATGTTGATCTGACCAACGTCAAAATGGCTATGAACCCATTTTGCGAAATCGCAGTTGAAGAAGCTGTGCGCCTGAAAGAAAAAGGCATCGCAACTGAGGTCGTTGTCGTTTCTATCGGTCCTAAAGTCGCTCAAGAGCAGATTCGTACTGCTTTGGCGCTTGGTGCAGATCGCGGCATCCTGATCGAAACCGAAGAGAAGCTAGAATCTTTGACTGTTGCCAAGTTGCTGAAAGCAGTTGTTGAAAAAGAGCAGCCTCAAATCGTATTGCTGGGTAAACAAACCATCGATAGCGATAACAACCAAACTGGTCAGATGCTTGCGGCATTGACTGGTATGGGTCAAGGCACGTTCGCTTCTGAAGTGGCTATTGATGGCGACAAAGTAAGTGTTACTCGTGAAATCGACGGCGGTCTGCGTACTGTTGCTCTGAAATTGCCTGCTGTTGTAACGACTGACTTGCGTTTGAACGAACCACGTTACGCATCTTTGCCAAACATCATGAAAGCCAAGCGTAAGCCTCTTGATGTGACTACACCTGCTGACTTGGGCGTAGAAGTTAAGTCTACTATGGCTCTAGTTAAGGTAACTCCGCCGGCTGAACGCTCTGCTGGTATCAAGGTCGGCAGCGTAAGCGAGCTGGTTGAGAAACTGAAAAACGAAGCCAAAGTGCTGTAAGAGAGGATTGTGTAATGTCTATCTTAGTAATCGCAGAACACGATAACGCCGCTCTTAAAGGCGCTACTCTGAATACTGTTACTGCTGCTGCCAAAATTGGTGGCGATGTTGTTGTTTTGGTTGCTGGTAGCAACTGCGGCGCGGTAGCTGAAGCTGCTGCTAAAGTTGCTGGTGTAAGCAAGGTATTGCTTGCTGACAATGCAGCATACGAATATCAATTAGCTGAAAATATGGGCGAATTGGTTGCTGAAATCGGTACTGGCTACAGCCATATTTTGGCTTCTGCTACCACTACTGGTAAAGATTTCTTGCCACGCTCAGCTGCATTGCTTGACGTGAATATGATCTCTGAAGTAATCGGCGTTGAATCTGCTGATACCTTTACTCGCCCAATTTATGCGGGTAACGCTATTGCTACCGTTAAGTCTTCTGACAGCATCAAAGTGATGACTGTTCGTGCAACTGCATTTGATGCAGCGGCAGCAGAAGGTGGTTCAGCAGCAGTTGAAGCATTAGATGTTGTTAAAGATGCTGGCTTGTCTGCATTTGCTGGTGAAGAACTGGCTAAATCAGATCGTCCAGAACTTGCTGGCGCCAAGATCGTTATCTCTGGTGGTCGCGGTATGCAGAATGGCGACAACTTTGAAATGCTGTACAAAGTTGCTGATAAAATCGGCGCAGCGGTTGGCGCGTCTCGCGCAGCAGTTGATGCTGGTTTCGTTCCAAACGACATGCAGGTTGGTCAGACGGGTAAGATCGTTGCTCCAGACTTGTATGTTGCTGTTGGTATCTCAGGTGCGATTCAGCATTTGGCTGGTATGAAAGACTCTAAAGTCATTGTTGCCATCAACAAAGATGAAGAAGCGCCAATCTTCCAAGTTGCTGATTACGGCTTGGTTGCTGATCTATTCGATGCAGTTCCAGAATTGGAAAATGCTCTGTAAGATCAGGCACTTAAAAGAACCCGGCTACGGCCGGGTTTTTTTATGTCATCGAGTTGTCATTTTTTCGTAATAAGGTAAGTTACCGTCTAATCGAAAGAATCGAATAAAGGAATAGAGATTGAACATCACCGTTATTGGCACCGGTTACGTAGGCTTGGTTACTGGAGCCTGTTTTGCAGAGATGGGCAACATAGTTGCCTGTGTGGATGTCGATGTCGAAAAAATCGGACTGCTAGAAAGTGGTCGAATTCCAATCTATGAGCCAGGTCTAGAACAAATTGTTCAGAATAATCGCTTGGCTGGGCGTTTAAATTTTACGACCGACCTGACGTCAGCAATGACTTCATCTGATGTATATATCATCGCTGTAGGTACCCCTCAGGATGATGATGGCTCGGCGGATCTGCAGCAGGTTTTGGATGTGGCCAAGGATATTGGTCGCAATTTAAATCAACGCGCAGTTGTCATTAATAAATCAACCGTCCCAGTTGGTACTGCCGATAGCGTTCGTGCCGTCATAGCTGAGCAGCTGGCCGCTAGAAACCTTTCGCTTGAATTTGACGTCGTTTCAAATCCAGAGTTTTTGAAGGAAGGCGCGGCGGTTGAAGACTTTATGCGTCCAGATCGGATCATTCTTGGTGTTGAATCAGATTACGCCAAAGAAGTAATGTCGGATTTGTATCACACCTTTTCACGTAATCACGACAAGCTCATGTTCATGGGGGTTCGTGATGCCGAGCTTACCAAGTACGCTGCCACTGCCATGCTTGCAACCAAAATTTCGTTTATGAATGAAATGGCAAATCTTGCCGAGCGCATGGGGGTTGATATCGAGAATGTTCGCAAAGGAATCGGCTCCGATAGTCGTATTGGCTACTCATATATCTACCCAGGGAGTGGTTACGGTGGCTCTTGCGTTCCTAAAGATGTAAAAGCTTTGATGCGCATGGGGGACGAGTTCGGTTACCCAACTCAGATTCTCAAGTCCGTCGAAGCATGCAATCAGGCGCAAAAACAACGCTTGTTTGAGAAACTGACCGAACGATTCGGAGCTGAGTTCAGTGGCCGAACAATCGCAATATGGGGGTTGGCATTTAAACCCGGTACGGATGATATGCGAGAGGCTAGCTCCCTTGTTCTGATAAACCAGCTGGTTGCGGCTGGCGCCAAAGTGCGTGCTTATGATCCCGTTGCGATGGATGAGGCAAAGCGGCATTTTCCGTCCTCTTATTTTAAGGATGGATGCGTTACTCTGTGTGAGCACCAATACGACGCACTAACAGACGCAGATGCATTGGTGCTAGTGACGGAGTGGAAGCCCTTCCGTCAACCCGACTTTAATGCCATTAAAAAACTACTGAAACATCCCATCATTATTGATGGGCGAAATCAGTACGATCCGAAGAGCTTATGCCGCCAAGGTTTTGATTATTCGGGCATTGGCCGTATTTCAGGAAAAATATGACTAATCAGGTTTCTGAGGTTGAGGTAGATAATCCGCCTCTAATTGATGATGTGGTGCATGCTGTGCAGGGTGGCCAGCTAAGCACTCGCTTGCCATTTAGCTTTGCTAAGCGCTTTGGAGTGATCGTTGAAGGGCAAGGGGATGGACTGACACTTGTATATCGCGAAGGTCTAAGTGCCACCGCCTTAATGGAAGTTCAACGACATCTGTCCGCCCCATTTAATATGGTTGTTGTCGGCGATGACGAATTTAATCGACGACTAGGCTTGGCTTATCAAAGCGATTCTTCCGAGGCCATGGATATGGTTGAAGGGTTAGGTGAGGATATGGATCTTGCTAGCTTGGCAGATTCCGTTCCAGAGACTGAAGACCTGCTCGAACAGGAAGGCGATGCGCCTATTAAACGCCTGATTAATGCTTTGCTCACCGAAGCGGTAAAAGAAGGTGCTTCCGATATTCACGTTGAAACCTACGAAAAACGCTTAGTTGTGCGTTTTCGTGTCGATGGTGTATTGCGTGAAGTGGTGCAACCTAAGCGGGCTTTAGCTGCTCTGCTTGTTTCTCGCATTAAGGTTATGGCTAAGCTGGATATCGCTGAAAAACGAGTTCCACAAGATGGCCGTATCGCACTGCGTATCGGTGGTCGCGAAGTGGATGTCCGCGTATCGACAATGCCCTCAAGCCACGGCGAGCGCGTGGTTATGCGCCTATTGGATAAACAGGCCGGTCGTTTGGGTCTTGGCCAACTGGGTATGGCGGCGCGAGACCTCGCGGCCATGCGCAATATTATTAGTAAACCCCATGGCATTATTTTAGTGACCGGCCCTACGGGGTCGGGTAAGACCACAACGCTGTACGGGGCACTAAGTGATCTCAACGATACTAGCCGTAACATTCTGACAGTCGAAGACCCTGTTGAATACAGTCTGCCGGGGATAGGTCAAACACAGGTGAATTTAAAAGCGGATATGACGTTCGCTAAAGGCTTGCGAGCTATTCTTCGTCAGGACCCCGATGTGGTTATGATCGGGGAGATTCGAGATCTAGATACGGTTGAAATTGCCATTCAAGCGAGTTTGACTGGTCACTTAGTGTTGTCGACACTGCATACAAATACCGCTGTAGGTGCGATTACGCGCTTGCAAGACATGGGGGTCGAGCCGTTTTTGCTGTCATCGAGTGTGATCGGTGTTATCGCTCAACGTTTAGTGCGTGTACTCTGTAATGATTGCAAAACATCGACCATCGCAGATGCCTCTGAGTGCAAAATCCTAGATGCAGATGAAGCTAATCCGCCGAAGATTTTTCACGCTAAAGGCTGTGAAAAGTGCAATCAGCTTGGATATCGAGGTCGCCAAGGTATTTATGAAATCATCGAAGTCGATGAAAAACTTAAAACCTTAATTCACGATCAAGTTGGCGAACAAGATCTCGAGCGTCATGCTCGTGTTTTGGGGCCGAGCATTCGCCAAGATGGTATTCGTAAAGTTCTTGCCGGAAGCACCACTATCGAAGAATTGTTAAGGGTGGCGAAAGCTTAATTTATGGCTGCGTTTGAGTATCAAGCTCTTGATCAGAAGGGCAAGCAAAAGAAAGGCGTCCTTGAGGGGGATAGTGCTCGTCAAATTCGCCAACAATTGCGTGAAAAGGGCTGGATGCCAGTTTCTGTCGAGGCGACAACTGTAAAGCAAAAGGGTACAGGGGTATTTAACTTTGCCCCGTCTCTTTCGGTTGCTGAATTGTCTTTGCTGACCCGTCAGCTAGCAACACTTATCGCTGCCGGCCTCCCGATTGACGAATCCTTACGAGCACTTTCTGAACAAGCGGGTAAGCAACGTATCAAAGCTATGGTGCTGGCCATCCGAGCCAAAGTTCTGGAAGGTTATACGCTGGCAAATGCCTTGGCTGAATATCCGCGTGCATTCCCTGTTTTATACCGAGCAACCGTTAGTGCAGGCGAACATGCAGGGCATTTGGATGCAGTTCTTAATCGTCTAGCAGACTACACAGAGTCGTCCCATATATCGGGGCAGAAGATTAAACTTGCTGCCATGTATCCGATCATCCTGAGTATCGTAGCGTTGGGGATTGTCGTTGGCTTGTTAACCTATGTTGTCCCCGATATCGTTCAGGTATTTGTTAAAAACGGTCAGGAGTTGCCTTGGCTGACGCAAACTATGCTCGACATTAGTACCTTTATAACCGACTACGGCTTAGTAACTGCCATTATTGTGATTGTTGGAATAGTGGCTTTTGTACGTGGACTTAAAAGTGAGAAATTCCGGTTTGGGTTTCATGTTTTTTTACTTAATGTGCCCGGTTTAAATGGATTTGTGCGCGATGCTAATACGGCTCGGTTTGGTAGTACGCTAGCCATCCTAACGAGTAGTGGCGTGCCACTCGTTGAAGCCATGCGCATCGCTAGTCAAGTTGTCACCAATATGGCAATTAAAGATTCATTAACCGCTGCTACCGTGAGGGTTAGTGAAGGTGGAACGTTAAATGGCGCACTTGCTGAAACCAAGCATTTCCCACCGATCATGTTGCACATGATAGCCAGTGGCGAAAGCAGTGGAGAGCTAGATTCAATGCTCGCTCGCACTGCATCCCAACAGGAGGCCAACCTTGAAAATACAATTTCAGCCTTGGTCAAAATTTTCGAACCCGTGATGCTTCTTGTGATGGGGGTAATTGTTGCCACTATTGTTGTTGCCATCATGCTCCCAATTCTTGAACTTCAAAAAATGGTGCAATAGGAGAATGATAATGCCCGTTAAAAAACGCCAAGCTGGTTTTACCTTGATCGAAGTAATGGTCGTACTAGCAATTATCGGCGGTATTATGGCCTTGGTCGCAGGTAACATTCTTGGAGCTGCAGACGATGCTCTAATCAAAACAACCAAAAGCCAGATTAAGTTGATCGAAGGCGCATTGGATATGTACAAGTTGGACAACTATACCTATCCAACTACCGAGCAAGGTTTAGAAGCGCTTGTTAAGAAGCCTTCAGGTTCGCCAGAGCCAAAGAACTATCGTAGTAGTGGTTACCTAAAAGGAAATTCGGTGCCTACTGATGCGTGGGGTGGTGAGTTCTTATACTTCTTGAATAAAGGTCAGTACGAGATCATTTCTTTAGGTTCAGATGCCTCTGAAGGTGGCGAAGCCGACGCCGCTGATATCAGCAGTCAGGAAATGTAATGACACATCGGCAGCAACAGCAGCGGGGGTTTACCCTGTTAGAAGTAATGGTGGTGCTTGTCATCATCGGCTTGTTGCTGTCGATGGTTAACCTTGGAGGTAGTGGGCGTCAGGCGCAAAGCGAAACTGAACAGCTTGCTCGCCGCTTTCAAGGTGCATTCGACATGTATCGCGAAGAAGCCGTATTTCAAAATATCGATCTGGGTGTGGCAATACTGCCGGAAAGTACCACCTTGTTATCCTATCAAGATATCAACTCTCAAGAGTTTACTGCTGGCTTGGATCGCGAAGAGCTCGATGCGCTCGCTAAGAATCCGTGGCAAGCCTACAGTGGGCGATTAGGCGCTACGATAGAAGTGCCAGAGCAAGTGTCGCTTGCGTTGTTTGTTGAAGGGGTTGAGGTCGATACCGAAACCTTGCAAGGCGATGGGGATGATGAAGGACCGCTGCCGGCCCTTTTATTTTTGTCATCGGATGAGTACACGCCGTTTCGGATAGAGCTTGGACATATTGATGATCAGGCGTTTCTTATTACCGTGAAAGGTGATGGATTTAATCCAGTAACCATTGAGGTGGAACGCTTTGAAAATTAAGCGCAGCCGCGGCTTCACCCTGATTGAAGTGATGATCGCCATCACCATCTTTGCTGTTGTAGCGGTAACAATTACCGACACCGCCAGTATGCGCGTCAATAATCTACTTTATATGGCCGATAAGTCGTTAGCGTCCTATGTTGCAGAAAATCGCATGGCAGAAATTCGGTTGGCAGGTCAGCCCGCAGTAGGAACAAGTAACGACACGACCAAGCTTGCCGATCGCGAATGGCGCATTAATGTGGTTGTTGAAGCGACGGCTTTTCCTGGCCTGAATCGTGTCACTGTTTCTGTGGCTGACATCAATAACAAAGAAAACTTCTTAATTTCGCTGGCAACTATTATGGGCACTCATTGATATGAAGCGTGTGTCCGTACCACCGGTTTTAAACCCTAAGCAGTCACGACTGCAAAGAGGCTTCACCCTTTTGGAAGTGATGGTAGCGATTAGCATTACTGCCATTATTGGGGTCGGTGCTGTGCAGTTATTAAGTAATATCAGCGAGGCGTCGCGTAATACTGATATTCGTTCAGAGCAATTGGCTGGCCTTCAGCGTTTTAACCAAGTCATTACTCGCGACTTAGAACAGTTTATTAATCGCTCAATTCGAGATGAGTACGGCGACACCCAGCCATCGTTACTGCTGGATAATGGCGACTACTTACTTGAGTTTACTCGAGCGGGGTGGCGTAACTCTCCAGTCGCTAACGATCCGCGCTCGACACTTCAACGAGTAGCCTATCGTATAGAGCCGCTTGATAGTGATGAATGCGAAAGCGCTCGATTGAGGCTAGAGCAGTGGGGCGAGACAGACCCTAAAGGCGATTGTCTAGTGCGTTATTTCTGGCCGCACTTGGATCGTTCCACCGACATTGAAGTGCAATCGCAAGTGGTGCTAGAGCAGGTGGTTAGCCTCACGATTGAGCTTACCGCCGAAACTGCTCCCACTGAAGTCGGTGCACAGCCCGAGCGCACAAATTACGATAGCTGGCCGCCAGTTTCGGATCCTAATAAGCCAGAGTATCCGATTGCTATGCGTTGGCAGATAGAACTGCCACGGCTTGGTTTTATCGAGCGACTTTGGTTGTTAGCTCATGACAAGGCTGATACCTGATGCTTGCGTTGTCGTCACGTCGAAATTACACCAATAGGTTAACTGGTAAAAACCGGCAGTCTGGCATGGTACTGCTAATGGTGCTGCTAATATTTTCTATTGTGGCAATTCTAGCTACCTCCATGATTGAGCGGCAATCTATCGACTTAGAACGAGTTTCTGGACAGCTCGCGCTGCAGCAAGCCAGAGAATTTTCGTATGCCGCAGAGCAGGCTGTACGACAAGGTCTTTATATGGACTGGGAAGCCGATAAAGAAAAGGATCACCTCGGTGAGGAGTGGGCGGTTGATAGGTCATTTCCGCTAGAACCAGGAACGATATTTCTGCATTTATCGGATGCCCAAGGACGTTTTAATCTTAATAGTTTGGCACCAGACGCTCCGAACAAAGCTATTCAAACGACACGTTTTCGCCAGTTGCTGAATTTGCTTGGTTTGGATGTTGAGCTGGCAACCGAGTGGGCCAATTGGTTGAATCCAGAGAGTCAGGATGATGATCGCTATCTATCGGCGGAAGTTCCTTACCGTGCCGCCTATCAAGACTGCAAACATACCTCAGAGTTGTTACTAATCGAGAATATGGATGCTGCGTCATACAGCAAATTAGAACCTTATGTCGCTTGTCTGCCGGTTACGGCTCAGTTGAACGTCAACACTGCGCCAGCCATTGTGCTGGCTTCATTAGATAGCGAGCTTACCCTTGCCGATGGGCAGGCCATTGTCAATGCGCGCGGAGACGATGGTTTTAGCAGTGTTGATGATTTTTGGGCGCTAAGTCAGGTTGAGCCCTTTACCAAGGCACGTACAAACGGTCAGAATGACGACAATGATTCCGACGGCAACAATAACGATCAGGAAGTAGATAGTCGCTGGAGTAAAACGGATTTCTCTGTTCGCACAGAATATTTTGAATTGTTTGCCCGAATCGATTTGGGTGGGCGTATGGCAACACTGGAAGCGGTAATACATCGCGCTGTTGATACCGGAATTATGACCACGCTATATCGTGATTTTTCACGGCGAGAATCGCGTCCGGTAGACCCAGTTAGCACAGCTAATCAAATAGAGTAATAGGATGACAACGAACGCAATCAGAGTGCAGTGGCATGCCACTCTAGGTCAATGGACAGTCCATACCAATCAAGAAGTGAAGTCGTTAGAAGAATGGGCGGACACCCTGCCGGAATTGACGGCGGTAACCCTGCAGCTATCGGCAAGTAACTACGTTGCTCACTGGGTATCATTACCCGGTATTAAAGCGCGCATGGTGAATCGTGCCATGCCGTACGCTTTAGAGGAGTTGATTCTTGGCGACCTAAACGATTTTACCGTGCTCACTTCTGGTAGCTATAAAACCTATCATCGAGCGTATGTTGTTGCCAATGATATCACTGAGCGTTTATTAGACTTGTGTGACTTGCACCATGTGAGAGTTCAAGCGCTAGTTCCTGAAACAGCAGCCTTGCCGCTTATTTCAAGCATTCAATACGATGCGGGAGATTGGTTGATTCAGCTGCCGGGACGTTTTGAAGGGCGAGTACCGGAGAGTGCAATTGCCGCCGTTTTAGAGTCAGTGCTTGCAGATTTTACCGCCGATGAATTGATTATTGTTGGCAATAACCTCGATCAAGCCAACTTATTAAAAACCAGTATCGAAACCGGCTATCCAGATTGCTTCGCTTCGATACGTATAGAGCCTACGTCGCCCGCTTTATTGTCGATCCCCGCAACAGCTGATTTGCTGTCAGGTAAAGGTCTGGCTCAGCAAGAAACTCATAAGGCCAATAAGTGGTGGGCTGGTATTGCGGCCATGACGGCAGTATTTGCAGTGCTGTCGGGTTTGTATTTGTTTGCAGACAATCGGCTTAAAGCTCAACAAGTCGCAGAAGTTAGAAGTCAAAGTCTAGCCTTGTACAAACAGTGGTTTCCCGGCGAGCGGGTTCGCAGTTTAGAGCGTCAGTTCCGTGAAAAATTAGATGGTGGTGCGACTGCAGGAAGTGGTGGTTTTATCGCCATGATGGCCAATGTATCACGAGTTTACGCCAGTGCGTCTTTGCAAAAGAGTATTGAGTTGCAAAGTGTTCGTTATGCGGATCGTCTTGATGAGCTGGTGATCGAAGTCACTGCAACGGCAATGGGTGATTTACAGACCTTCAAGCAGGCATTAGAGAAAAGTGGAATGACAGCCGATATTGCATCAGCAACGACCGATAAAGGCGTTGTAAAAGGGCGCTTAAAAGTTGGAGGGGCTGCCGCATGAAAGCGTTAACCGTGATCACAGATCAACTAAATAAAGATCCTCGCGTTACGGCCGCGAAAGATTGGTACGGCCAGCTTCCTGGGCGTGATCGTAATATTGTTAATGGCGTAGCGATATTTGCCGCATTAGCTATCGTGTTCTCGATTGTATTTGCCCCTATGTTAAAGCGCCAAGATACACTCGCAGTTGAGTTGGATAAACAGCTGGCACTTTATAATCTAATGGCAAACAACGGTGCGCAATTCAACAATGGCACCACTGGGGTTAATGCCGCAGCGGAGCAGCCATTGCTGGCTGTTGTGACGCAGCAAGCACGTAAAAGCAACATAACCCTAACGCGCTATGAGCAAGATGGCAGCGGCTTGCGTATTTGGCTAGAGAATGTTTCATTCGACGACACCATTACATGGCTAGAAGCACTGAACTCACGCTTCGGCATCGTCGTGAATCAGATTAATATCGACAAAGACACTCAGCCGGGTCGTGTTGATATTCGGGCTACTCTTGTGAGGGCCGGTAGTTAATCGCAGTTGATAGCACAGTCGGCTGGGCATCACTCCATTGCGCTACATCAAATCGCACCATCCAATCGAGGCAAGCAATGAATTACGATTATGATCTTTTGGTCATTGGAGCAGGGTCTGGCGGAGTGCGGGCATCCCGTATGGCGGCAGCTCGCGGCAAAAAAGTGGCAGTTATCGAAAGTCGTTATTTGGGCGGTACTTGCGTTAACGTCGGTTGTGTTCCCAAAAAGCTATTCGTGTACGCCTCTGAATACGCAAGCCACTTAAAAGAAGGCGCAGGCTTTGGTGTTCATGCGACGTTAGATCAATTCAGCTGGCCTGAATTACGCGATAATAAAACCAACGAAATCAAACGCTTAAATGGCATATATGACAATATGCTTAAGAATGCAGGCGTTGAAATTATTAATGGCACGGGCTCGATTATTGATCCTCACACAGTGGCTGTTAGCGAACAAAAGTTAACGGCAGAGCGGATTTTAATCGCAACGGGTGGCTGGCCTTTCGTCCCTAAGGTTCCTGGGATTGAATTCGCAATAACTTCGAACGACGTATTTTATCTCGATGAATTTCCACAACGTATCGTCATCGTCGGCGGTGGTTATATTGCTGTTGAGTTTGCTGGCATCTTCAATGGTTTGGGCGCTGAAACAACGCTCACGTATCGTGGCGAACAAATACTGCGTGGATTTGATAGTAAGGTTCGTGAGTTCGCCGCCAACGAAATTGCCAAGAAGGGCGTGCGCATTAGTACGGGTTGTGACATAGAAAAAATAGAAAAGCAGGCTGATGGCAGTTTGATTTGCGCATTCACTAATGGCGAAACGATCGCTTGTGATGCGGTCATGTATGCCACAGGACGCCGCCCGATGACCGATGGTTTAGGATTGGAAGCTCTTGGTATTGCTATGCGTGAAGATGGCACCATCATTACGGATGACCACTTTAAAACAACCGTCGACAGTATTTATGCATTAGGTGACGTAATCGGCACGCCGGCTCTAACACCTGTTGCATTGGCGCAGGGCATGACATTTGTTGCGCAGCAGTTCGACGGCGATGCCACTCCGACAGACTACAACACGATAGCCACAGCGGTTTTCTGCCAACCGAATATCGCGACGGTAGGGTTAACCGAAGAAGAAGCTGCATGCCAATTTGGCGGTGATGTCAGTGTGTTTGAATCTGAGTTTCGGCCAATGAAACACACGATGAGCGGCATGAGCGAACGCGCTTATATGAAGTTACTAGTACAAACCAGCACAGATAAAATTCTTGGTGCGCACATGGTCGGTGTTGATGCCGGTGAGATCATGCAGGGGTTGGCTGTGGCGATGAAGGCGGGCGCAACTAAAGTAATTTTGGATAGCACTATCGGTATACATCCAACCGCTGCTGAAGAGTTCGTTACCATGAGAACACCATCTCGCCAGTTGTGATCCTTTAGTTGTTTAGCAATAAAAAAGCCCGCCCTTATTGTGATGAATAGGGGCGGGCTTTTTGTTTTGTGCATCTTGTTCAAGCGACAAAAATTAACCGCAGAAAACCACTCGTACGCTATCGAGCACCAGCTGCGCATCTTCAATCGCAGCAAGTACCGCAGCGCGTTCAGTATCAACCGCAGCCAGCATGGCAGGCGAAATATTGCGGTTATGCTCGGCTAAGGCAACTAAACGTGCTTTTCTGTCTGTATACGCGACATCGGCTTTGTTGCGGGCGCGTTCAATCATTTTACCCAGCTGATTGCCGCCCATTTTCTCTAGGCGCGCGATGAGGGGCTTAATCTCGGCTTCTTTTTGCTCAAGTAAGCCTCGTCCTGTTCCGCGCTTTAGAGGTAGAACAAACGGTGCACACTCAGGCTCATTAACCTTTAGATCACCTTTCGGTGTCATGGTTAGATGCATAGCGTCAGGTGGTAGATAACGCTCCACACGCAATGCCTTAGGTGCTGGGCAGCGCGCAGCGAACTGCAACTGCAAGTAACAATCGCCGGTTTTGAACTCATGATTTTCGACATAGCCCACCGCGGCATTGCCTGCAGGTCCGCTAGTAATAAGCTCAAGCGCCTGATCAACAAAGGGGTGTTCCCAACTCAAGAATTGGACATCGTCGCGTGCGAGGGCAACCTCACGACGAGTCGTGGCCATGAAGCCATCTTCAGGTAGGTGCGGCATATCTGGTACTAGCATGTGATCGCCTGGGGCAATGGTTATGCAATCGCCGCCCAGTTCAATCAACTCAAGGCCAAAGGCATCGGCGAACAATTCAAGGAAGTCATTTAAGTCGGCTTCGTCTTCGATATGGGCAATGCTCATATCTCTGGCTAATTTACGTGCACGAGTAGGGTGGCAAGAATGCAACTCGAGCAAGCGATCACGACCAGTTTCCAATGCAGCCAGTAATTCAGTACGTTCAGTTGCTAGCTTCTGCGTTAACTCAGTAAGATCGGTCGCGTTGTTAAGCGCTGTCTCTATCTCCAAGCGATTACGTTCAAGTAATGGCTGAGCCGCAGGGTTAGGGCGGCTAAGCGCATCTAGCCCATCATTAAGCAAGGTTGCCCATTGCTGGGTGATGTGGCCTTCAAATACTGGGATGTGAATCTGGATATCGTGCTTCTGGCCGATACGATCTAGACGACCAATGCGCTGTTCAATTAAGTCGCAGTTAAGTGGCAAATCGAACAGAACTAAGTGACGGGCGAACTGGAAGTTACGGCCTTCGCTACCGATCTCTGAGCAGAGAAGTAGTTTTGCACCTTGTTCCTGATCGGCAAAGTAAGCAGCCGCACGATCTCGCTCCACTAAATCCATTTGCTCGTGGAATACCGCCACTTGAATGCCATGCTTCTCCCAAAGGTACGCTTCGATGTCGAGTACCGTCGTCGCTTTGTGACAGATCAGTACCACCTTATCGGTTGGATTGGATTTTAACAGAGCATTCAACCATTCGACGCGCGGATCCATGTCGCACCAGTTAGGCATATCCATTTCTGGGTGCAAACCCGGCAAGCCATCACCTTGGTAGTCTTCAGGGCATGGCAGTGTGGTGATGCTTGGAACGCGTTTAGGAAACCCAGTAACACCGTGACGGGTATTGCGATATAGCGCCCGGCCAGGTCCGTGACGATCTATTAAAGCATCCAGCTGACGATTGCGGTCGGCATCTGAACCGAGATCGGGTAACAATTCGAGCAAGTGTGTTTGCTGACTCGCGCTCAGCTCTTTATCGCTCGCAATCTCTGCTGCTAGTTCTGCAATTGGCTGATAGGCCTGTTGCTCTTCGATAAAACGATCTAGGCTCGTATAGCGTTGCGGATCAAGCAATCGCAGGCGCGCAAAGTGACCAGCAACGCCGAGCTGCTCAGGTGTTGCAGTTAGCAGTAACAAGCCTGGCGACTGCGTAGAGATATGCTCAACTAAGCTATAGCTGGCATCTTGGCCTTCTGGCGTCCATTCAAGATGGTGCGCTTCGTCGACCACCAACATATCCCAATCGCTAGTAAGGATTTGAGCAGCCACATCATCTTCGGTAGCCATCGATAGCGGGCAGAGAAATAGCTGGTCTGATTCAAATAGATCATCTTCCTCGGCAATGGCGGCACGGTTAACTACGGCGAAGCGCAAATTGAAACGGCGCGTCATTTCCACCAGCCACTGATGCAACAAGTGATCAGGAACCAGAATCAACACCCGTTGAATGCGCTGCTGTAGTAGCAAACGATGCAATATAAGGCCCGCTTCAATGGTCTTACCTAAACCCACCTCATCGGCTAGCAGTACGCGAGGGATGGCATCTTGGGTGACCTGTTCAGCAATATAGAGCTGATGCGCTAATAAACTCGTGCGAGCACCAAGCAAACCATAGAACGGACGCTGACGTAGCTTAGCTAAGCGCTGCAAGGCCGTTTGGCGTAATTCATAAAGGTTGTTGTTGTCGATTTGGCCGGTAAATAAACGGTCGGATGGGGAGTTAAGCTGAATATTGCCGCTTAGGTGCGTTTCAGGGATAAATTGATCGGCATCACCGTAGAAATAAATACCTTTCTGTTCCTGCACTTCGGTGATGGTCATTGCAGAGCCATCTTGCAGCGGAACCGTATCGCCAACAGCGAAAACAACGCGAGTGAGCGGGGCATTGTCCGCAGCATAGGTGCGACTATCATCAATAACTGGGAAGTAAACAGTTACAATTCGGAAATCGACACTCTGCACGAGTCCTAAGCCTAAATCCGTTTCAGCTTCACTGATCCAACGCTGACCAACGATATACATAACGACACTTTACCTAACTAAAAATAAGAGCCCTAAAGCCACAATTGGCAATGCCAGCGAAATCATAAATTGAAATCGGCAATGTAACAGTGACGAGGGATAATGGCGGCGAAGTTTATAGTAAAGTGGTGCAAATGCCCACTGCATGGACTGGAATGTGATCATTGCCGCCGTTGCCAACTCGTAAACTCCTCACCAGAAGGTACAATGGCAGTCATTGTAAAAATTAGCCCCGCACTGGAGGTGCAAGTTGAGTCAATCGAATACAGGCATGATCATTAATCCACTAGCAGGAAAGCTTCCTCCTGAAGAGATTTTAGTTAACGTCGCTAAGCTGGTTACTGCGTATTACAGCGAAGTCCCTGATCCTGCGATTGCTGCTCAGCGTGTTGCTTTTGGTACTTCCGGCCATCGTGGTAATTCATTCAATAAATCCTTCAACGAAGCCCACGTATTGGCGATAAGCCAAGCAATTTGTGAATACCGCAAGCTGCAAAATATCAATGGTCCGCTGTTTATCGGGATTGATACCCACGCCTTATCTGAGCCGGCGCTTGTTAGCTCCCTCGAAGTACTCGCCGCTAACGGGGTTGAAGTGATGATAGCTCCAGCAGGCGAATACACACCAACACCGGCGATTTCACATGCCATTCTTTGCTACAACTTAGGCCGCACCACCGGTCTGGCTGATGGTATTGTCATCACTCCGTCGCACAATCCACCGAGCGACGGTGGCTTCAAATACAACCCAACCAACGGCGGCCCGGCCGATACCGATGTGACCAAATGGGTTGAGCAACATGCCAATGCACTGTTGGAAGATGGCTTGCGCGGCGTAAAACGCATCTCTTACGAGAAAGCACTGAAAGCGCCGACAACGCATGTGTACGATTTCCTCAATAACTATGTAAACGATCTCGACAGCGTGATCGATATGGATGCTATCCGTAACGCCGGTGTGCGTATGGGCGTTGATCCATTAGGCGGAGCAGGGGTGCACTATTGGCCAGCCATTGCTGAACGTTACAAGCTTGATCTTACAGTGATGAGCCAAACAGTTGATACCACGTTCCGTTTTATGAGTGTCGATTGGGATGGCAAGATCCGCATGGACCCATCGTCGTCTTATGCGATGCAAGGGTTGATTGCGTTAAAAGACAAATTCGATATCGCCTTTGCTTGCGATACGGACCACGACCGCCACGGTATCGTGACGCCGAGCTCTGGCCTTATGCCGCCGAACCATTACTTGTCCGCGGCCATTAATTACTTATTTCAAAACCGCCCCGACTGGAAGCAAGATACCGCCATTGGCAAAACCTTAGTAAGCAGCCAGATGATTGATCGTGTGGGTGCAAAACTGGGTCGTAAGGTTGTTGAAGTACCGGTCGGCTTTAAATGGTTCGTCGACGGCTTGGTCGATGGTTCTTTGGGCTTTGGCGGTGAAGAAAGTGCAGGGGCGTCCTTCTTGCGCCGCAATGGCCAAGTCTGGACCACGGACAAAGATGGCCTTATTCCTGCTTTGCTGTCAGCAGAAATTATCGCTAAAACTGGGCGTGATCCAGCGCAGATGTACCAAGACTTAGCACGCGAGATGGGCGAACCCATCGAAAATCGTATTCAAGCGGCGGCGTCTCCGGAGCAAAAAGCCAAGCTGTCGAAGCTATCACCAGAGCAAGTGAAATCAACGTCGTTGGCAGGCGAAGCGATTACCGCCGTCCTGACGAAGGCACCGGGAAATGACGCCGCGATTGGCGGTTTAAAAGTGACCACGGAAAACGGTTGGTTTGCAGCGCGCCCATCGGGCACCGAAGATATCTACAAGATCTACGCCGAGAGCTTTAAAGGCGAGAATCATTTGCAGGATATTCTCAATGAAGCGCAGCAAATCGTTGATGCCGCACTAAGCCCTCAAGATTAAGACAAGGACGAAAAATGAATATAAAGACCAGCGAATTTAAAGTCCCTGAAGGCATCGCTGTGGATTTATCCAGGCTTCCTACTCAGGTTGAGCCGGTCTATCGAAGTAAAAAAGAATATAAAGAACTGTTAGCTGAACAAGTTGCTGCGCTAAGTGCGCAGCAACAGTTGCAATACGCCGATAACAGTCATTCTTTACTGCTTATATTTCAGGCAATGGATGCTGCCGGAAAAGACGGGGTCATCAAACATGTCATGTCGGGTGTTAATCCGCAGGGCTGCCAGGTATTTAGTTTTAAACACCCAAGTGCTCAAGAACTGGATCATGATTTTTTATGGCGCACCACTCAGTGCTTACCTGAGCGCGGACGTATCGGTATATTCAATCGCTCATACTATGAAGAAGTTTTAATTGTACGAGTGCACCCCGAAATTCTTAAAAATCAAAAACTTCCGGACAGTCTGCTAAATGATGATGCGATTTGGCCTAATCGCTATAAATCCATCGTTGATTTCGAACAGCACATGCATCGCAATGGCACTAAAGTCATTAAGTTCTTTTTGCACTTGTCAAAAGACGAGCAACGCAAGCGCTTTATTGACCGCATTGATCAACCAGAGAAAAACTGGAAGTTCACAATAGCTGACATCAACGAGCGGCAGCACTGGGACGACTACATGAGGGCCTATGAATCCTGCTTGAGTGCAACCAGCACAGAGTGCTCGCCTTGGTATGTGGTGCCGGCAGACGATAAAAAGAATGCACGCTTGATCGTTTCCCAAGTCATCTTAGATGCCTATAAAGATATGGATATGAAGTATCCAGAAACGAGCGAGGAGCGGCGACAAGAGTTGCTCTCGATCCGCGAGCAATTAATCAATGATTGATGCTGGTAGTAAAGGGATGTTTATTGTGTGGGAGTGCGACGAAGTAATGCTGATACTTCCGGTGTCACATAAAAATCTTTAAAAATCATAAAGTTATAATTTTCACCGTTTTTTTCAGCAAACAATGTATCAACTTTAGTTCCAAAAATCAGAACTAAAGTTGCATCATTAAGGCATCTTAAACTAATGTTGATACGAAGCTGCTAGGCCACTAGGCTAGCTGCGTGTCCTTGGGGTATCTGTATGCAAACAAGCAAGCAGTCACCAAAGGCAAAATTACGCAGTTCAATTTTTGCCTCCTACAGAGCCAGAAAACACCGGCTCAACAATCTTTGGCTCGTATATAGCCCAAAAACAGACTCAGACTGGGTAATCAGTAGTGACAGACAACTGATTTACTGGTTGGTCGTTCTCGAAGCCGATCCCTCAATCGTCGACTTTGTCATTGCAGATAAGGGGTCCGCGACATCCAAGAGAGAGCCCGCGCATCTTGCGACAGTCCAGCTCGCTAGCGGAGTTACTGAGATGCACTTCACGTCTGAGCCTGAAGATCCAGGACATGCTCAGTATAAAGTTTTCAGCCCTATGGACCTCACTGCGAAAGCCAAGCTATCTGTTAGATGGATGAAGGCAATTAGTTTTGCGGCAGCAATCCGCCAACAAGAATTATCGGTTCAAACCATGGAGATCTTATCCGTAGTCACTCGATTGGGCAGTGGTACTATCGGTGAGTTGGTTTCCAATTTTTCCAACATACAAGTTGATATTCTAATTGGCTTGATTGTGCGGATATCCGCTGCTAGCACAATTCGCCTCGATCTTACAGATAACTCGATATCCTATTCCACTAGGTGGGAAAAGTATGAGCCAAAAACAAAAGTGGAGTAGGAGAGAGCTTAATGCCATAGACAAGGCAAGCTGGCCAACAGTTAGGGAGGATAGCCTGCCTATCGATATGGCAGAAAAATTCCGGTCCAGAAAAACGGCGGTAAACTTATACATCGATGGAATCTCTACAAAAGACATTGAGGCAAGAACAGGCATTATTCGAAGTAATCTTCCTCGGCTAATTAAACGATGCATGAATGTTCATCCTGATGGCAGGGTGTGGGGATACAGAGCACTAATCCCGAACATAAGAGTAGCGGACTACATTAGAACAAAACCCGCTGGTATTAAGCGCCCTCAGCAAAGAGGTGGACATTCGGGGGCTCTTAGAGCATTGCTCAATGAACACCCTGGACTGTATGAAAAACTTGTAGATTTGATACTAAAAAAATCAAAAGCTTTACGCATTAATGAGCACAAAATATCTGGAACGATCTTGCATAAGATATTTCTTGATAGCCTTCCTGGCTTTGGGGTAAGTAAAAATCAGTGGCCTTACACGACGTTAAACCTAGGGCGCAGAAGTATTCAGCAATTCATGAAGGATATTGTCAGCGAACACTTTTCTAAAAGCGTTTCAGCAACAGGAGAATCAAACGCAAAGGCTCATATGCCTCTAGGTACCGGGCACAGTAGGATTTTAGCTTTCAGCGAACCATATGATGCAATTGAAATTGACGCATATTCAATTAATGCAATGCTATGTGTAACGTTCAAAAACCCAGAAGGAATTGATGTCGAAGTTGTATTGGAGCGACTATGGCTAATAGCTGCTGTGGATCATGCATCAACAGCGGTTCTTGGATACGAATTAGTATATAGCAGTGAAGTATCTGCTGAGGATGTTGTTAGACTAATATCCCGATCTGCCAGTCGAAAATGGCAACCTAAGGATCTCCACATTAAAGGATTAAGATACCCGGAGTCCGGTGGTTTTCCGAGCTCAGAAATTAAAGACTGTTATTGCGCAGCCTGGAGTTGTTTGTTACTTGATGGTGCACTTGCTCACTTGTCTACATCTGTACGAGAGCATGCCAGGAGAAGACTAGGATTCATACTAAACTGGGGGCCCGTAGGGCACTTCGAGCGGCGCCCAAACGTTGAGAGATTCTTCAAAGGGCTATCAGACAATGTATTCCGAAGACTTCCCTCTACAACAGGCAGCAACCCTGGAGTAGGCAGGGCAATTAATCCGGAAGAAAAAGCAAGAAAATACAAAATTAATGCTGAGGAAGTAGAGAGCCTAGTAGACGTCTACATAGCAAGTCACAATGGAACTCCGACAGAGGGGCTAACCTTTCTATCCCCATTAGAGTTTATTAAGCATTTCTCAGGCCTTGGTCCAGAAAAATTTATATTTAGGCATACCTTACATGATGGTGAAAGCTCCATCGCCATTCCCTCCGCTATGACTTGTACAATAAGAGGTAATATTAAGCAGGGCAGAAGGCCATATATACAGATCGACAGAGTCCGTTACACTAGTGCCGTATTAAGCCAAACACCCGCTTTAATCGGAAAGAAAATCTCTATCGAGATTGATGAAGATGATATGCGCCAAGTTAAAGCATATCTTACCAATGGCGCAGAGTTAGGGTTTCTAAAGGCAATTGGGCAGTGGGGCGTAACCAAGCATAGCAGAAAAACGCGGAAAGCGATTAACTCCTTAATTCATAAAAGGATACTTTCCATTGCCAGTATGGATGACCCGGTTCAAGCATACCTGCAACACCTTGCCTCTATCGATCAGAAGAAATCTCAAAGCACCCCTAATCCCAGTTGTGCACTAAAGGCCGCTAGAGTCGCGAAGGAATCCGGCATACAACCAAAAATAACGAATCGACAAGAACCGAATAACATTAGCGCTAAAACATCCAGGGTTAATGATAAGCCTGATGAAGTGATAGGTGAATTGAAGCTCGACTTAAACGCACTGGTGAACAGGAAACGTTAAAAGTAGGTATAAGCATATGGTGGCAGACGATACTCTTTCTTCAGATGAACGAGAAACCATACGGCGATCACATCCTATTGCAGAACGAAACTACAAAGTTCTAACCCCTACTATAGAAAATACATACAAAATAATTCGCGACAGAGTCGGAATGCGCCGCACAGGAGCGCTTTTGTACGCTGCACCAAGAACAGGAAAAACAATGTGCGCCAGCATTGTAGAAGTTCTATTGAATCATGAATTCGATCATACATATGTAATTAGATTTACTGCTGACAGCAGAGGATCAGCTAGAAATGATGTTGCGATTGTTCGCGACATACTAGAAGGCGATGGATTAATTTTCAGAACCCAAAAATACCAGGACTTACTGTCAAAACTTATAATCCATATAAAAACAATGACTAATTCAATTGGTGGCAATCAATTCGTATTGATCATTGATGAAATGCAAATGCTTTCTGAAGACGACTATCGCGTTCTCCTGGTATTGCAGAACCGCCTGGAGCTACACCACATCTCGATGACCACCATTGGGTTTGCACAGCCAGAGATATTGGAGCGAATTTCAGCAATGATTGTGACTAAGGCATTGAACTTAATTGCGAGATTTCTTTGCGAACCTATTCAGTTCGAAGGCTGCAATGAAAGCGACATTAAGAATATACTTTCAGTCTATGATAATGAAAAACGTTATCCTGAAGAGTCTCAATGGACATACACACGATTTTACTTCCCTCAAGCATATGAGGCAGGATTCAGACTTGCCAACTTTGAAAGGATGATCTGGGAAGCATTGTCAGATGCCACGAGACCACTAGGTACCGCATCCATCCCTATGGAGTACCTTACTAGGACCATAGAATACATCCTTATCGCGAATACTCGTCACGACTCTCCATTCTTTTTGCTAAACAAATCAATTGTTGAATCCGCCGTAAGGGCTAGTGGGTTAGAAATATTTTCTGGATTGATGTCAACATAACGAGGTGAAGAAAATGAAAGACAAGCTGACATGGGATGTTCGATTTCCGCTACCATATGAGTCATCGTGGAGTATATTTTCTCGAATTCAGATGCTAAATCTCATTAATCCAAATAGGTTATTCGAAATAATTAGGAAGCCAGAGATAGTAAATCCATGGGAAATAAATCTAAGGTCAAGCAAATGGCTAGACTTCAAAAAGCTTTCAGAACTCCTAGGCGTGGATGAACGAAGATTAAGAGAAGGATTCCTGGATCAGATTGGTTTTGAAGACTCCATTACTTTAAGAAGTCACAATGGGATTCGCTTTTGTCCAGACTGTCTACAAACCGGGTATCACAGTGTGTTCTTTGATCTTGATTTTATCGACACATGTCCCATTCATGAAGTAGAGCTAAGCAAAAGATGCGTGAAGTGCGAAAACGCCATATTAAGGTATGGGGCTAAGTATAGCGACACACAAGACAGCAGGGCTGGGATAAGCCCTTTTTGGAAAACATCTTGCGGGCACGTATCATTTGATTTAAAAGAAATTCTAGAAGCGTCCAGTCCATTGGAAGCAACATCAGTAGGGGATAAAATAGTCACCTGGTGGACTGCAATAAGATCGAAGCTACCAATGGTTCAGCAATCATTTGAAAATTGGATAGACCTGACCAATTACCAAAAGTCGATTGTCTCCGCAATTGCTAATATTCATAAAAATAATATTATCAACGTATTTGACAAGCCAAGCGGCGGTGTTGACTATATCTATGTTATAAATCGACCGCCTGGTATAAATACAATGGAATCGGATATTTCGGCATTAATCAAGTGCTACAAATCAATCCGGCGGCATATCTATAAGACATGGATTAATAAAGATCACAAAGCCTGCTATGCCGAGCTGCACGGCCTAAGTAGGACTGAAAGACTCGCAATTCCATTAGAATACGTCTGCCCTATGTCGTTGAGTTATATAATATGGACGACTCAAATAGAGAGGGAAATCAATAGGGAGTGCATTCAAAACTCTTACCTCTTTCAGCAAGGAGAATGCAACTTCTGCAACTACGCAATATCTCAATTTTACTCGATAGTTGGTCTTATATTGAGTTCATCGCAAGCAGGAGAGAGCCTGATGCTTATAAAAAATCAGGGTTACAGATTGAGATATCATGGCATAGCTTGTTCAGATGAGAATGAATTGCGCGGATTTCTAGCATTTCCAGCCAAAGATTACCTAGCGGGAGAATCGCTGAGAACTTGCAATTATCGAAGAGACTGTAGCATTAGCATGGCAGACGATTATTTCATTGACGAACTATATAATTGGGCCTGGTCATCTGACATTCTAAGGGATGAGAGTGTGATGTTTCGAATCAAGACAACAAAGAAGACTCGAGGAATTCGTTATAATTACATAAGCATATAAAGTAAGTAATAGCAAAATAGCATCATTTCCACCAAGCCCATTGAAAGTGACCGTATAAGCTGACTTCAACGTGTTAACCAATTGATACTCCCTAGAATGTCATGGCTACAGATTAGGGAATTGAGCACGTAACACCGATCCTGCAATTTGATCTCCATAATGTTGAAGTACTAGTGCACTGTATCCGCAAGATTGTTCCGCCGGGCATGGAGTCGGTTGAATATGAAATTATTGTTGATACCGACGAGTCGGATCGCCGTCTCGAGTTGCTGCACGATAACGTACGCAAGTACGGAACGGTGTTTAACACCGTTGCACCGGGCACTTACTTAAAAGGTACGCTAACGCGTAGATGTCAACAAGGCGCGGACTCAGACTAAGTCCGGCAGCTTGTCAGAGGCTGATCACCAGATCAGACGCCGGGCGACTGCAACAAGCCAGCACAACGGCATCGTCGCCGCTCTGGCTGCCGCTGACGTCACCCAGGCTGACGGTGATGCGGCAGCGGCCACAGGTACCGTTGCGGCAGTCGGAATCCACCGGCGCGCCCATGGCTTCCAGTACATGCAGCAGCGACGGAAACCCCTCGGCGTTGAGGGGCTGGGTATCCCACTACACCTGAAAATTACCGCACTGGCTGGATGGGGCTGAAAACAGTTCGAAATGCAGCCGGGAATCCTCCACGCCCAGTTCATTCAGACCGGCTATCAACTCATCGGTCATAGCCTGGCCGGTACAGAAAAAATAGTGGGCGTCCTGGCCGCAAAACTTCCGGCGATTTCGTCTGCCAGAGCCTGCTCGCGGGAAATGGTGCCTAGCGGACAGTTGACAGTGATACCGACGAAGAACTGAGCAGCTGATTCAAGTAACAGCTAAGGCAGACAGCATGATCTAGAGGCCATGAATGGCCTCCTTTTACTTAAGGTAGAATATGAAACACACAGAACTTGAAATGCCTGGCCGATATCACGGACATCCGAACAGGCTTCGTAATCTCCCCTTAAAATCCGCATAGATTGATTTCGCCAGGAATGTTGCTCGGGAAATTTTGGCTTGTAAGAAGACAACGCATTCAAAGAGCTAAAGCCAGAAAAGAGCTGCAAATTTTATCAGACGCTGGCTACGGGCGATCAGCCAGTATGGACGGCATTTAAAGGATGCGGCTTCTGACTTTGACTGACGCTTGATGCACCCATCATCCATATATATGGATTTTCATATATTCAAGTGTTAATATTTGCCGCCTCAACCAAATCATTGGTACCAGGCATGAATGTACTCTTTGTTTGCACCGGCAACTCCGCCAGATCACAAATGGCAGAAACTGTGCTTCGCAGCATGGCACCGGATTCTTTTACGGTGGCAAGTGCTGGCACATCACCGGAAGGGGTTGATGAACGTACTATTGCGGTTCTATGTAAGGCGGGCTTTGATACCAGCGGCTTACGCTCCAAAAGCGTGGATGAGTTTGCCGGACAAACTTTCGATTACGTCATTTCACTCTGCGACAAGGCCCACCAGGAATGTAAACACTGGCCGCATGCCGGTGTGCTGATGGCATGGGACTTTCCCGATCCGAAAGAAAGCACTGATCCGCTGGCTTTCACCCGCACTCTGCAGGAAATCAGCGAACGTATCCGTCTTTTTGTTCTGGTTCACAGCAAAAGTCCCTCTGTAGTCGCGGCTACGTTGACCCCGCTCGAGTTCTATAAAGCACTGGCCGACGAAACCCGTCTGCTGTCGCTGCTTCTCATCACTCATGAGAGGGAGCTTTGTGTGTGTGATCTGATGGCTGCATTGGATGAATCGCAGCCTAAAATATCGCGTCATCTGGCTCATTTGCGCAAAAGCGGCATTTTGCTGGATCGGCGTCAGGGGCAGTGGGTGTATTACCGTCTGCACCCAGAGTTACCAGAATGGTCGAGCAATATTCTGCGTTTAACCCTTGAACACAACCCCGATTATCTGACGATGGCGCTAAAGCGTTTGTCGGCCACCTGCTGAGTGAGAAACTATTCCATGAAAATTCTGTATATCTGTACCCATAACCGCTGCCGCAGCATTTTATCGGAAGCTGTCACTAATCATCTGTCCCAAGGGGAAATTGAGGCCCGTAGCGCTGGCAGTCAGCCAAGCGGTGAAGTGCATCCATTATCTCTGAAGTATTTAGCCGAGGCGGGGATTTCTACCACCGGCCTGAAAAGTCAATCCTGGGACGAGTTTGAGGATTTTGCTCCCGACCTGGTCGTCACTGTCTGTGATTCTGCGGCGGGTGAAACCTGCCCTGTGTGGTTTGGCAAGTCACTGAAGGTTCACTGGGGCCTTGAAGATCCATCCAAGCTGGATGGTACAGAAGAAGAAAAAGCAGCTGCCTTCCGCCATACCATCCGCTTAATTGAGGAACGAGTTCAGGCTTTACTGACAATATCAGAACTCACTCCTGCCGAGTGGCCTGCAGCGCTTGATGCTCTGGGGGCTCACTGATGAGTCGGGAAGATATGAGCCTGCCAAATCTGGATGAAACTCAGTTTCACATCCCATCATCCGGTGCTTTCAGTCGCCAGTACTCAACGCATAAGCCGCGTTTTTTGTTGCTTTACGGATCGTTAAGAGAGCGTTCTTTCAGCCGTCTGGTGGTTGAGGAATGTGCCCGTTTGCTAACTCGTATGGGTGGTGAGGTCCGTATATTCGATCCGCAGGGATTACCCTTGCCAGACAGCACAGATGATCAGCATCCCAAAGTGAAAGAACTCAGGGAGTTGGTAATCTGGTCGGAGGGGCAGGTCTGGTGTTCGCCGGAACGGCACGGTGCGATGACCGGGATTATGAAAGCCCAGATTGACTGGATTCCGCTGTCCCAAGGTGCAGTGCGCCCGACCCAGGGTAAAACCCTGGCGGTTATGCAGGTCGAAGGTGGCTCTCAGTCATTTAATGTGGTGAATCAGCTACGGGTGTTAGGCCGTTGGATGCGCATGATTACGATCCCTAATCAGTCATCAGTAGCCAAGGCGTTTCTGGAATTTGATGATAACAACCGCATGAAACCTTCCGGTTATTACAATCGCATCGTCGATGTTATGGAGGAGCTGATGAAATTCACATTGCTCACCCGTGACAACAGCGACTATCTGGTCGACCGCTATTCAGAGCGGGTAGAAAGTGCTGAAGAACTTATGAAACGCGTTAATCAACGATCGCTTTAGGAGAGTGTAAATGGGCCTGTTTGAACGTTATTTATCGGTATGGGTGGCGTTGTGCATAGCTGCCGGTGTGTTGCTGGGGAATCTGGTTCCTGGCGTGTTTGGTCAGATAGCGGTGCTTGAATATGCACACGTTAATCTGGTAGTTGCCGTACTCATTTGGCTGATGATCTATCCAATGATGATCCAGATCGACTTTGGGGCCATTAAAGATGTAGGCAAAAAGCCAAAGGGGTTGATGCTGACACTGGTCATCAACTGGCTGATCAAGCCTTTTTCTATGGCTATGCTGGGGTGGCTGTTTTTTAAAGTCTTCTTCGCAGGCTGGGTCGACCCACAATCTGCCGGGGAATATATCGCTGGTATGATTCTGCTTGGCGTTGCTCCCTGTACCGCGATGGTCTTTGTCTGGAGTCAGCTCACCAAAGGTGACCCAAATTACACGCTGGTTCAAGTTTCGATCAACGACATCATCATGATTTTTGCCTTTGCACCTCTGACGGCATTTTTGCTTGGAATCAGCGACATTCAGGTACCTTGGGAAACATTGCTGCTGTCGGTTGTGCTGTATGTTGTATTGCCACTGATTGCTGGCGCGGTTACCCGTAAAAAACTGGATAAGGCAAGCGATCATAGTCGTCTTAATGGATTTGTTGCGATGCTGAAGCCATGGTCGATCATTGGCTTGCTGGCGACTGTCATTTTGTTATTCGGTTTTCAGGCTGAAACCATTATTGAAAAGCCGCTTATTATCGGCCTGATAGCGATCCCATTACTGATACAGACCTATGGCATTTTCGCGATTGCTTACATTGCGGCAAAGCAGATGAAGCTGCCACATAATGTAGCCGCTCCTGCCTGCATGATCGGTACGTCCAACTTTTTCGAGTTGGCGGTAGCGGTGGCTATATCGCTGTTTGGCCTGCATTCCGGAGCGGCACTGGCAACGGTCGTTGGTGTGCTGGTTGAAGTGCCTGTGATGTTGTCGATCGTGTGGTTCGCGAATCGCACCCGCCACTGGTTTGATTAATACGGATACCCGGGAGACATTTATTCTCCCGGGTGCTTTCGAACTTCATATGTTTGTAGATGGGGGTGCTTCAGCGTGATCGTTATTCACCATAATCCAGACTGCGGTACATCCCGCAACGTTTTGAAAATCATTGAAGATTCAGGGTATCAGCCTGTCGTCATAGATTACCTTTCCATTGGCTGGACCCGTGCGCAGTTGCTCGGACTATTTGCTGCCGCCAATTTGACACCCAGAGAGGCTCTGCGTGAAACAAAGTCACCCGCCGATCAGCTTGGCTTGCTTGATCCAGGTGTTACGGATGACCAAATACTTGATGCCATGCTTGAGTACCCGGTATTAGTTAACCGACCTATAGTCTGCTCTCCCAGCGGAGTTGAATTGTGTCGTCCGAGCGAAAAGGTGCTGAATCTTCTCGAGTCCTGGCCATCCGGGCCTTATTTTAAGGAAGATGGTGAAATGATCATCGATGATTCCGGTCGCAAGGTTGAGGATTGATTTCTTCAATTGGCTGGATGTGGAGATAAACCGATGAAGAGCCTGGTACGCACTATTCGCCTGCATGAGCAGGAGCTTAGGCAGTTTATATACCAGCGTGTGGCCGATAAGGCGTTGACGGATGATCTGACCCAGGAGGTATTCCTGCGGGCCATCGCTCAAGGCAATGGTTTTTCTGACATTCAGAATCCGCGCGCTTGGCTATATCGTGTTGCCCGTAATGTATTAACAGATCACGCACGCCGGGTACGCCCCGTATCTGAGCTATCCGATGACTACTTGCAGGAAGAGCACACAAGCGACACTGTCGATTTGTTGAGCGAGTGCGTGGAACGGAATCTGCAGAATCTGGCGGCGTCCGACAGACTGATCATTGAACAGTGTGATCTCAAGCAGCAGACGGTAAAAGATTATGCCGTGGCTAACGGCCTCTCGCTTCCTGCCGCCAAGGCCCGGCTATTGAGGGCTCGCCAGCGCCTGCGCGACTCTATCATCAACCGCTGCGACGTCAGATTCGATGAGCTGGGTAACGTTTGTGATTATCAGGTGCCGGAATCCCATGGCCGGATGAAGGACTAGTCAAGCCAGACGTCTGCCAGGCGTGCACAATCTTGCTCTTCATCATCGCCTTACAACTCCCGTAGCTTGTATATTTACACAACTTTTTATGCATCCTTTTGGCAGGTTGTGCGTCTACTTAGAAAAGTACTGGGGTTATGCGATGTTCAAGGTATTTACCGATTTTGCCGATTGGCTGGTGTTTGGCATATTAGGGATGGCTGCCGACAGTAAGGCTGGTGACGCGCTTCATTTCTTCGTTGAGGACGTCAGCAAGATTTTTGTTCTGCTGCTGGTCATGATATATGCGATCGCCCTGCTGCGTGCCTCGTTAAATGTTGAGCGGGTAAGGGACTTTCTGGCTGGCAGAAATCGTGGCGTCGGCTATCTGCTGGCCTCTGGCTTTGGTGCCATTACGCCGTTCTGCTCCTGTTCCAGCATTCCCGTTTTTCTGGGGTTCAGCTCCGCCGGTATTCCAGTGGGGATCACCATGTCTTTTTTGCTGACCTCCCCCCTGATTAATGAAGTGGCCGTTCTGTTGTTGCTCAGCCTGTTGGGCTGGAAATTCACCGTACTCTACGTTGTTGTCGGCATGTTGGTAGGAATGCTGGGGGGCTTGTTTCTGGACAGCATCAAGGCTGAACGCTGGTTACAGTCTTTTGCCGCCAAAGCGTTGGAAAATGCCCGTCAGAAAGATACTCCAGAACTGCAGTCCTCGCCAGAGGTGGTTGCGATCACGCTGAATGAGCGTCATCAGTTCGCTAAAGAGGAAGCACTGGAAATCTTTGCGCGCGTATGGAAATGGGTTGTTATCGGCGTTGGCCTTGGCGCTGCCCTGCACGGTTTTGTGCCCGATGGCTGGATAGAAAAATATCTGGGTGCCGGACAGTGGTGGTCCGTTCCGGCGGCGGTTTTGGTGGGGATTCCTCTGTATTCGAATGCTACCGGGGTGATCCCGGTGATGGAAAGTCTTATCACTAATGGCCTGCCTATCGGCACCACTCTGGCATTCTGCATGAGTACCGTAGCTGCCAGTTTTCCTGAATTTATTCTGCTGAAACAGGTTATGCAGTGGCGCTTACTGGCGATTCTGTTTGCGATGCTGCTTGTGTCATTCACATTGATCGGATGGATCTTTAATGGTCTTTCATTTCTTTTTTAATAGGAGTGCGTGATGAAAGTATTCAAAGTGCTGGGAACAGGCTGTGCAAAGTGTAAGAGTACTGTGCAACTTATCGAAGAGACTGCAAAGGCACAGGGAGCCGAAGTAAAGGTAGAAAAGATAGAGGACCTGCCACAAATCATGGCGTATGGTGTTATGTCGACACCGGCTGTAGTGATGAATGAGACCGTTATTCACAAAGGCAGCATCCCAGACCGCGCAACTGTTATTAAATGGCTGGAGTCCTGATCATGAGTGCTCCGGATGCATTACCTCAAGCCACAGAATACTGTCCGACTACAACTATGAAACGCCTGGGCGAGAACAATATTCTGATTGTCGATGTACGCTCTGTTGAAGATTATTCGTTGCTGCGACTTGATGTTCCTGAACAAATACATATTCCTTTGGAGCAGCTTGAAGAGCGTTTTACCGAAGTACCAGCCGGACGGGATGTTATTGTAGTGTCGGTAGACGGTTCCCAAAGCCTGAAGGCAACGTATTTTCTGATGTATCAGGGGTATACCTCGGTTGCGAATATGAAGATGGGTATCCGTCAATGGCTTAAACGAGACTTTCCGGTAACCGGTGATATTGCAGCATGGCAACAGAAACATCCGGCTGACCACTCAGAAGGCTGCTGTTGAACTTTGTAATAAACGCAGGGTATTTTCATGACTAATAATCAAAAGAAAATGACATTTGATGTTGTCGCGACACGCACGGATGCACACGGCAGCATTGCCCGAACGAAATCAGCCGAAATCATGCTGGATACGGATCTTGCAGGACGCACTGACGCGTTTAATCCGGCTGAACTCCTGCTGGCCGCATTGTCGGCCTGTATGATCAAAGGTATTGAGCGCGTAACACCGATTTTGAAATTTGATCTGCGCGCTGTCGAAGTAAAAGTGCACGGCATCCGTCAGGATGTTCCGCCGGGCATGGAGTCGGTTGAATATGAAATTATTGTTGATACTGACGAACCGGATCGCCGCCTCGAGTTGCTGCACGACAACGTGCGCAAGTACGGAACGGTGTTTAACACTGTGGCTCCGGGCACTGAGCTGAAAGGCATCATGCGCCGTCGCACAGAATAACTGATACAGGAAGCACAGCGCTTGTCTCATCTCCATGGTGGACCTATGTCCTCACACCAACATGCCCCTATACGTTACGGGCGGGTCTTCGCTGTTGGAGTGTTGCTCAATCTGGCCTTCGTGCTTGTAGAGGCCTGGTATGGCTGGAAAGGCGATTCCCTGGCCCTACTGGCCGATGCAGGCCACAACCTCAGCGATGTTGCCGGGTTGTTGCTTGCCTGGGCAGCGTTTGGTGCAGCAAAGTTTAAGCCAAATGCGCGACACAGCTACGGTTGGCGTAAGGGGTCCATCATTGCCAGCTTCATTAATGCAACCATACTGTTAGCAGCAATGGGGGCGCTCGCTTGGGAAGCCGTGGGACGGCTGACCACTCCTGCCGGTGTAGACGGCATGACCGTCATTATTGTCGCGGCGATTGGCTTGGTTATTAATTCAGTCACCGCCTGGATGTTCATGCAGGGCAGTCAGCAGGATCTCAATATTCGGGGGGCTTTCCTGCATATGGCCGCTGATGCACTGGTATCGGCTGGCGTCGTATTTGCTGGTGTTCTTTATTTATGGCAGGGCTGGAGCTGGCTTGACCCGGTGATAAGCATACTCGTTGCGTTGGTAGTGATGATCAGTACCTGGTCATTATTTCGGCGCTCATTGCATTTGCTGTTTGATGGAGTGCCTGATGACATTGATCTGCCAGCGATCCGTGCTGGACTGCAGGCACTTAAGGGAGTGGCGGCGGTACATGACCTTCATATTTGGGCCATGTCGACTACCGAGAATGCCTTAACCGCTCATCTGTTGATGATAGATGGGCAGTCACATGACGATCTATTGAGCCGTGCGACTGATCTTCTGGAAAGCGAGTTCGGACTGCATCATGTGACCCTCCAGCTGGAGCATTATGAAGGCGGAGCGTATCGGGAATCAGAGAATTGTGTGGATTGAAATATTTTCGACTCATATAGAGTGTAAGTAATTATCACGACCTTAGACCAGCTACTGCCTTGGAATGCTGGTCTGGATGCGGGCTCAAAATAAGTGGCGCAGTATCGATAAGGGCAAGCGGATCAATTTATTCACATAAGCTTTGTACACTCTATGATAATCGCCCATATACGTTACCATCTTTATATTCAGATCATCATTTTCAAGCGCGTGAAAACAAAGTCCGAATCAAGCTTTAGTTACCAACTTTTTTTACAGATTACAGCAGCTCTCACGGAATTATTATCCCGGCATTTTGCCCTTGCTCCCCCAGCGTGTGGAAATACAAGCAGACTATTGCCTGTATAGGTTTTACTGATGGGTGTCCGGGATTATTGAACCACTACACACAGTACCGATTCTATTGCTGCCTGGAGAGACCTGCCAAAGCGCTCGCAATGAGTTCTTCAGGGGGCTCTTCATAGATGATTGTCGTGGATGGATTAACGTGACCAGCGACTTTCTGAGCTACCTTCACAGACTTTTTCTGATTGTGAATGATGTCCGTTATGACCGAGCGTCTACCGCTGTGCGAGCTCGCTTTTTCCACGCCAGCCCAGTTTCGTAGCATATGAGCCATATGCTCCTGCAAAGTATTGGGGGAATAGGGCGTACCTTTCTGCGAGAGAAAAAGAGGGTCTGAAGGGCGCAGCTTAGATTCTTTGCTCATTCTCCTGCGTAAATGTGTCTCGAGGCTTCGACGTAGCTCATCATCAATCAAAGGCAGATCTCTCGACTTTCCGCGATGCTTCTTTTCCGGTGGATAAAAGTCCTTGGGATTAACCGCTACCCCAGCCTTTACCAAAGACTCTATCTGCTTGACAACACTATCAAAGGCGTCAACGGTGAAGCTAAGCGACTTTCGCGTGTAAGTAGATTGAGATCGACGAACAGCATTGGCACCCTTGGTATAAGCGGCAGGCAAACTCATGACCTCTAGCAATTTGAAGTCAGTGCCGGTTGGATTTAACTGGGCGACCTCTTTAATCTGAAGCAGAGCAATCTCCTGAGCTCGCAAACCAAGCCTGAAGGAGATTTGCATGATGGCCAGGTTCTTCTCTGGGTGGCGATGAGTTTTTATCACAGAGAAGAGTTCTTGCTGCTGCGAAGGAGATAGCACTCGGGCTTGACCAGACTTCGCCATAAGGGCATCCATAAATAATCCGTACAAATGCTATTTTAACGGATTATTGTGAAAAATGCTTTCCTTAATACGCCAGGAGCTCTACGCAATCTGAATGTTCTAAGGTTACCCTATGCGTACCGAGACCTTTTGTACGCAACCAAAAGTGGCAATAGACTGGTGGCGATTCAGTGTGCGGTAGCCAGCGAACCCATGATTGCCAGCCCTGCAAAACGCTGACATAGCTAAAGAGGTAGCTCATTATGATCAAAGCCACATCCTCTGTAAGACTGGAAAGTAGTCTTATTAACGCAGCGACAATCGCTGGCATCCCTCTGAAACGCAGCGCAGCAGAACAGATTGAGTACTGGGCGGAGATTGGCCGCAAAGTTGTCAAGGCAGTTGATCCGGAAGTCCTGCTAGCCGTACAGAGTGGACTTGCGGTTCTTCGTATTGAACCCACTGCATCTTCTCCTATAGATACAAACGAAGTATTCCCAGTCGATCGACCCCATAATTCGGGGGCTTTAAGAGAAGCGATTGCCGCAGGCTCCGTACGATACCAAGCATCAATCTCAAAGCCAGGTTATTTGGAAGCTTGTTATCCTGATGGACATATTGAAGTAGGACGTTTTACTAACGGACGATTCCTCCCGGAGTAAACTACTGCGACTCACTTCCTCTGGCGATCATCACCATGCAATAAAACAGAGTCGAAGCGAAGCTACTGAACTAAAGATGATACTTGGAGGAAAAAGGTCGACGTATCAATATTAGTTCCGAATCCGTATCAACTTTACTTCGTCGGACTGTGGGGGATTGCGGTGACCGGGTGTGAATTATTGCTTACTATTTCCGATAATTGTTATTATCGGAATCTAGGTAAAACCCAAACCCTCATTGGATATTATCGCTCCAGGTTTGGTGCTATGGAGCACTACATTAGGGAAATCCTAAACAAAACACGAAAATCAACGATAGGTTTTCGTAAATAACGTTTAAATACAATAAGTTATATAGTATTTGTTTTCCCGGAACGATGCTAAAAATCGGTGTTAAATCTGGGAAAACGAGGAGAGTGGCGGCCACTCTCCTGTAAAACAGCGAAGATCGATTATTCTTTGATCAGGTCTGGATCAAGGATTTTTTGTAGATCTATCTGTTGAGAGTCTTTTAGCGAGTTCTGTGAAAAATCAAATTCGCCATGAAAGACAAAATGTTCCCATGCCAGCATAGACGACGCCTTAATCTTCTTTAGTAGCAGGGAATACTCAACATCTGTTTTGGCTTCTGACAGACGTTTGGAGAGATACATAAAATTCCAGCAAACGATGACATTTTTAAGTAGTCGCTTGCAGGTCTCTGCGATCTCCTGATCTTCTTTAATTGTCTGCACATAATCTGCTCGTCCAATGGCCAGCGCTCGATCAAGTTTATTCCCTGCCTCCCCTTTATTTAACTGGCGGTGGATGGCTTTTCGCATACCCACGTCGTCGGCATACCGGAGCAAGAACAACGTTTTTGGAATACCTCCAAATGCTTTTAGTGCTTCGTAAAGAGGGTTGTTTTTTGAGTATGAGTTCATTCGTTTGAAGATTTGAGACGCTGTAACTTCGCCTAGCTTAATTGACGCGCATAGACGAAGAATATCTTCCCAATAATATATGTATGTGGTGGTACGATGAGGTTGGTAGGCGCGGGCACACCTTTATAAACGCGGCCTGCAAGATCAAATTTCGAACCGTGGCAGGGACAAAAGTACAAGCTGTGAATCACACCTATCATTCCGTTCGCCCGATACTCCGGCACACATCCTAGATGCGTACAAATACCCACAACAATTAAAATCTCTGGCCGAATACTTCGCGTGTTGTTTTTGGTATATTCGGGCTGATTATTAATGTCAGATGCGGGATCACGCAGTTGACCAAGGTGTTCTTCGCTTTCCAATATGGCGAGACTCTCTTCAGTTCGACGTAATAAGAAAACAGGTTTACCCTGCCACGCTACACTCACCATCTCTCCCGGCTCAATTTTATCGACATTCACTTGCACCGGTGCGCCGATGGCTTTCGCCTTGGCGCTGGGCTGCCACGATCCAATAAAAGGAATCGCCGCCCCCATCACACCGACTCCTGCAACAAAACCGGTGGCGACGCCTAAAAAGCGTCGTCGATTGTCATTGGGTTCTTTACGTTCCACACTTTCACCTTGTTATACAGACAAATTGTTGGGATTGTCTGGTCACTCTAAAACATCTTATTGTGAGCTCACTGGACTTTTTACTACTACAAATACGCCTCGCACACATAACGGCGCATCATGCGATGACTGTTAAAAAACGTTCCATTTTTTTGAATACAGATTTTCATCATTTTGACCCAGTCGGAGCGACGCTCGTAATACATTGGCAAAGCATCACATTCGAGCTTTTGGTAAAGGCTTAACGCATCGTTACCGTTTTCTGATTCCGAGACACCGCCAATAGCCCAACCAGTTTGTCCCTCGACACATCCCTCTATCCACCATCCATCCATGACACTCAAGTTGGCAACACCGTTAATAGCCGCTTTCATTCCACTGGTGCCCGAGGCTTCAAAAGGTCGTAACGGCGTGTTTAGCCAGATGTCACTGCCCGCTACGAGCAATTTGGCTTGTCTAATATCGTAGTTTTCTAAAAAAACAACAGGAATATCGCCTCGAAGCGACTCACTGAGAATATGCAATTGTTGGATAAGGTGTTTTCCATCAAGATCATTTGGGTGCGCTTTACCACCAAGGACTATCTGAAATGGGTACCGGGCCGCTATCTGCTTAAGGGTGTCGATGTTTGTAAACAATAAATCCACGCGCTTATACGATGTCATTCGTCGAGCAAACCCTAGTACCGGTAAATCATTTTCGAGTAATACGTTTTGAGTTTGATTAATATGATTGATCAACTGAGTTTTTGCGGTTTGATGGGCCTCCCATAATTGATCGCATGGGATTACATCAACGTTTCGTAGTAATTCAGGCTCATGACACCAACCAGGTAAATACTCGTCAAACAATTCAGCGAGTTGCGGGCATACCCATCGATGTGGATGAATGCCATTTGTAATCGCGTGAATACGGTAACCAGGAAACATCTCACGCGAGACATCAGCGTGTTTTTTTGCCACGCCATTCACGTATTGACTTCCGTTCAATGCCAAGCGCGTTAAATTGAGACTTTCGTCGCCAGCCATTTTTTTAAGAATAGTTACTTCGATTTCGGCGCCAATCACGTCCTCCACTAAATCGTAACCAAAGCTGTCATGTCCTGCACCAATCGGAGTATGCGTCGTAAAACAACATAAATCTCGAACACGCGGTAGGTCAAACGGAAACTCGCCAGCCTTAACATCATCCGACCGGAATGGAAATTGTTTAAGAAGTTCGGGAACCAAAAGTGCAGCATGCCCTTCGTTCATATGGTATCGAAACACACTAAATCCCAAGGACTGTAGAATCCGTTTTCCTCCTATACCTAGAATGGCTCCTTGTTTTAATCGGTAACGTGAATCACCTCCATATAAATAATGCGTTAGTTTTTGGTTTTCGGGAGTGTTTTCATCAAGATACGTATCCAACAACAAGATAGGTATGGTTCCATTCATATGTCCGTTGAGTTCGTACAACCACGCTCCGATCCAAACGTCTTCGCCATCCAAATGAATGGACGTTTTTACATGTAAACGAGTTGCATGCTCAGAAGGCTCCCACGTTTCGGGTGATTCCGTTTGCCTACCGTGCAAATCAAGATGCTGACGAAAATAGCCTTCACGACTTACCAAAGTCACTCCTACCATTGGCAAATCCAAGTCGGCTGCGGACAACATGGAGTCGCCAGCAAGCACGCCTAATCCCCCGGAATACGTCGGCAAATTTTCATGCAACGCGATTTCCATGGAGAAATAGGCAACACGAGATTTATTGATAAAGTCGTTTAACATATTTTCGTCCTATCACCGCAATTATTATTTTTTTCGCTTTGTAGGTTGACTTGCACTGCCATGGCAACTCCAAGGCTCTGTCTTTGCATTCTCCTGGATATTTTGATCAACAAAGCGGTAGTAGCCTTCTTTGAAATGCGTCCACCAGTCGTGACTGACTTCAATTTCATGTCCTTTGAGGATCTCTTCCAGCCCGTCAATACAGGTTCTGGTCGCGTCGTACGCGAGGTTGAGCACGTGAGACTTTTCATCAAACGATACTGCGTCAATTCCATAAACCTGATCAATTTCAGCTAATGCCTGTTCCAACGTTTCTTTCGTAGTTGTTTCAAGCTTCAAATGACGCACTACCAAGCTTACTTCTGAAACGCCTAATCGATGTTCTGTGTTTGTCATGAGAATTTTCCTTTACTAGTGTGAATGTGTTGGTTCTTTTGCGACATTCCACGCGGGAATCCATGCAGGCGTACGGTCTTGATAAGCCCGATATTCGTCACCAAATTCGGCCAAGGCCATGGCCTCTTCACGCCTGGCCAAACGGATATATACCCAGACCAATATCGGAAACATGACGACGGTAGGAATGGTTGGCCACTGCAATAAAAATCCAAACATAATTAGAATAAAAGCAATATATTGAGGGTGTCGGCAGCGCGCATACCAGCCAGAGGTTGCGAGCGATCGCGTTTGCTGAGCTTTATGCAAAACCGCCCAGGCGGAGGACAATAGAATAAACCCAAGGAAAATGAGTAGATTGCTCGCGATATGCAAGGGATCGAAATGTGCATTCCCCTCAAATCCGAATAAGGTATGCAGCAAGTGGCCGTTTTCATGTGCTAAAAAATCGACACCCGGATATTTTTCCGCCAACCAGCCAGATAAAAAATAGATCGTCAGTGGAAAGCCATACATTTCTGTAAACAACGCGACAATAAAAGCGGAAAAGGCGGTAAGGCTTCGCCAATCCGTTTTCGTTTTCGGTTTAACAAAACTAAATGCGAAAAAAATAAAAATGGCGGAATTTAAAATCACCAAAGTCCACAAACCGTATGAAGATTCGCCGTGCATAATACGCCTCCTTAATGTGAGTTATGTTTATGAGTTTGTTTGCGACCCTCTTCCAGGCCACGCTTATAGGCTTCGGACTCATTACCTGAACCCTCACCCTGTTCATCGTGCTCAGCATGATCATCGTGCCCTCCATGACCTCCGTGCATAAAAATGTGCATTAGTGGGCAGAGTAAAATAATAATAAAAGGCAAATACAGAAACAGATGCTGCCGATGTTCCATCAGCAAAAAGTACGTCACCGATGCAATAAGTCCCATAGATGCAAAGCCCTTAGGGCTCATCCAAAACGATTGTTTTTGGTTACTCATGAGAAGCTCCTCAGAGAATATTGATAGAGAGTAACAATGCACCACACTGTTACCCATGAAAAAAAAGACCAGGCCAACAGCCCGACTACGAATGTATCCATCCCCATTTCCCAATCCCATTGAGAAAGATCAAGATGCATCATGGCGCCGGAGATATAGCGCAACGTATCTGGCGCAATTACGACTGCTATTGAACAAAGTACCCAAACACCAGCAACGTAACCTGCGGTAACTGTGGCGATTTTTATTGAATTAATGTTCATTGCGAGACTCCTTAAACGAAAAATCACTCGCTCGCGCCGGTCTCTTATCATGAATCCAGCTCAGTGCCTGCACAGGAACAACGGATACAAGACCTTCACTTTCAGAACCGCTGTAAGCTACCTCTGAAATTAAGCGACAAAGGTCATTAGCCTGTTCATTGGCTGCGTAGATTTCCATCTGAATATGTTTAATCAAATGGTTTTCGTTAAAGCTATCAAAGTAGCGACCACGACCCCTAACGGGATGTAAGGTAAAACCATGAACGCCGTGTTTGATTAATTCATTTTCTACATTTTCCAAACGAAACTCATCAAAAATAGCGACGACTTTACATAGACTCATGCTGTACCCCCTTCCACTTTTATGGAGCCTTTGTACATTTGCATTTGGCAGTGAAATGCGTACTCACCAATACTTAAATTTGGAATATGAATTTTAATCGGCTTATTGAGTGGTAACGTTTCACTGATGTCCAATTCAGGAATCAATAGAGTTTCTGAACAAGGGGATGCATCTTTTCTAAGAAAGGTGATGTCGTGAGAAGTACTCCCATCCAATAAAATATGAGAGGGCTTATACACACCATTTTCGACAACCACGACTACGTCATTTCCACCCAATATTTCCGCTTTAGGCTTGTACAACCAAAACCACCACACGATGAGTGCAATTAAAATTAGTCCACCTATATTTACAATTAACATACTATTTACCCTCAGTGTTCTTTAGCTTTAAATAGACGTAGACGATTTGCGTTAGTCACGACCGTCAATGATGAGAAAGCCATCGCGGCACCAGCGATGACAGGGTTCATCAATATCCCTAGCACGGGATAAAGAATACCGGCAGCCACAGGAACACCCGCCATGTTGTAAACAAAGGCTCCGAATAGATTTTGTTTAATATTGCGCAATGTGGCTTTACTTACGGCAATGGCATCGGCTAGGCCGTGCAGCGAACCGCGCATAAGTGTGATGTCCGCACTTTCAATGGCTACGTCTGTTCCGGTACCGATCGCAAACCCGACATTAGCCAATGCCAACGCAGGCGCGTCGTTGATACCGTCGCCTGTCATCCCGACAATTTCACCGGCCATTTGCAATTCTTGTACTTTTTTTGCTTTATCCTCTGGGAGAACTTCGGCTATAAATTCCGAAATTCCGACTTTTTCTGCCACCGCTTTGGCGGTATCTCGGTTGTCGCCGGTGAGCATGACGACGCGAATCCCATTTTTTTGCAGACGTTGTATCGCTGAAATGGAGTCTTCTTTAATGGGGTCCGCGACTGCAATAATGCCGGCGAACTGACCATCAATGGCAAAGTACATGGGTGTCTTTGCTTCGGCCGCTAGCAATTGGGCTTTTTCGACAAAATTAACTCCCTCTATGACCAACGAAATATTACGTTCATGCATGAGCTTTTCATTGCCAAACAGCACCTCATGCCCGTCAACGTTTGCTTCGACTCCCCTAGCGGTAATGGCGTTGAAGGAAGAGGCTTTACTTAATTCGATAGACTTTTCTTGCGCTGTTTCGATAATGGCGATCGCTAAGGGGTGCTCGGAACCTGCTTCAACACTTGCCGCCAACTGCAACACCTCCTCTTCGGTGCGGCCAGGGGCTACAACAATATCGGTAACTTTGGGTGATCCCAGAGTTATCGTGCCGGTTTTATCGAGGATCATTGCGGTAATTTTGGAAGCCGTTTGCAGCGCTTCGCCATTGCGGATAAGCACACCAGCTTCAGCAGCCTTACCTACCCCAACCATCACCGACATCGGTGTAGCGAGGCCCAAAGCACAAGGACAGGCAATAATCAGAACCGTCGTGGCGGATACAATGGCAAATGCTATCGCGGGTGCCGGCCCAAAATTGAGCCATGCTAAAGCGCTTATGACAGAGACAATCATGACAACAGGGACAAAATACGCAGAGATAAGGTCTGCCAAGCGTCCTATTGGCGGTTTCGAATTTTGCGCGCGTTTCACCATATTGATAATTTGCGCCAGCGCCGTGTCCTTGCCAACACGGGTTGCCCTAAAAACGATGCTACCGGTCTTGTTTAGCGTACCTGCGGCCACCTTGTCACCTTCCGCTTTTTCGACTGGCATGGGTTCACCGGTTAGCATGGATTCATCGATCGCCGTGTGTCCGTCCGTTACCGTACCGTCCACCGGAACTTTTTCACCGGGACGGGCTCGTACCAAATCACCCAATAAAACCTGTTCAATGGGTAGATCGATCTCTTTGTCGTCTCGAATCACGCGTGCAGTTTTAGCTTGTAATCCAATTAAACGTTTTATGGCTTCACTGGTACGACCTCGTGCCTTGATTTCAAGCGCCAAGCCCAAGTCAATGAGGCCAATAATGATCGCCGTCGCCTCAAAATAGACGTGTCGCGCTTGGGCTGGTACAGCCTCTGGGAAAAACACCACTACCATGGAATACAGCCAGGCAGTACCGGTTCCTAGCGCTATTAGCGTGTCCATATTGGCAGAGTGATTGAGGAAAGATTTCCAGGCACCCACATAAAAATGACGTCCAGACGCAAGCAGTACCCCGAGGGTGAGGATCCCAATAATCAACCATACAATTCGTTCCGTTGTCGTATTAACGCTCATCTCACCAGTAATTAGCGCATAAGCCATTAGTGGTGCGCCCAAGGCTAACGCTATCCACGTCTCACGCATTAATTTTTTGTAGTACGCCAGATCTGCTTGTTCTTTTTCATCCAATGCGTCTGGATCCGAGCCGGATGAACCGACTTTAGCGTTGTACCCTACACTTTCCACGGCGTGAATTAACGCTTCTGGATCTGCCGTCCCTGAGACACTTACGGTACGCTGCGCAAAATTCATTTCCGCGTGCTCAACACCCGATACCGCTTTCAGTGCACCTTCAATTTTACCTACGCAACTGGCGCAACCCGCTCCTTCAATAATTAATTCAGTCATCAGCGACGACGTTGATGTCACTGCGGAAGATTCGGCTTGCTCAGAATGGCAATGGCCTTTGGTTTCACTCATCGTTTAATCCTCGCGTGTTATTAGGTGAAAAAATTTCGATTAAGTGGCAAATCATATGCCCCGTGGGTTCGGCATCAGGTAGTCCGTTCCATTCACGCACCGCGTGGCGCATTCGATCCCGCAATTTCTTGGTTTCCGAAAATTGTGCCTCAGTTTCCAATAAACGCTGCTCGATCAACAACCTCACAACAGGACACGGCGTGCTCTTTTTGTCCGCCACCGCTAAAATTTCACCAATATCTGCCACCGTAAACCCAAGTGCCCTCGCACTGAGAATAAAACGCATGCGAGCCTGGTCTCTCGCACCATATTCCTTATAGCCATTACCGGGACTCTTAGTGGGTGACAAGTAGCCTTTACGGGTATAAAACCTAACGGTTTCTGCACTGACGCAAAGCTCTTTGGCTAACTCTTTGACTCGCATAATGAGGCTCTCTCAATCACAGTAAAAAGAAATTCCTAGGTTTTAATCCTATGTTTAATCTTTTTTTGCACTCTAAACCTGCGTGCAAGACACAGGTCAAGTAGTTTATGGGTTATGTTTTTCTCCTTTCATCGTGGCTTTATAATGCTTATGTGTTTTAGCCTGCTCTAAATCATCTTTAGTCTTTTCTTCCTCCTTTTTATCTTTCGATTGGTCGGTATGGGCTTGATGAGACTCACCTGGCATGGTGGCCTTGTAATGCTTATGGTGTGTCTTTTTCGACTCCTCAGTCGAAACATCTTGCTTACTTTGCTCTGCGTTTTTATCCACATATTCCTGATGCGATTTTTCTGGCATGGTTGCCTTGTAATGTTTATGTTGCTCATTTTCGTCCGCCAAAACGACGACAGAAAAACCAAACACCACTGAAATAATTGAAGCTGTAGTAATTCTTGCAAATTGAGTTTTCATTGTTTAGTACCTTTAGTATTTAGTTAAGTTATAGGTTTTTTAGATAATCCAACAACGCATCGATTTCTGCGCCATTCAACGGCATTTTTGGCATGGGCGACGAAGGATTATTGAATTGAGGGTTTTTGAGCTTTTGGATAAAAAATTCCTCACCCTTGCTGCCAACAATTGAATCTAAAGCTGGACCAACGCTACCGCCTTTACCTTTTATACTGTGACAACCCTGACAACTGTATTTTGTAAATAATACTTTCCCGCTTAAGGTTGGTTGGTTGTTTTGAGAGGTATTACTTTCGCCAATATCATTTTTAACCAATGCTACAAACTGCATCACGGCATCCGTTTCTTTACCCGTTAAATGTGCCTTTTCACGCATGTGCGGCATGATCACGGCCCACTCTTCGAGAGAAAACTCATCCAGTGAACGCGCATTGTGGCAACGCGTGCAGTTGTTGTTGAATACCTCCGCACCATTTATGGGCTGTGATTCTGCGTTCACCCACGCTGCGTTAAACGCCAGCCACACGAATCCAGAAATGTATAGTGGTGATTTTTGTAATATTTTTGAAAATGATTTCATGGTTAAATTCTCCTAGAAGCCGTAACTTAATTGAATGGCAAGGCGCTGATCATCTTCACCCTCTTCCACATCGGTGTCGTCATAAGCGATCTTGATAACCGCGCGGGCATCTAACCAATAATTAACGCCCACCATCCATCGGCTGGCTTCTGCCAATTTATTGGTTTCTGCGTATTCGAGAACCAATTCAGTTCCCGCTAACGATGACCAAATCTTTCCTGTTTGCAGCGTGCCTTGTAGATACCAACCATCTCGTTTAAAGGTGTGGATCTCGTTCTCACCTTTCTCTTCCTCAAGACCATCCGTTTGAGTTTCAATATACTCACCGCGCACCAAGTAGTGTGATCCAATCAGATTTACATCAAATCCTTGGGCCGTAAAATCTAAGGTTTCATCGTCATCATACGTGGCGCTGTAATAGGAAGTGCCGACCTCAATACCCGGCAACATGGCATAAGCCACGCGCCCACCAAACGCCTTATTTTTATTGTTGTCACCACTACCAGCTTCGAACGCAAGCTCTGGAAGCTCTGCATGTCCATCTTCTTCCGTAGCTTCTTCTGCGAGATCTTCCTCATGCTCATCCGCTTCTATTCCTGGACCATTTGTACTGTATAAATCGACAAAGATTTTTTGATGATTACCTATAACAAAGGTTTGCTGAATGGCAACCCCAACATCACTCAAAATGGGCAGCAATGCTTCCATTGCCTGGCTACTACCGTGAGAGCCATAAATTCCTGGCGTCCAAGGGGAACGATTGATCCAACTGGGGTGAATGTTTGGCCCGAATTGACCAAAAGGAACCAAAAACTTACCGGCCGTAAGCGTGGTGGTATCAGTAAGAAAATAATGCAAATCGGCGTATTCCAGTTCAACTTCGGTTTCGCCTTCTGCATTTAGACTGATCTCCGTTTCAGCTTCGACATGAACTTTGTCACTTAGACTAAATAAAAATATCGGCACGAAACGTGCGCTATAAGCACTACTGTCCTGAAGCTCGCTGGTTTCGTATTTCACGTCACCGTAACCGCTAAGTACGAATCGCGCGCTATCAATTTCACTGGCATTTGCAGCTGATAACGAAGACGCAGCGACGGTTATCGCCGCCAAATATTTAACAGGCATTGAATATCTCCCCTTACATGCCGGCGCAATATTGCACATGCACAAAAAAATAATATTGGTATAAAGAGGGAGGGTAAAAATGTTGTCGCTTAAGCCTCACATGCCGCGGTAAACACATGCACGGGAAGAGGTTTTATTTGCCAGATAACAAATTTGGAAACGACAGACGGATTTGCCCTAGGTTAGGCAAAAATGGGAGGACGAATAAGAGACTGATCGTGTGCAGCTAATACATAAGTGTAATGAACTGTAGGTTCAAAGATAGAAAAGCTTTTAAGTATTACCCCGAGCCCCATGTGCGTTACGGCATGGCACTGACAATGGCTCATATCTCCATTTAAACAAGGGCCGCAGTCATGCGTGGACATCACTTTTGTTGCCGTATGATGTTCATGAGCTGACGCTTCATCGGTGTCAATGTCTAGATGTGTATCTGATACTGCTTGAACTGCATCGTGCTCAATGGATGAATGGTCGTGAGAACTATGATCATGTGAATCACCCGTAGACGAGCTAGAGAACGCAAGCGATAGTAAGGGCTGACTGAGCAGCACCCATACTAACATTATCGCTTTAAATCGCTTGCCAGCCATAGATCCACCTAGAATATTAGCTTACGCTATTGTAGGAGTATTGTGGCAGCTTTAAATTTTAAAGGTATTGATGTAGATCAACCAGATCAAACCTAGGAGTAATTTTACCATAGTAAACATCCAACTCGAACAAACACGCTAAAACCACTCACAATTCTACTTTGTAGAAACGGCACCTAAAAAACATATCAGATATTTCCAACACAACAATAAAGCGAAGCGAAAAAATAATTAAAAAGCATTACTCTTTTCACAAATAGCTGCCCGCTCAAGGAAAGGAACAACAATATTCGCTAGTGTAAATATCAGTGTGAATGACCTCCATGGCCACCACTATCGCTTGGCGTATAACCTGTCGTTTCACAAGCGCTCAATGTACCAACAAGCCCCAAAATCATAAGCCCCAATAAAATATGTTTTTTCATCGTATATTCTCAATGATTAATAATTTGATCGCGACATTGCACCGTCACGCTATTTTACGCTATCCAACAGTTTGTTTACTTGCTTAAGAAAACGATCGCTTGATTTTAATGTACGATCCAGCTCCTTAAAATAATCTATTTCCGAATCTTTATTTATGCACCGGCGTACGGAGGAGTCCGACGCAAGCTCGTTGCGCAACAAGAGCAATCTCGATCGAAGTGAATTTAGCTGAGCATCCAAACTTTTTCTCATCCCCTTTAAATCACTCTCGGACTCAAATTCCGATTGATACGTAGTAATGTACTCCGTACTCTTCCTCAACTCCCTGTTTGGATCCTCACCATTGTGTGCATAAGCTTTTCCAGCAGAAACTATTAAAAATAGGGCTATTGGTATTAATTTTAATCTCTCATTCATGATAATGCTCATTGTCCTTAAAAAATGGCTACCCAAACCAGCAACTAAGCGGATAGCTAATATCAGGCGATGGAGCCTTCTTTAATGACGCCCATCATTTTTCACTTTGTTCTCGTGCGGTAATTATTTGGTATTGCTCTGTACTTAGATCAGGTAAGCGCTGAAGAAATGCCACCATTGACCAAATCCGATTATCATCATGGCCTAGCCCCCAAGCAGGCATTCCTGACGCCTTGATACCATGCTTAATTATCCAAAATTGACGCGCCGCTGCTTTTTCGTCACTCAGTTCATGCGCATGACCATGTTCGTCATTTTGCATGCTTAAATTTGGCGGCATTGGATACAAGCCCTCACTGAAATCAGATCGCATTTTCCCTGGCTTCAAATGGCAGCTCGAACACATATCATTATAGTCAGCACCACCAGCCAGTAAACGATCTGGATCATCCAAATTGGCTGGCACAACTACATTTTTTGCCGCTCTAGCTATAGACTGCTCTCGTAAAGTTTCCAGCACCCAATAGGTTAATTTATTGTGCGGAACATCTGCCCCCATTGGATAAATTCCCGAATATATAAATCCAACACCGCCAATAAAAACAGCAAAGAAAAATATTGCAGTGTATTTAATGCTTTTCATAGATATCTCTTTTTATACAAACAAAACAGCCATGCGATCTAATTATCCGAAAAATATAAACGTCCTAGAAATTTATTCAAACAAGTCAGTGGGATCCATGATCATGGGATGACGATTTATCATTTTTTTTGGATGAATCCTCTTGATGATCATGACCATGGTTTTCGTTGGCTTCGATAACACCTTTTGTACTGTTCGATTCGTCATGTTTCATCTTACCCATACACTTTTTCATCATCGCCTGCATAACAGGATCATTCATATCCATTTTATTGTGGTCCATTTTTTCCATTGGTGCACAATCTGGTTTTGCAGCTTGTTCCATATGCTCTTTCGGATCATGCGCTAACGCGGACACTGTGTACAACGTACTTGAAAATGCTAGACATAATGTGACGATGTTCTTTTTCATTTTGGAAATCCTCTAATTAAAAATATGACTTACTTTTTTACAACTAAAACCAAAAACGCAAGCCCGCGACATAACGTGTTTCAGAGCTTGCCTCACCAGCAGAACGTGCAAAGTCGGCTGTGTTGCCAAACATTTTTTTTCGTTCAACGCCGACATACGGTGCAAACTGTCGAGAAAATTCATAACGCAACCGCACACCGAATGCTGATGAAGAAAGGCCTTGCCCAACACCGTTGAATTCATCGTCTTTACCGTAGCCGGTTATTTCAGCGCGAGGCTGCAGTATCAGTCGCTGTGTAAGCATCAACTCGTATTCAGCCTCTACAGCGAGCGCGGTTCTACCATCAACATCAACGTAGCCCGCCACATCCAACTCAAACCAATAAGGCGCTAAACCTTGTACTCCCACGGCCAGCCATTGTCTGGACTCGCCCTCTTCAGCACTGTCAACTCGAACGCCTATTTGGGTGTCCCAAAAAGTGGATATTGCATGACTCCAAAGAATATCGGTTTGACTTTCTTTGAGCGTGCCCTTGTTAATATCGCCTTCAGCCTTAACAACCAATCGATCGTAAGTCGTGCCAACCCAAGCTTGCACATCATAAAGACTTATTTCACTGTCACTATCGTATTCAAAGCGATTGGCGAGAAACGATTTAAAGACATGCTCATCAGCAAGTTTTAATTGTCGCGGCCCGCTTTGCACATATGGCCCTTCGGTAAGGGTATATCCGCCAGAGTAGGCATGCGGATCACGAAGATCAGATACATTTGCTCCCATATTTGTGTCGTTATCCATTGATCCGGAATTTCCACTTAAATGAGGTTTGGACGTCTCTAGCATTTCAGTCTCAAGCTCGCTTTCATGGCCCATTTTTTTGTGGTCCATTTTTTCTTCGGTCACTTTTTCCTGGTTCATCGTTCCATGACCAGAATGTTCTTGAGCCTGAAGTAACGGACTTATAAGCGTTAACGCACCAACTGCAAAAGCTGTTTTAATAATTTGTTCAATTTTCATAATTCTCATGACACCACCACTTCGCGGAACATGCCTGCATCCATATGAAAAAGTAGGTGACAGTGCCATGCCCAACGCCCGAGATCGTGCGGTGTCGTTACGAAGCTTATCCTCTGAGCTGGCTGAACAGGAATCGTGTGTCTGCGAACCAGCGGCTCACCTTTATCGTTTTCCAGATCACTCCACATTCCGTGCAAATGCATTGGGTGGGTCATCATGGTGTCGTTTTGCAAAATGACGCGCACGCGTTGACGGTGCTTCAGATGCACCGGCGTGCTTTTGCCGAACTCTAAGCCGTCAAAGGACCAGCTATAGCGCTCCATATTACCGGTGAGATGCAGTTCGATTTCACGCTCGGGTATGCCACTATCAAGAATGCCATCTCGCGATCTCAGGTCGGATAGCGTCAGCACTCGCCGACCATTATTACGTAAACCAACGCCCGGATCGTCGAGGCTGGTGCGAGGCATATCCACACGCATATCGACAGAAGGACCAAATTCCGTGCTGGCATGACGCACGGTTTGTGAGGGCATTGCTAAAGGGTTTTGATGTGTGGAATGAACGCTGTGGTCCATCGCCATGCCACCGTGATTCATACCCGGCATGGAATGACCCATCGCCGCGTGATCCATCGCAGCGCCGTCATCACCGTGAGACATCGAACCCATCATATCCTTCATCTCAAGCCACTCAACGGGGTCGAGGTCTGGAATTTCTGCGCTAAGGCCTCGCTCGGTCGCTAATGTTCCACGCGCATACCCTGTTCTATCCATGCTCTGTGCAAAAACCGTATACGCATCGTCTTTAGGCTCCACCAAAACATCGTAAGTTTCACCGGGACCAAAACGAAATTCGTCAACGCTGACAGGTTCGACATTTTGCCCATCTGCTTGCACAACCGTCATTGCCAACCCTGGAATACGGACATCGTAAAAGCTGTTGCTCGCGGCGTTAATAAACCGCAGCCGAATTCGCTCGCCCTTCTTGAACAGACCGGTCCAATTTCCGGCAGGTGTGGTGCCATTCATCAGATACGTCAGTGTTGATGCGGATAGGTCGGCCAAATCCGTAGGATTCATACGCATTTGGTTCCACATCCGTCGCTTTTGCATGGCGTCTTTTATGCCGCCATTTGAAGCGTCACGTAGAAAATCTATAACCGTTGGCTGGTTGAAATTATAAACGTCACCCTGGATTTTCAATTTACTGAAGACACGCATCGGGTCCTCATCAGTCCAGTCGGATAGCTGCACCACATAATCCTGGTCTGATTGAATGACTTCTTTTTCACGGGGCTCAATAATCAGGGCACCATACATCCCTGTCATCTCCTGGAACCCACTATGAGAGTGATACCAATATGTACCACTTTGCTGGAGCGTGAACCGATAGACAAACGTTTCACCCGGCGCAATACCTCTAAAACTGATGCCCGGAACGCCATCCATCTGAAACGGAAGAATAATCCCATGCCAGTGAATCGATGTAGGCACTGATAGTCGGTTTGTTACGCGAATCGTGACGTCATCCCCTTCACGCAGACGGATCGTTGGCGCAGGAATTGACCCATTAATTGTAGTGGCTAGACGAGTCACACCCGTGAAATTCACCGGCGACTGCCCAACCACTAAATCTATCTCGGAACCTTGTAATACAGGTGCAGAACCTGAGCGAGTGTGGGGCGACAACTCCCCAGCCTGCAAAACACTTGGCATTGCCGCCAGGACGCCGCCAAGCGCTAGTCCCTTAACAAAGCGCCGACGTGGCAACATAAGGTCAGTCATATCGGAATCACTCATATATCACTCTCGAACTAAACAATGCTATACACCATACTGCTTCAAGGCTTTCACACACATGACCAAAAGATGACAATTCTGTAATCTTGCCGTCACCTTGTTGTTAGTTAGATTTGACATACTATACGCTTGGGATATTGAGGAGCGGCATGCGACTTTTAATAGTAGAAGATGAACAAAAGACTGGCGATTACCTGAAACAAGGATTGAGTGAAGCTGGGTTCCTCGTGTCGCTTGCGAGAACTGGACTCGATGGACATCATTTGGCTATGACTGAAGAATTCGACCTTTTGATTCTTGATGTCATGCTTCCGGACGTGGATGGTTGGCGAATTCTTCAATCACTACGCGAGTCGGGACAAAAGACACCCGTGCTTTTTCTGTCAGCCCGAGACAATGTCGACGACCGAGTTAAAGGATTAGAGCTTGGCGCAGATGACTATTTGGTTAAACCCTTTGCATTTGCAGAAGTGTTGGCCAGAGTTCGTACACTGCTGCGTCGAGGTCAAGCTCCTGCAATAGTGGATCAGCTTCAAATTGGCGATTTAATACTGGATATTCCTCGACGACGCGTCACACGACAAGGAAAGAAAGTTAACCTAAGCCACAAAGAGTTTTGCTTGCTGGAATTATTGGTTCGCCGACAAGGTGAGGTACTCACGCGCTCACTCATCGCCTCCCAAGTGTGGGATATGAACTTTGATAGTGACACTAACGTCATTGATGTCGCCATTCGCCGCTTACGCAAGAAAGTGGACGAAGGTTTTGACGTTAAGCTCATCCATACAATAAGAGGAATGGGCTACACCCTAGACTTGGAACGCAATGATGATTAGCCATACACGACGACCGCTCTCTTTGACGCTGCGTGTGCTTTTTTTTGTTGCTACCGCATTTGGTGTAAGCCTGGTAGTGATCAGCCAATTATTGCTTTCTTCCATAGAACATCATTTCATCGAACAAGATGCGGACGAAATTAATGTGATGGTTAACTCGATTAAAAAAGCACTTCACCAATCGCCCACTGACACACTCAAGAATCAAGAGGCACTCTCTCAAGCGATATCTGGACATCATGGCGTTTATTATCAAGTCGAACGCAATGGCGTCTTGCATTACAGCTCATCAGATATAAATTTTCGTCCGCCAACCACGGACTTTCCTGTGGTAAAAAATATTACGGCAAACACACTGCAAACATGGAGAAATAAAGATAGAGGCTATCGAGGCATCGTAACCTTGGTAACCATCGATAAAAATCAATATCGTATTATAAGCGCGATCGACAGAGATTTTCACCAAGGCTTTCTCAAAAAATTTACGCAAAGTGTTGCGTTGATTCTATTTGGTGCCGGTGTTCTTACATTGATTGCGGCTGGGCTAGGCGTTTATCAAGGGCTGAAGCCTTTACGAGGGCTACGCGATCAAATGGATTTTATTCAGACAGATAAATTAGATTCTCGGCTCGATATGCACTCAGTGCCTGTAGAGTTGAAACCGCTAGTTCAATCGTTTAACCATATGTTAACGCGTATTGAAGAGGGGTTTATTCGGTTATCTCATTTCTCTGCTGATATAGCCCATGAATTGAGGACGCCGCTGACTAATATTGTGACGCAAACACAAGTGGGATTAAGTAAAGAAAGAAGAACTGAAGACTACCAAGAACTATTGTACTCAAATCTTGAAGACATGGAGCGACTGAGCAAAATGGTGAGCGATATGCTGTGGCTTGCCAAAAGTGAAAACGGATTAATCAACCCAAGCTTCGAGACAATCAATCTCCAGGAGGAAGTTCAGTCGCTTTTCGATTTTTTCGAAGCACTCGCAGAAGATACTCACATCACCTTGGCGATCTCTGGCAACACCTCCAATATATCTGGGGACCGTGAATTAATACGACGAGCATTGACCAACTTACTATCGAACGCCATTCGGCATACACCAGAAGGAAAAACTATAAAGGTAGTTCTCGTTGATACTGCCAATGATATGGTTGGTATTTCTATCACGAATGAAGGCAGTACAATTTTATCGGAACATTTGGAGCGTATTTTTGATCGATTTTATCGCGTCGACCCATCTCGGCAACGGCACGGGGACGGTACAGGGTTAGGACTCGCCATTGTTAGAACCATCGTTGAAGCTCACAAGGGTGTAATTCACGCACAATCCAATAGCCATTCCACGACATTCACCATACATCTTCCAGTCGATGGCCCTTCTCACTAAAATAAATTGAAAGGACAAAATATGTCTCAAGAAACTGAACGATCAAGTCATTATAAATCGAATAGTTTGTCTTTATGGGGCACTGTAATGCTAGGCACAGGCGTCATGATCGGCGCGGGTATTTTTGCGCTTACCGGTCAGATCGCCGAAATGACCGGCCCACTTTTTCCATTGGCCTTTCTGGCCGCAGCAATTGTTGTGTCTTTTAGCGCCTATTCCTACATTAAGATATCGTCTGCTTACCCCTCCGCCGGAGGCATAGGCATGTATCTTCATAAAGCTTATGGTCACAGTTTGCCCACGGCCTTCAATGCACTATTAATGTACTTTTCAATGGTAATTGCTCAAAGTTTTCTCGCACGAACATTCGGTTCATATAGCATGCAATTGTTCGGAGGAGATCAAGACGGTTACATGGTTTCACTTCTTGGCGCAGGTCTTATTATTTTTGCTTTTATTGTCAACCTGTTAGGCAATCAACTAATTCAGAGTATTGCTTCGTTTATTGGCGTTCTCAAGATCTCTGGCATCATAATATTTGGTTTGATCGGCGTGTGGGTTGCAGACTCAATTAACGTTGACTTCGCCAGTCAATCTGAAGCGGGAGGAAGCATCGGCAATTTTCTTGGCGCTACGGCACTCGGCATCCTTGCATTTAAAGGGTTTACCACTATTACAAATAGTGGATCGGAAGTTAAAGACCCCAAAAAAAATATCGGCAAGGCGATAATTATTTCCATTTCTGCTTGCGTGGTCATTTACTTATTAGTGGGGTTCGCAGTTTCCAGCAATCTATCACTTGATGAAATCATCGAGACCCAGAACTACTCTTTGGCCGCAGCAGCCAAGCCAGCACTCGGCGACATTGGCGTTTGGTTCACCGTTGCGATCGCGATCATGGCAACAACCGGTGGCATCGTTGCAAGTATTTTTGCGGTGTCACGTATGCTCGCGATGCTAACGGAAATGAAACTTGTACCTCATAGCCATTTTGGCATGTCAGGTAGGATTCAAAAGCATACGCTTGTTTACACCGTTGTGTTGGGTTTAATTCTCACAATATTCTTTGACCTCACGCGCATTGCTGCTTTAGGCATCGTTTTTTACTTGATTATGGATATCGCTATTCAATGGGGTGTTCTACGTCACTTGCGTGAAGACTTAAAGGCAAATGCAGTGATACCCAGCATTTCTATTTTTTTAAACTTGGTAGTTTTGGGTGGGTTCGTTTGGGTAAAAATCAATTCTGATCCTTTCGTTATCATCGTTTCAATACTAACAATGACGGCTATTTTGATCACTGAATGGGCTTTTCTCAAGTATGGAAAAAGCAATAAAAATGAGCATGCGCATCATTAACAAGAGTATGAGTACAGCGTGCGCTCAGCTGATTTAACATCAATAGTCGGGAACTAAACAAAAATAGCTAGAGGATATTATCATGCAAATTGAAACCTTAAGAGATGTACTGCTCTGGACCAAGGAATTTCACCAACACTTAAGTCAGTGCCTATCTCACTGTGTAGATAAGAACACCGACGAACGAGCTAGGATGATTCTAGCTTATCTCTCAGATCACGAAGAAAGCCTGACAAAGGTTGTCAATGGCTTTGAAACCACAGGTAATGAACACGCACTGAATACTTGGTGCTACGAATATGTCAACAAACAGCCTGTCGTTCAGCATGCACACTGCGATGCACCTTTTTCCGAGCTTGATTCCGAGCAGATAATCGAGATAATTGTCAATCAGCACCAACAGGTAATTGAACTTTATCGTTTTCTCGCCTCGCGGGCGGATATACCTTCTGCTCGGGAAATGTTGACGTCACTCCGATTGTTAGAAGAGCACGAATTGATGCGCATGGTGCAATCGACAAATCGCTTTGAGGATATGTAGATGGCCAGTTCTTGATTATAGATACCAAAAGTAAATTGAAATCAATGGATCATTAATGCAGTCGACTTTACTATGATTAATCTATTGGCCCTTCAGTACTAATGATCAGTGAGATGCGTCACTGTTCCCCTACTTTTAAAAAAAGATTGTCGGTCCTGGATTTAGTCGTCAGTCAGGAGCTAGGTCAGCAATAAAGACTGGCGCGAAGCCACCACCCTCAGTTCTAAAATTAGTTGTTTGCCCTTGATAAAGACGGGCCGCCAATAATTGAATTTCGCCGGCATAAACATAAGCGCGAAGATCCATCTTCAAAGTCGTTTCTTGTCCATCGACCAACATCCCTCGCTTACTCGGCATCACTATTTTTTGCGCGACATAGTCACCTTTTAATATTTCATTCCATACTCGCTTGGTGAGTTTGTCGCCACGATAAGTCGCACGACTACCAAAGCCCGTAGCAGGCTTGAAAAAGAGTTGCTTTCGGTCTTGCCATAGCTCCGTAGCGTTCTCATTCGTAACTCTATATGTGGCTGGAATACCTGCCTGTAAAATAGCAATATCCCCTTCATTTGCTCCCAGATGAGCTAATGCATACCCATCACTTAATAGAATGAGATTACGCTTATTTGCGTAGAGTGCGTGATGATATGGATTTGGCGTCACAACTACTCCATTAGTTTCAAAAGCTTGGCGCAGTGCTAGATTTTCTTTCTGTTCTAAGGTGAAATCAGTTAACCGATTGTAAACTAAATCAATAATCTGATTTTGACATTGAAGTTTACCATCAATAAGTTCTAGCTCACTAGGGTCGGCAATAACGGCGGTTAATCCTGCTTTTTCGAACAAACGTTGCGCCATTACAAATTCAGGATATAAAAATTGTTGCTTTGGATTTTCATCAATAATAGCGATGACTTTAAGCGGCTTGTCTTCGCGCTGTAATGCCCACTCGTGTAAAAACATAGCCATGAACTCTGCTTCAATGTCTGTTTTTAATAGTGGTAAAGGTATATTTTCTACACGACAACATTTTACTTGAGCATTCGCTAGCGCTGCATTTAGTAATGCACCACCTGCATTGGTATTAATTTCAATAAGTTTTGGGCCTTGTTCACTCATGTGAAAGTCATAGCCCATAAATACACCTTCGGTCTCCATACCATTCGTCCCTATGTTAGGAGCCTGCTCTAATACTTGTCGCTCGTATCCAGAAAGTTTAACAACTTGTGCAATCGCACCAATAATGTGACGCATTTGCTCTGCATGAAGTGGCGAAATAAAGACGCTCGTATTCGAGAACAATTGTGGATGGGTGGCGAGTACATCTTGATTGAGAGTATCGGTCTGCAAAAAGGTGTGGAGCTGCGTGCGGTCCAATGTTTTACAAAAACAACTTCGATTTAATCGGTCCGCAATGCTATCACTCACGGGCTCACTGCCGTGATCAGGTACGTCGTTTATACTAGCCATACGTTTGTCCCATTGTAAATACGTTTACGCCTTCCCCGACGCGAGTAAGACCAGGCGCACGGAGCGATATTTATTGCCAAACTCATCCAGCATCGATTTCTTTTCTCTTCTTGCTAACAAATCTGGACAATTACGATTCTTACCCGAAAACCAAGACAAAACGACACTTAACCCCGAAGTCACAAGGTTAAGTGCAGCCACAAACTACTTATTTTTCTGCGATATCGTATATTTTCACATCCCCATCCAGCACTTTTGCTGTAGCGTAATGTTCATTTAAGATAGTTAATATTTTTACGGTCCCGACTTCGACTAGCTCGTAATCCGACTCTCCGTCTTCAACCACATCTTTTCTAAACGTTGAACGCACAACACGAAACTCATCCCCCTCACTCGCGCCTTCTCGGCTACCGATACACATCATTATCTTCCCATCTTCAACATCTACAATCTGACCTTTCATTAGGGCTTTATGATAGGTCTGCGAGCTACATGCACCCAATGCAATAATAACGACTAAAACCACACTTGAAAGTAACATTTTATTTTTCATTTATTCATTTCCTTTCTTGTTAAAAACTAGCCAGGTGCATAGTTAAATGCACCTGGCTTGGTTGTTACGAGACACGTTTTTTCCACATAAAATAAACTGCGGGCAAAACTAGTAGTGTTAAAAATACAGCGCTCACCATACCGCCGACCATCGGTGCTGCAATACGGCTCATTACTTCTGAACCTGTGCCGCTCCCATATAAAATTGGGAGCAAGCCTACAATCACAGCCGCTGCCGTCATCATTACCGGTCGAACACGAAGTCCTGCTCCATCGGTAACAGCCTGACGCAGCTCATCTAAGGACAAAGTCTCTTTACCTGACTGTTCTTTAGCACGAAGCCAAGCTTGATTGAGGTACACCAACATGATTACGCTTATTTCTACGGCTACACCTGCCAGTGCAATAAAACCCACACCTACCGCGATAGAAAAGTTGAAGTTTTGCCAGTACATAAGCCAAATACTGCCAATCAATGCAAAGGGTAAGGTGCCCATTAAAATTGCGACCTCAATAAAACTTCGGAAGTTTATAAACAGCAAAATGGCAATAATGGCCAACGTCAAAGGAATAACGTAATTTAATTTTTCTTTGGCTCTTTCCATATATTCAAATTGACCCGACCAACCCACTGAATACCCCGCTGGCAAATCAAGTTGTTCTGCTACGATTTTTTGTGCATTTACCACGTAAGTGCCGACATCGATGCCGTCAATATCAACGAATGTCCACCCATTGATCCGGGCATTTTCACTTTTAATTCCTGGAGGTCCGTCGGCAATGATGACATCAGCAACATCACCCAAGGCAATCCTCTCACCTCGGGCGGTGACAATAGGAAGCAAAGCAAGTTGCTGTGGAGAATCCCGATAGGACTGGGGGTACCGTATATTGACTGGATAGCGTTCAAGCCCTTCTACCGTTTGGGTAACGTTCATTCCACCAATAGCGGATGCAATAACTTCTTGCACATCAGCGATATTCAAACCATAACGAGCCGCTTTAGCGCGATCAATATCCACATTAAGATATCGTCCGCCAGCAACACGCTCAGAGTACACCGACGCTGTGCCTTCTACATCTTTGAGTATCACCTCTAACTGCTTGCCGATATCTTGGATAACCGATAAATTCGGACCGGCGATTTTTATCCCCACGGGGGTTTTAATCCCGGTTGCCAGCATGTCAATGCGGGTTTTAATGGGCATTACCCAAGCGTTTGTAACACCGGGTAGTTTTACTAGAGCATCAAGTTCCTTTTTCAACGATTCGGTAGTAACCCCGTCGCGCCATTCACTTTGTGGCTTTAGTTGTATGAACGTTTCAATCATCGTTAGTGGAGCGGGATCAGTAGCGGAATCTGCTCGCCCTATTTTCCCAAATACAGTTTTAACTTCCGGCACGCTCGCGATTAATTTGTCGGTTTGCTGCAACAGCTCTCGGGCTTTACCAATTGAAATACCGGGGTAAGTGGTGGGCATGTACATCAAATCCCCCTCATCCAATGGCGGGATAAATTCACTGCCGATCTTTCCGAGCGGCCACATCACTGTAGAAAGGAGCAATACAGCGATAACCAGCGTCATTTTCGGAAAAGTGAGCACCTTTTTCAGTACCGGCATATAGACGGCCGTAAGAAAACGGTTTATCGGGTTCTTATGTTCGGGCAATACTCGACCCCGAATAAAGTAGCCCATGAGAACAGGGACCAAAGTGATTGCGAGTGCAGCCGACGCCGCCATGGCATAAGTCTTGGTAAATGCCAGCGGACTAAACATCCGACCTTCTTGGGCCTCCAGCGTAAACACTGGGACAAAACTCACCGTAATAATGAGCAAACTAAAAAATAAAGCGGGCCCGACTTCTGACGCGGATTCAGCCACAATTTGCCAGCGGTTTTCGTTTGTCAGTGGTGTTTTTTCCATATGTTTGTGCATATTTTCAATCATGACGATAGCACCATCGATCATCGCTCCAATCGCAATCGCGATACCTCCTAGGGACATAATGTTGGCGTTTATGCCTTGCGCGTGCATGATCATAAATGCTGTTAGTATGCCGACGGGCAAACTGAAAATAGCCACTAAAGATGAGCGAATATGAAACAAAAACACCATGCAGACCAACGCCACAACCACAAATTCTTCAAGTAACTTGTGCCATAGATTTTCCACTGCACGATCAATCAATCCCGAACGATCATATACGGTGACAATTTCCACCCCTTCTGGCAGACCTTGTTTTAATTGCTCCAACTTTGCCTTGACGCCATCGATGGTTGTTTGAGCATTTTCGCCAAAGCGCATCACCACAACTCCGCCAACGGTTTCACCTTCGCCGTTGAGCTCGGCAATTCCGCGACGCATTTGTGGGCCGATACCGATATCCGCAACATCTTTTAATAGCAAAGGCGTACCGTTTTCATTAACACCCAGCGGGATATTCCTAAGGTCCTCTTCACTCTGAATATAGCCGGTCGCCCGAACCATATATTCGGCTTCGGCCATTTCTACTACAGAAGCCCCTACTTCCTGATTCGCGCGCTTAATGGCCATTTGAATATGCGATAGTGGAATATCAAACGCGCGCAGCTTTTCTGGGTTCACGGTCACTTGGTATTGCTTAACCATTCCGCCAATAGCAGCAACTTCAGATACGCCTGGCACGGTTTGCAATTCATATTTTAAAAACCAATCTTGCAAGCTGCGCAACTGGCTGAGGTCATGTTTGCCTGTTCTATCAATCAGCGAATAAATGTACACCCAGCCCACACCCGTTGCATCCGGCCCTAATTGTGGCTTAGCGGCAGGAGGTAAAGACGGAGCGACTTGACTTAAATATTCCAATACACGACTTCTCGCCCAATAGAGGTCCGTTTTTTCATCGAAAATGATGTAAACGAATGAGTCGCCAAAAAAGGAATAACCACGCACAGTAACCGCGCCAGGCACTGACAACATGGCTGTCGTCAGTGGATAAGTCACTTGATCTTCGACCACCTGTGGTGCTTGTCCGGGGTAAGACGTTTTAATAATAACTTGGACGTCACTTAAATCCGGAATTGCATCCACCGGTGTTTGCTTCAAGGAAAACAGTCCAACACCGACAAGAATAAATGTAGCGAGTAGCACAAAAAAACGGTTGCCCACAGACCAACGAATAATGGATTCAATCATGATCTATTGCCCTCCGTGGTTCATGTTGTCTTGGTCCATGTTGGAGTGATCCATCTGACTATGGTCCATTTGAGAATGATCAATCTCGCCATTATCCGTTTGACTGCTAGTTGCCTTTGTTTCATTCATTTGACCATCGTTCATTTCCGTATGATTCATTTGACTGTGACCCTTCGTGGAGTGATCGGCTGCTTTCGAAGCATCATCCTTTTCGGATGCAGAAGACATAATATGTGTTCCCGTTATTTCGTACTGACCACTGTCCAACTTGGTAATTTCCATATGTAAACGTGTTCCAGGGGATAAAGCCTCGATATCCACTTTAGGATTCACCTGAAAATCCATGGTCATAACTGGCCACTCCCAGGCATCAATGGCTTCGTGGGTGACTGTAACCATTCGATGATTGAGCATAAGACTTTGGATTTCGCCTGGGACCCACACCGAACTTGGCTTGTCATCGCCATGATGCATACGTTTGAAATCCGAGGTTTTGCTGGATTCAGAATCTAAGAGAAACTGCGCCGACGTCACGACTTTTTCACCTTCTTTAAGGCCATCGAGTATTTCAGCAATGGATTGGTCCTGCCGACCGACCTTCACGGCAACCGATTTAAAACTGCCTTCTCCAAGTGCGAGTACGACGCGATCCTGGCTCCCAGTACGTATCAGCGCTTCACGAGGAATGACCAACAGCGGCTCGGAGCTATCTGCATGCACCGAAACTTGGGCAAACATATTCGGTTTAAGCGCTTCATCTGGATTGTCGAAACGCAGGCGCAATCTCACTGTGCGGGTCTTACTGTCTAGTGTTGGGTATATATAATCGACGCGTCCTGTCCAGGTCTTACCCGGTAGATAATCCAGGGTCATCGTGACGGGGTCGCCGACACTCACAAGCGAGGCTTGACGCTCGAAAATTTCCGCCTCAACCCACACTTGGTCGAGCGCTCCAATGCTCAGCATGGTCGTGCCCGGCTGAACAAAAAAACCTTCTCGGATATTAAGGTTATCAACTACCCCTTTTTGTGGTGCATAGAAAGTTACTGTTTGTTGAATCGCGAGAGTACGCTTAAGTTGCTGAATAAACGCCGGCGGTATTTGTAAGGCTTTCAAACGATCTTCTGAGGCCTGAACTAAACGCGAATTTTTGCGGTTTAAGGCGAGCAATAACTCTTCTTGCGCATTCACCAATTCAGGGGAGTAAAGTGCATACAGTGGCGCACCCAAGTCAACTCGATCCCCCGCCGCTTTCACGTAAAGCTTCTCAACCCAACCGGAAACGCGAGGATGAATATGAACCAGCTGATCTTCGTCATACTTGACGTACCCCACTGTGACGATTTCACTGTGCAGAGGCTTGCGCTCGACCAGCCCAGTCCGCACACCGAGATTATTGATGACATCAGGTGAAATGCTGATCGTACCGGGCCCTTCGTCATTCGCCTTTTCACCACCTTCGTAGACGGGAATTAGGTCCATGCCCATGGGCGATTTACCAGGTTTATCTCGGCGGTAATTGGGGTCCATTGGGGCCACCCAATACAGTGGTTGTTTTTCCGTTGAGGCGGATTTCCCGCTATTGGTTTCTCCTCCTCCCGAAAATATCAACGTAAGCGCAATACCTGCGACGAGGCCCCCAATTGCAGCCGCGATAGAAATGGGAGTGAGTTTTTTTGAGTTATTCATGGTCAATTAGCTCTCCAGAAGCACTGGACACATCGGTCAGTACTGCGCTATTTTTGCTGTGGGAGGGATTCAGGAAGTAGTTCAGCTGTGCAACGATTTTGTGAATGTCGACCTCGACATTCAGTGCCTCAATACGCGCATTGAGTTCGGCAATGCGTGCACGAACCACTTCGGCAAAATCACCGTCGTCGTGGGTGTAGGCTGTCAATGAAGTCTCCGCCTGCTCAGACATTTCTTTCAAGAGCCGTGAGCGGTAGAGTTCTCGTCGATCGAGTAAGCGGCGGTACTGACTTTCGGCCGTTTCAAAGCCTGAACGCAATTGACGTAGCACCAAGGTACGTTCGGTTTTAATAGCTTCGCGTTCTGCGACTGCCGCTTGCACTTGTTTGTCTTGACGCTTACCGGTGAATAGCGGTACATCCAAACTCACCCCAACAGAGAAAAAATCGGCTCGATCATTACCCATTGGATCGGCATCACGATACCCATAGCTAGCATTGATTCCCCATTGTGGCTTATAGCTTTGCTTCGCCAGTTTCACTCCCGATTCTTCGGCGCTGATTTTCTGGTCAACACTTCGAATTTTTGGGTGTGCCATCAATATTTGTGCGAGTTTTTGAGCCCTTATGTCTGTCTCAATTTCATTAATCAGGGGATCGTTGAGATGTCCAGCTCCCAAATTGCTCGGCATTTCGATATCCAGTTCATAGCTGGAATCTGCCAACCACTCCCCCAATTGTGCCAATTGCGATTCCCGTCGTTGTCTCAGCATCGTCAAACGGTCTTCCAAACGGGTCAGCTCCAGCTGCGCCCGAATCAGATCTTGCTGCCGAGTTCGTCCAGATGCCGTGGTGTAACTCGACTGCGCCACATCGACAAGATGCTCGAACAAGCTTCGATCTTGCTCTATTAATGCGATGGTCTTTTGACTGCGATACACCTCCAGCCAAAGCTGAGCCACTGTCACCGACACTTGTGCCCTTCTATCCTCCCGAACAAGCGGCTGCATTTGGCTCATTTTTTCTAACTTTTCCTGGCGCAGGGCCAGTGTCTTGCCCCGCGGAAACATTTGGCTAACACCCACCTTAAACTGCGTCATTCCTTCCTGCGCAAAATCGAAGCTATCGATAGGTAAATTAGCAATCCCGAGACTGACCGTCGGATCGGGAAGTGTGCCCGCACTAATACTCAAAGACTCTAAGCTTTCCTCACGAAACCGGCTCCCATCGAGCCATGGGTCCTGTGATTGTGCTTTTTCGATGGCCTCCAGCAAACTGTATTGCTCAGCATGCAAATCGACTGAAATGCCGCTCCAAACTAGCGCGAGCGCCACGCACAAAGGGCGTATTTTGTATTGTGAATTGCCGATCATTGATGTTGCTCCTCAAGGGACGCGACTTCGGCATATACCTCGGTAGTACCGTCCTTTTTCACCAGAATCACACTGTATGGGTTAAAACGATCGCCCATTTCCATTCCCGGACTTCCGGCTGGCATACCAGGCACGGCCAATCCAGCGGCGTTTTCAGGAGGGTTAGCTAAAAAAGCTGTGATGAATTTGGCAGGAATATGCCCTTCAAAAAAGTAACCATCCGCACTCACTCCGGTATGGCAAGTTTGCATATTGGCGGGAACACCCAGCTTTTTCTTAATGCTATCAAGCGAGTTTTGATTTCGAACGGTGGTGTTAAAGCCCGATTCCTCAAGATGAGTGACCCACTTACCACAACACCCACAGGTTGGACTTTTGAAGACTTCAAGCGCAATTCCTTCCTGCGCCTTTGGCGCTTCAGACGCAGAACAGGCAGCCAGAACGGCAAAAACAAATAGAATTAGACTTTTGGATAAAAGATTCACGAGAATACCCTCGATATTCGGCTCCATTAATCGGAGCATGAAATTTTTGAGGGCAAATGCCCCCGCTAACGGTCCGACTGTAGACGGACTAATCCTGTGTTAGCGGAGAATTGGGGGACGATAGAGGGAGCTGGATAATTTTGCGACTAAACCCAAGTTAACATTCTGACTTTGCATTTGACGCACGTTAAATACAGGAGTGTTCAGGCTGCCGACAAGAGCGCTGGCGGTGTGACAGCCCATCATAGTACAGCCATCCTCACAACAATCTGCAGGGGTATTATCACTGTGGGGTTTGACCGACTTATCGTGGTCACCATGACACCCGCTCATCATTTGGTCAGCAGGAGCAGATGCTGGATTATCCATGGTACCGACAAACGCTAACGACTGGACCGAATAGGCCAGTAGCGCGATGAACACCCAAAGAAGGCGCCTTTTGTTGGTATATTTTGAAGTCACACATCAGCCCAAATTAAGATCAATCTCTACATAGGATAACCCAATTACATAATGGTTCAAACCTACACTTAAGAGCTTGACCCAAATCAAAACCGGGCGATTCAGTATGATTGTGCTCTGAGGTCCGGGAAGGGAACGAATGAGGGGGATTAGATACACATAGTCATTATTGATTTGGCTAGGTCTAACTGCGGCTAGCACGCTGTAACTGTGCATGGAAAGTGAAGCTCCGTTTTCAGCGGATTTTTGAGAGCATTACGTCAAGTCCTTCATGAGGATCGGCACCGATGACACGACAGTACTCTACAAATTCTAAAAGCTCGATCTTGCGGCGATCCTGCTCCATCTTGCCGATCACAGAATGATGACGGCCTAATTCCTCGGAGACCGCTCTTAAGGACAAACCGCTCTCCTCCCGCTTTTGCTTCATCCAAGCGCGCAGTTTATCGTAATGAGGTGAGTAGGAGGACGGTTTCATTGTCTCGATGATAGAGACAATGCAGAATGTCGCGAAATTCGAGACAACACACGCGACAAAATACCTCATGAGTACGATTCAGATAAAACCCGAACTCCTTCATGCGCTCACCGCGCTACAAGGAGACTCCTTCACGGTAGCGATGCTGACGACATACTATCTGGATCGCCCAGAAAGTCCGCACAGAAGTAAGAAGCCGGCGAGACAGTTTGTCTATCGAAATATGGTGCGTTTGATGAAAGCGGGACTAATGGAGAAATTGCCAGACGATGGTGGTTGGCCTAAATACCAGCTTACGCAAAAGTTTAGATCTCAGTATTCCAGCCTAAAGAAGCCGGCCAGTGCACTCTCTACTTTACCACCCAAAGCTGCCCCGCCAGTAAAAGCACTAGCAAAAGCAAAACCCAAAAAGATTCAGCCCAAAAAACCTGTCGCGGCATTACGTGAGAGACTCAGTAAGCACCGATCCGACATGTTGTGTGCATTGGGCGAGGCAGAGGAATACGAATCTCTTTGTAAAGAATTGCCTGAATTCAGCGAAGAAGCACAGTCTCTTTATGCTGAGGCAAGGGAACGTAGCGCCCTGCTCCTCGGAAAAATCAAGGCATTGGAAAGTCTTCTCTCATCGAACAATTTGCGGTAACCCCTTATGAAGTTAAGACGTTGGCAGCGTGAAGCTGTGTCACGCTGTTTATCTCGGTACCGTAATGGTCAAGCCCACTTTCTCTGTCTGGCCACGCCTGGTGCAGGTAAAACTTTCATGGCGTCTACCGTTGCGAAAAAACTACTGAATAGTGGTGAGATTGATCTAGTGTTCTGCTTCTCCCCTTCCATCAATGTTTCCAGCTCCTTTCAGGCCACATTGGAGGGCGTTCTCGGATATCGATTGGATGGACTGTTGGGAGCGAAAGGCCATGTGCTGACCTATCAATCCATGCTCAACCTCGACCAAACGTTCTGGTCACTACTGACGTCGCACCGTACGCTGGTGATATTTGATGAAATACACCACTGCGCAGGCGATCATCTCGGTAACGCCAATGCCTGGGGCCAAAAAATCATCCAGCATATTCAAGGTAATGCGACATATAGTCTTGCGCTGACGGGCACTCCATGGCGTTCGGATCGCATCCCTATTGCATTGACGTCCTAATGTCATGAAGGAACGGTCCATTGCGACTATACCTACGGCTTGGCGCAAGCAATCAAGGATGGCGTGTGCCGCACTCCTAGAATTACCGGCATTGACAATGAAAAAATTTCCGTGAAATGCGAAGGCAAGGAGGATGTGTATCGTTCGATTAATGATCTCCTAAAGAGCTCGCATTGCACCTACCAGCAACTTCTTGAAAACAGAACGCTCATTCAATACTTAATAGAACTTAGTCAGAAAAGCCTAAGCTCAATTAGGAAGTCCAATCCCAACGCGGGTGGACTTATTGTGGCGGCTTCAGTAGAGCATGCCATGCTCATCGCTACAATTTTAGAAAACATCTGTGGAGAGATTCCGGCCATAGTTACCTACATGCATGAAGACTCCCAGCAGGCAATTCAACAATTTCGTAATGCGAACACCAAATGGATTGTTTCGGTAGGAATGATTAGCGAAGGGACTGATATTCCGCGTTTACAGGTGTGCTGTCACCTTACTAGAGTCAAGACGGAATTGTATTTTCGACAAGTTCTGGGGAGAATTTTGAGAGTGCAAAATAATGCACATGAAGACGCACTGCTCCTCATGCCCGCCGAACCTAAATTAATGGAATTTGCGCACCGTATCGCCGAGGATATCCCATCGTCCACTGCGGTCTCGATAAAGATGATGGAGGAGAGCATAGCGCCGGACTCCACTGCAGAAGAAGGTTTTACTGCAGTCCCGCAAGACACCACGGAACATATTGAAAACTTGTCTGATCTAACATCTTTAGCGCTAGGTGACCCAGACGATGGCAATACTCCTCTTCCCTTTACCAGCTTGGCAGAAGCCTACGAAACTACCCTTGGGCTATTTGGACGATTCAAAAAACGCATGGTCAGCTTTTCGCCGGTTGCCGGATGAACATCAAAGAATCTTTAGAATAACCCAACCAAACGACGTTTCAAAAAAAACGCACTAGCGGCAAAGCTAAGTTTGCAGCTATTCGAAACGGTCGTTGGAGTAAGGAAAGATTTGGCCACAATCTTTCAATAACTGCCTTACGCCGTCGGCCTGATGGGACTCTAGTACTAACCGAAATTATCCCGCGCTTCGATACCAGCATAAACATCTAAATATCACCAAGCCAAAACTTGTCAGTCTGCTGTAACACCCTAAAAGGTAATCGGCCATATATGCGAATGATTCTTATTTGCTATGGAGGAATTCGGGGTTTTGTTTAGGATTTCCCTATTGGGACGTAACATGCGCCTGAATCCGCTGATATTAATACTATGGGTGGTATTATGGGGCTGGCTCTGGGGTGCTGTTGGAGTACTTATTGCCGTGCCTTTATTGGTCTGCCTGAAACTTGCCGCCGCGAGACTCAATATTCTGTCACCTTGGGTACGCCTGATCGAAACGCCGGGCTAGGAATCGAGTTATTTTTTTCGTAAAGAGATTATGTAAGGTGCCGTCTTGCTACTCAGCTTATTAGAAATTTGAGAAGTCGAAGCCTGCTCAAACCAATCGACTAGAGCTAAAAAGCCCAGCAAGCTAAATCTCACTGGGCTTTAATCGCCTTCCCCTACCCGATCTTTTATTCAGATATTTAGGCAGATTTAAGCATTTCCCTCACCACATAATGCAAAATACCACCGTGTTTGAAATACACGGCTTCGTTGGCGGTATCTATCCGCGATTTAAGGTCGCAGGTTGTGGTTGAGCCATCTTTGTAGGTGATGGTCATTTTTAGGGTTTGCCCTGTGGTGATTTCACCCGATAAGCCTTCGATGCTGATGGTTTCTTCACCGGTCAGCTTGAGGGTTTTGCGATTGGTGCCCTCAGGAAATTGCAGCGGCATGACGCCCATACCAATCAGGTTAGAACGGTGAATACGTTCGTAAGATTCTGCGACCACGGCGCTAACGCCCAACAAACGAGTGCCTTTGGCGGCCCAGTCGCGACTGGAGCCGGTGCCGTATTCTTTACCGGCAATAATAACCAACGGCGTTTTCTGCCCTTGGTATTTCATAGCGGCGTCGTAAATGGCCATCTGCTCGCCGGTGGGCACAAACTTGGTGTAGCCGCCTTCAACATTGTCGAGCATTTCGTTTCTTATGCGCACATTGGCGAAGGTGCCGCGCATCATGACTTGATGATTACCACGACGCGAGCCGTAAGAGTTGAAGTCTTTTGGTTCGACGCCATTAGCTTGAAGGTATTTGCCAGCAGGGGTATCCGGCTTAAAGGAACCCGCTGGTGAGATGTGGTCGGTAGTTACCGAGTCACCCAGCAAGGCCAGAATATTGGCATTCTTGATATCGCTAATCGCATCAGGCTCTTCTCGCAGCCCTTCAAAGAATGGTGGGTGCTGGATATAGGTGGAGTTGTCAGTCCAGTCATACACTTTGCTTTTCGGGAATTCGATCCCCTGCCATATGGCATCACCATCGAACACGGCGCCGTATTCTTTGTGGAACATCTCGGTGTTTACTTTAGCAACCGCGTCAGCCACTTCCTGCTGGCGTGGCCATAAGTCTTTCAGGTACACAGGCTCGCCGTCTGAATCAATGCCGAGCGGCTCTTTGGTCAGGTCTATCTGTACGTTGCCGGCTAAGGCGTAAGCAACAACCAATGGTGGTGATGCCAGCCAGTTGGTTTTTACCAGCGGATGCACGCGCCCTTCGAAATTACGATTACCTGAGAGCACTGACGCCACGGTCAGGTCGCCGTCGGTTATGGCTTTCTCAACCTCATCGGGCAATGGGCCAGAGTTACCAATACAGGTGGTGCAACCGTAACCCACTAAATTAAATCCAAGTTTATCTAGGTCAGTATCTAGCCCCGCGACTTTTAGATAGTCGGTGACTACCTTAGAACCTGGCGCCAGCGAGGTTTTAACCCAAGGCTGTGTTTTAAGGCCTTTCTCGACGGCTTTTTGGGCAATCAAACCGGCAGCCATCATTACACTTGGGTTCGAGGTATTGGTACAAGAAGTAATAGCGGCGATGACCACAGCCCCGGGATTTAATCGCGATTTAACGCCTTTCATTTCTAGCGGCTGACTGGAAGTGAGCTCATAGCTGTCGTGAATGCCGACCGCTGTTTGGCCACCTTCAGAATCGAGTTTGGTTTCTTGGGCTTGCTCTGTGCCTTCGGCGGTTGCCATCAACAACTCAAACGACGCTTTCATGTTTTTTAAAGCGACACGATCTTGTGGGCGCTTAGGGCCGGCAAGGCTTGCTTCCACTTCGCCCATGTCCAGTTCAAGCTTGTCGGTATAGATAGGCTCATGCCCCGGCTCACACCATAACCCTTGAGCTTTGGCGTACGCTTCGATCAACTCCAGCTGGCTTTCTTCACGACCGGTTAGGCGCATGTATTTGATGGTTTGCTCATCTACCGGGAAGAAGCCACAAGTCGCGCCGTATTCCGGTGCCATGTTGGCAATGGTCGCTCGATCAGCCACGGGCATGTCTTGCAAACCGTCACCATAAAATTCGACGAATTTACCAACAACGCCTTTTTTGCGCAGCATTTCGACAATGGTCAGCACTAGGTCAGTAGCGGTTATCCCTTCTTTGAGTTTACCACTGACCTTAAAGCCCACTACTTCAGGGATCAGCATGGATACCGGCTGGCCTAGCATGGCAGCTTCAGCCTCAATGCCGCCCACGCCCCAACCAAGAATGCCCAGCCCATTGATCATGGTGGTATGAGAATCCGTACCCACTAATGTATCTGGGTAGGCTACTGTTTTGTCACCAATGGCTTTATGCCAGACCGTTTTGCCTAAGTATTCGAGATTAACTTGATGGCAGATACCGGTACCCGGTGGCACGACCCGGAAGTTATTAAACGCATGCTGGCCCCACCGCAAAAACTCGTAACGCTCTTGGTTACGTTCCATCTCGATGGCAACGTTATCTTTAAAGGCGGAGGCATCACCGAAGTGATCAACCATGACCGAGTGGTCGATCACCAAATCTACCGGAGTGAGTGGGTTGATCATTGCGGGATCTTTGCCCGCCGCTTCCACGGCAGCACGCATGGCGGCAAGGTCGACTACGCCGGGCACACCGGTAAAATCTTGCATCAGCACGCGCGCGGGGCGGAATTGAATTTCGGTGTCTGATTTGCGGTCTTTCAGCCATTTCGCCATAGCATCAATGTGCTTGCGCTCTACTGTGGTACCGTCTTCATTGCGGAGTAAATTTTCGGTGAGCACTTTGAGCGAGAAAGGTAGTTGGTTCAAATCGCCGAGCGTTTCTGCGGCTTTGGGCAGGCTGTAATAATGGTAGGTTTTACCGCCAGCTTCGAAGCTGGATAGAGTATTGAGACTATCTTTATTAAGCTCTTTATCTAATTCTGAAATCGACATCTGATGCCTCCTGTTTGTTAAAACTAACGTGCCGGAACCCTGATGCGACCGGAATTGTGTTACCTACAACAGGAATACCATAGTAAAGAGTTTATTTCCGGATTTAAGTAAGGTGCGGGAAAAACGGTTTAGTTCATATTGAATCTAGCGCTGAAGATGCTAAGGTTCATGGCTTACTTAACTTCACGGGTTTTAACTTCGGTTTATGAATCGCAAAGTACTGTCTTATCTGCTATTGATCTTGATTGCATTGCAATCTGTGATCGCTGCCGCGGATGTGCATCCTTTTGATGATTCAGAGTTAGTGCCCCATTCTTCGGAATACGCAAATGATGCAGCCGAGTTAACACCAGAACACTCGACGGTTAGCAATACTTCCGAGCAAGACCTTGCTATCGACGAAATATTTCACTGCCACCACCATGGCTGTCATTGCCATGTGTATCTATCCGACAGTCTCAGCGCTACGGATTATTTGTATAAACATCCGCGGCATAACGCCTACCAAGCCATTATTCCTGTGGCACCATCCTCGTCGTTGTACCGACCTCCTATCGTCTGATTTTACTGCTTAAGTTTTTTCCTGCGCTGTCGTTTTTATCGCGATGCGCGGTTGGCATTATCTTAAATAAGTAGGATCTACTTCATGTTACCACTACATACTGCGCCTAGTTATAGGGCGTGGAATCGTGCTCTGCGCTACATCTGCAAGCGCGGCGTTCTGTTCAGTTTTTTATTGTTTACGTTTTCTTCAGGGCTTAATGCGGCGCCTGAAAACTCAGCCATTACGCTCACCCAAGCGGTGCAGCGCACATTATCTGAGAATCCATCCCTTGCCGTATTCCCCTACCGCTACGCCGCACTTGAGGCACAAGCAAAAGCCGCGCAATTGCGGCCCGGTTATGAGTTGAGTGTTGATGCAGAAAACATCGCCGGCAGCGGTGCTTTTTCGGGTTTAAACGCCGCCGAGCTAACAATTGCTTTGTCTTCAGTGATCGAAATGGGCGACAAACGCTCAGCCCGCAAAGGTGTGGCATATGGCAATCGCTCCATTCTGTACGCCCAACAACAAGTGGAATCTTTATCGTTATTGGGTGAAGTCACACGCCGCTACGTTGAAGTTCTGGCCGCTCAGGCATTGGTCGAGCTGGCAAAAGACGCAGCCCAACTGGCCAACGACAGCTTACGCATTGTTGAAAAGCGCGCTAAGGCAGGCGCAACCCCCGAGGCCGAAGTTAAACGAGCACAAGCCGCAACCGAGCAAGCGAAGCTTGCGTTACTGGCAGAGCAACAGCGGCTGTCGTACCTCAAAGTGGCGTTATCTGCTTTGTGGGGAGTGACTACCCCGGATTTTGAGGTGGCTGAGGGGGATCTATTTCAGTTTGGCAACGACGTTGAATTTGAGGTGTTGCTCGCCAAAGTGAAACGGAATCCAGCGATAGATATATTCGCGACACAGGCGCGTTTAAAAGAGGCTGAAGTACGACTGGCTAGAACCCAATCCCGAGCCGATATTACATGGTCATTGGGTGTGCGACGCATGCAGGAAAGCGATGACACTGCTTTGGTTGCAGGCTTTAGCGTCCCGCTGTCTGCCGGTAAGCGAAATTCCGGTGCCGTATCGACCGCACTTGCGGAACAACATGAGGTGTCAGTTCAACGTGAGGTCACCCTGCTCGACTTACACACCCAGCTATTTCGAGCCTTTCACAACCGCAAGCAAGCCATAACAACGGTTACCACCTTACGCACTGCCATTATTCCGGCCCTTAAAGAAGCTTTGGTCGAAACCCAGGCGGCCTACCAACGAGGTCGCTACGGCTATCTCGATTATGTCAGTGCCCGCCAAGAGTTGCTGAGTGCAGAGCGCACTCAAATTGAGGCAGCGGCGGCGGCATTAACCTACGGCGCGGAAATTGAGCAGCTTACGGCTGAGCCCCTGGCAAGCACTCAATACGGCGAAGACTCCACCTTTTCAGGAACAGCACAATGATTTCCAATACTTCAATGACAACAAAGCTTATCTGTCTAGCGGCTTGTTGCCTCAGCTTGGTATCAGGCCAAATTTTGGCCGAGACAGATCATCAAGAAGAAGATCTCGGACACCAAGAGGATGTACAAGAAGACCATGCACAAGAAAACCACGACGAAGAAAATCACGAACATGAGGAGCCTGATCACGAAGAACATGACGAAGGCCATATTGAACTCACTCAAGAGCAAATTGAGGTCCGGCCGGTAAAAGCGTTGGAATTAGCCACTTTGCAAATAAGACATTGATTCATTTAGCTTTTCTGACAAAGGCTGGATAAAATCCTTACCGAGATAGCGAATCCTGAAGCTGCTTAAACTGTCCCTGAATCACCGCTTTTTCCTGAAGAATCAACCTGTTCTCATCGGACAGAGCTTCCACTCTATTCTGAGAGACTATCAGATCCGTTTTAGTGGCCTCCAATGCTTGGGATAGTACGGCCACTTGCTTATCGGCATCTGCTTTCTGGCTGGTAAGTGCGGCAATATTATCCGCCAGTTGTTCACTTTTATGTTGCTGCTCCCGGCTTTTTGCCGAGGCGTCGTTAAGTCGATGCTCCAAGTTCTCGATATCGACCACTTGTCTATCCAAGGTGCTTTTGTTCATCGCATTGGCCTGTTCGAGCTCATGCGTTTGTCGTTGTAAGTGCGCATTAGTGTCTATCAGTTCGGACGCGCTTGACTCGGCTTGGATGAGCCGGTGTTGCAGGTCTTGAATCTGGTCTTTCAGGCCCTGGTTAACCACGTGGAATTGCTCGCGTTCCTGCTGCCGATCTTCGGCGGTGCGTTGCTGGTAGTGTTCAAAGTGATCACGAATATCCTTATTTTCCTGCTTGAGTTCTGCAACGCTTTCCTTTAATTCAGCAGTTCGTGAAAGGGCTTCGTCGCGTTGAGCCTCTGCCGTTGCTAGCTTAATGCGTACATCTTCCAGGGACTTGCTTTGCAGGGCTTTTGCTTCGGTAATTTGCGATAGCTGGGCGTTCAGATCCTGTTGGCGGTCGGTAAGCTGCGCGATGCTGTTACGGGCCTCAGTCAATTCTTTCCGGAGTTGATCATTCGATGCCTTGAATTCGTCGCGGGATTGCGCGATGCGCTGGTCGGCCATCTGCTGAACCCGTTCATGTAAGGCTTTTACTACCTCGACGAGATCATTCGGCAACCCGCTCACATCGACCACCTCCCCATTATCTGACCGCCAGCGCTTGAGTAGTGGTGCAATGGTGCTTTTGCTGCCGGTTCCCAAATGCTCGCGGACACGATCTACGGTAGGCTCCTGGTTCTGGATTTTGATAGCCTCTGCGGCTTTCGAGACATCGTAGTAAGTGATTCCGGCGCGAGCCATGACAGTTTCCCTCGGTGATTATTTAGTAACGTATTACATAGCACGTAATATAACATAATATATTGACTTTTATGCAGCCAATAAAAATTAAATAGTAACCTTCGATAATGAATGTTATCGTGGGTTATGAGTGAGAAATGAAAAATTGATGTTTGTAACACCAGTACATTGGTGCCTTCCAGCGACCCACAGAAAAGGGATAACCATGGATAACTACACACCCAAACTCACATCGGATTCGCCATTACGTAGTGAGCAATCAGTTTTGCCGTCGCTGGCAGAATCCGACTCACTGCGCCACTATCTGCAAGCGGCGACCTCCAATAACACGCGAACAGCCTACCGTTCAGCGATTCGGCAGTTCGAAAAATGGGGCGGGCGGTTGCCCACGGATCGGGATACCCTGGTGCGTTACCTGGTGGCCAAGGCCGATGTGCTGAATAGCCGGACTCTCGCCCTTCACCTCACGGCCGTTAGCCAATGGCACCACTACCAAGGGTTGACTGACCCGGTTCGTGATCCGCTGGTATGTAAAACCATGGAGGGCATTCGCCGCACCCATGGACAGCCCAAGCGCAAGGCCAAGGCGTTGCGCTTGGAGCACATCGCCCAACTAGTAAATTACTTGCGGCACTTACCGGACAACAAAAAGAAATACCGGGATATTGCCTTGGTACTCACCGGGTTCTTCGGCGCCTTGCGTCGCAGTGAGCTGGTTGCTCTTCAGGTCAATGATCTGGTTTGGGAGCCGGAGGGGCTGCTCATCCGGTTGCCGCGCTCCAAGACCGACCAGCAAGGCATGGGTTTAATGCGAGCTTTACCTTACGGAAAGGCCGCTTGTTGTCCGGCTACCGCCGTGAAAACTTGGTTAGATGCAGCGGGCATCACCAGCGGTCCGGTGTTTCGTCCCACCAACCGCTGGGATCACATTCAGGAAAAAGCGCTGGCTCCAGGTGCGGTCAATGCTTTGCTCAAAACGCTGGGGCAAGCCTGTGAGTTTGATTTTGTGCCTGAACTCAGTAGCCACAGTTTCCGTAGAGGGTTATCCACATCGGCAGCGCGTGAGCGAGTGGATTTTGAGTTGATCAAGAAACAAGGCGGCTGGAAGAGCGATGCCACCGTCTGGGAGTATATCGAGGAAGGCCAGCAGCTCAGCAATAATGCGTCAATTATCTTAATGGAGAAGATGGCAACCCTGATGGATGCTGAATGATTCGGTCAACATTCGGGGCAGAATCAATGTATCGGGCCAAACCCAAATACCAAAGCTGGTAATGTTACCGCCACGATCATGGATCATTCTGGCCGCTGTACACCATCGATAAAATATTGTAGACTTTCCTACCTTTGTGTAACTAAATCTACAATATATGAAATGGGTATTACTGATCTTATCCCTGCCCACCCAAAACGCGACAGTGCGTATGCGGGTATGGCGAACCCTCAAGTCCTCCGGTGCAGCAGTATTGCGTGACGGCGTTTATCTGCTTCCCCATCGACCAGAACATCAGCAATTGTTCGATGGCTTGCTGCAAGAAGTAGAGGCAAGTGAAGGCTCAGCCTATGTGCTCCTGGTCGATACCGAAGATGCTGGCCAATTCAGCGGCCTGTTTGATCGTCAGGATGATTACGCCCATCTTTTACACGAGCTGCCCCCAATAAAAGAATTGGCCAGTAGTTCCCTGCAAGAAGCAACCAGACAGCTGCGTAAACTGCGCAAAAACTTCACCGCTATCGCCGCAACGGATTTTTTCCCCGGTGAAGCGCAGGCACAAACCCAGCAGGCGCTGCAACAGCTTGAACTTCAGCTCAATCGCCAGTTATCGCCCAACGAACCCCATGAGCACACCGGTGAAATCCCACGGTTGGATATCAGCCTCTATCGCGGGCGGTTATGGGCAACCCGTCAACGTCCCTGGGTGGATCGCCTTGCCTGTGCCTGGCTAATCCGCCGTTTTATCGATCCGGAGGCTCGCTTTGTGTGGTTGCAAGCACCGAAGGATTGTCCCGCCGATGCGCTGGGCTTTGATTTTGACGGAGCCAGTTTCACTCACCTGAATGGCAAGGTCACTTTTGAGGTTCTGCTTGACAGTTTTAGGCTCGATCACCCTGGCTTAACGCGCTTGGGGGCCTTGGTGCATTTTCTGGACGTAGGGGGTATCCAGCCCAGTGAAGCCAGTGGGCTGGAGCAAATCCTGTGGGGATTGCGCAACAGTATTCATGACGACGATCAACTCATCGCCACGGCTAATGGTGTCTTCGATGCCTTACTGGCTGCTTTTACAAATAAGGAAACACACCATGAGTAACACCACCGAATTAATAGCTCACCAGCCGGTTGAAGCGCCTGCGCCGGTCAGTTTTTGGGAAGCCTTCCGTTTCTGGTTAAAGCTCGGGTTTGTCAGCTTTGGTGGCCCGGCAGGCCAAATAGCCATCATGCACCAGGAGCTGGTGGAGCGCCGGCGCTGGATCAGCGAAAAACGGTTTTTGCATGCGCTCAATTACTGCATGGTGTTGCCTGGTCCGGAGGCGCAACAACTTGCCACTTACATTGGCTGGTTAATGCATCGTACCTGGGGCGGTATAGTGGCGGGTGTGCTGTTTTTGTTGCCATCACTCTTCATTTTGATTGGACTCTCGTGGGTATATATCGCTTACGGCGACGTAAGTTGGGTAGCCGGTTTGTTCTACGGTATCAAACCGGCGGTGACTGCCATCGTCGTGCATGCCGCCCATCGCATTGGTTCACGCGCGTTGAAAAATAATGTGATGTGGGCGATTGCTGCCGCCGCGTTTGTGGCCATTTTTGCACTCAATATCCCATTCCCTTACATCGTGATTGCAGCGGCACTGATTGGTTATTTGGGTGGGCGGTTTCTACCTGACTACTTCAACAGCGGCGGTGGCCATGGCAAGGCTGATAAATCCTTCGGCACCGCGTTATTCGATGATCACACACCCACGCCCGCGCACGCCATGTTCCGCTGGTCGCGTTTCAGCATGATCTTGATCTCCGGTGCATTACTCTGGGCTGTTCCGCTGTTTGCACTTTGGAGTTATTTCGGTTGGGATCACACACTGACACAAATGGCCTGGTTCTTTACCAAAGCGGCACTACTCACTTTCGGTGGTGCCTATGCGGTATTGCCCTATGTTTATCAGGGTGCGGTCGGCCACTATGGTTGGCTCACGCCCACGCAAATGATCGATGGCCTCGCGCTCGGTGAAACCACACCAGGGCCGCTGATTATGGTGGTGGCCTTTGTCGGTTTTATTGGGGGATATGTACAAGCCGTATTTGGCACCGACATGGTATTTCTCGCGGGCGCAGTAGCCGCCACCATTGTCACCTGGTTTACCTTCTTGCCCTCGTTTATTTTTATTTTTGCGGGTGCCCCCTTTATTGAAACGACGCACAATGATTTGAAATTCACTGCGCCACTCACGGCCATCACGGCGGCGGTGGTAGGTGTGATCTTGAATCTCGCCCTGTTTTTCTGTTACCACATTTTGTGGCCAGAAGGCTTTGATGGGCGGTTTGAATGGATATCAGCGGTAATTGCTGTTGCAGCGGGTATCGCATTATTTCGTTACAAAATGAATGTGATGAAGGTGATTGGCATGTCGGCGCTTGTTGGGCTTGCGGTGTCGTTAATGGGGATTAATTAAGTCATCTTTCGATCTGCTCGAACTCATTGCTTACACTTAACGGAGGAAAACCAATGAATGATTTTAACCAAAACAAACGTGATTTCCTGGCTACCAGTGCGACCGCTGCCGCAGGGTTGCTTATTGCATCGGCATCAAATGTTAGCGCAGCTGAATCGTCGTCTCAGGCAGCACCTAAAGGAGCAAATTGGATGATCACCGAAATAAAACCAAAACCTTTATCCTTCAATGCCGCAAAATTAAAAGGCCTTTCTGCCAATTTGATCGAGTCGCATTGGACTAACAATTACAGCGGTTCGGTAAAAACATTGAATGCGGTGAATGATCAGTTGAGTCAGGCACTCGCAAACCCCGACACGCCAGCGTTTCTCTACAATGATCTCAAGCGGGAGCATTTGATTCGCACAGGCTCGGTCATTTTGCACGAATTATATTTTGATAACCTGGGCGGTAATGGCAAAGCCGATGGTGAATTACGCTCAGCTTTCGCCAAACAATTTGGTACTTTTGATCGCTGGGAAACCGAATTCCGCAAAATCGCTCAAGGCTTGGGCGGTGGTTCCGGGTGGGTTGTTCTGGGGTATAACACGCATTTCAATAAGCTGGAAAATTATTGGATGGGTGATCACGCACATTTCCCGGTAGGCACAGTTCCGTTGTTGGTCATGGATATGTATGAACATTCTTATCACATGGACTTTGGCGCGGCTGCCGGTAAATATATTGATGCTTTTTTCAATAATATTAATTGGGATGAGGTTGCTCATCGGCTCCAAGCCACTCACACGAAGACAACATCCTAAAAACGCTATTGGTATGCCTTCTCTTAGGGGGCATACCATTCGCTTCGGCGCAACCAATCAAGGACACGGACGTTATTGATCCGGCGCTGAGTGACGTGTGACTAAATTAAGAGAAAACCAAATGGCGACCAGAAACCTGCAACTAGCCCACCTGCGAAAACTGTCCCAACTGAAACTGCCATTAACAAAGTAGCGGATCGATGGCGGCCATTTACCAGACAGCCTATCCGCGGATCAAGTCAGATATCACGCATGTCGAGTTAGGGGATGTCTACACACCGACACCGGAAGAGCAGCAGTTTGCTGTGAAACATTGCAAACGGGCGAGCACTTCCTTTCTGGGATTACTAATCCAGTTAAAGACGACCCAACGATTAGGCAGATTTGTCACATTGGGTGAAATTCCAAACGTCATCATCGCACACATCAAAAGCCAGTGTCGTTCAAGAGCATCATTCAAGGATCTTCAAACCTATTACGTGTCAGGGGCAAAGGATCGTCATGTAAAACTGATTCGACGTTATCTCGATATAAAACCCTACGATGCAGCCAAGACCTCCGGATTAACAAAGAGTTGGGCGCAAGAGGCGGCAACAACTAAAGAAGCCCTGCCGGATATCATCAATGTCACGTTGGAATACTTGGTCAAGGAGCGATACGAGTTGCCAGCGTTCAGCGTGCTTGAGCGAATCTGCCAAACAGCCAGAGCGGAAGTCAACACCCGGTATTACGGTCAACTGTGTGAATTTTTGACGGCTGAAAGTCGCCAGTGCATCACGGATATTCTCCGTTCCAGCACCGGGCCGAATGGTTTTGGCTGGAGCACGCTGAAAAATGAACCGAAACGCCCAACTCCTCGCAATATCCATGCGTACATCCACTACCTGGAATGGCTGACCTCCCTGCAAACACTACTGCCTGCGGATTTGGGGTTGCCACCGGTGAAACACCAGCAGTTTATCGACGAGGCCAAGGCCCTGGATTACGCCGAATTGATGAAGCTAAAGCTGAACAAGCGACTCGCTCTGGTCATCGTTTTAATCCGACACCAATACGCACGAACTCTGGATAATGCCGCCGATATTTTTATCAAACTGCTGTTAAAAATGGATCGCTCGGCGCAGAAACTGTTGGAGAAATACCTTGCAGACCATCAAAAGCAAACTGATCATTTGATTTCTGTGCTGACTGGAACGGTCAAGGTTTATTTGGATAAACCCGAATCGGTGTCAGCTTTTGATCCTGTCCTAGGAAAGAACAGCGATCAGTTGCTGCAAATGTGTGAACACTACATGGCGTTCGCGGGTAACAACTACTTGCCGTTCATGGTTCAACTCTACAAAAAGCAGCGATCAACGTTGTTTCGCACGATTGAAATACTCAATCTGGCTTCGTCCACGGAAGACAAGGATCTGCTGAATGCATTTCAATTTATTTTGAAATACAAACAACGGCGCGCCGAGTTCCTGTCCATTCAAAGTGATCCAAACGATCCATCCTCCAAAAATGTCATCAACATTCGCTGGATTCGCGAAAGCTGGTGGAAACTGGTCACAGGAAAATCGACTAAATCAGCGCAAGTCACCGAGGTCAATAAAACCTGTTTTGAGCTGTGTGTGTTTGAACGGATCGCCGAAGAACTGAGTACCGGTGACTTGTTCATTCCCTACAGTGAAACCTTCGATGATTACCGGGAGCAAATGATCACCTGGGAAGAATACGAGGCGCAGCTGCCTACCTATTGCGAGGAGGTAGGACTTATCGCCGGTGATACTGAATTTGCAAGAACACTGAAGGAGTCCATGGAGGCGAGCTGCCAGAAAGCTGATAGCCAATTTCCAGAGGATGAACTGGTCCGTATAGAAAACGGGAACCTGATTATCGGTAAACCAAAACCGGATCAACCTTCGCCAGAGGTCGAAGAAATTGGAGCGCTCTTGCGCGATCGCTTGGACAAGATCAACCTGCTCGATGTAATCATTAATGTCGAAAAATGGTTGAACTTGAACAAACATTTTGGCCCGTTGTCGGGTTTCGAGTCACGTATCAGCGACCCGGTGTTACGTTTTGTTCTGACGGTGTTTTGTTACGGCACCAATATTGGCCCTACCGAAACCGTGCGATCCGTGCAGGGTGTGTCGCGCAAGCAAGTTGCATGGCTTAACTTAAAGCGCACTACGGAAGCCCGTCTCGATAAAGCGATTGCTAAGATCAACAGCGAGTACAAGAAATACCGGCTCATTGAGTGTTGGGGTTCGGGCAACAGTGTGTCCGCTGATGGCAAGCTCTGGGATCTCTACGAAGATAATTTACTATCGGAATACCATATTCGTTACGGCAGCTATGGCGGCATTGCCTATTACCACGTCTCAGATACCTACATTGCGTTGTTCAGCCGGTTTATCCCCTGTGGTGTCTACGAGGCGATTTATATCCTGGACGGTCTGCTCAACGACGAATCAGATTTTAATCCAGACACCGTTCACGGGGATACGCAGGCGCAATCAACACCGGTATTTGGCCTGGCGTACCTACTGGGCATCAAGCTCATGCCGCGTATCCGAAATATCAAAGATCTCAGCTTCTACAAGCCTGACCGCGCTATGGTGCTTAAGCATATTCAGTCCTTGTTCAAAGAGCCTATCAAGTGGGACCTTATTGAAAAGCACTATGCGGATATGATGCGAACAGCTATGTCCGTTAAAGCAGGAAAAATTACCGCCTCGACAATCCTGCGCCGGTTCGGCACCAAGAACCGGAAAAACAAGCTGTATTTTGCGTTCCGCGAACTCGGGCGAGTGGTCAGAACTATGTTCCTTTTGGAATACATCACCGATGTTGATCTACGCAAAACGATCCAGGCAGCGACCTGTAAGAGTGAGGAGTTCAACGAGTTTGCACGTTGGTTGTTTTTTGCGAATGCCGGAAAAATTCCCGCTAACCTAAAGCATGAGCAAAGCAAAATCGTGAAATACAATCATTTGCTGGCGAACTTCACAATCCTATACAACGTGAACGCGATGACGGAAGTGTTTAACCAGTTGAAGTCGGAGGGCCACAATATCACCCGCGACCTCATGGCCGCATTCTCGCCGTACCATACCGAGCACTTGGGCAGATTGGGAAGCTTTGAGCTGGATTTGACCAAGCAGGTTAAACCAATGTCATTTGAGTTGCTGGTTGATTAAATCTTTATTATTCAGTTAGTTATACTCGAAGTGGCTAATTCCAACACTTTTACCGGCCGGACCTCAAATTCAGCATTCAGGCATTAGCTTAGCAACCGTTACTGCTGGGACTATTCGCGATGTATTGCCTGTGTATGGCGTTATTGCCATCAATGCCGAGCGCGTACAGGCAGTAACAGCGCGCTTTGATGGGATTGTTCGCAGCGTGAATAAGCGTATTGGCGATGCCGTGCACAAGGGCGATACGTTATTGACCGTAGAAGCCAATGAGAGCTTGAGAACCTATGCGATTAATGCCGCCATCAACGGTGTGGTAACCGAGCGCAATATCAATACCGGTGAGCACACAACCGCTGCGCCGTTGCTGGTAGTGCAGGACTTATCAACGGTTTGGGTCGACTTGTCGATCTTCCCTAAAGATGCCGCTCAGGTTGGTTTGGGGCAGCGGGTTCGTATTAACAATCTTGATGGCAGCCAAAGCGCCACAGGTGACATCATTTATATAGCGCCGCTAGGCCAAGGTGCAAACCAAGCGATGACCGTACGCGCCTTGATCGCCAACCCTAACGGCGCATGGAAACCCGGACTCTTTATCAACGCCAATATCACCCTTGCCGAAGTCAAAGCACCTCTAGTCGTGGCCAACTCTGCGGTGCAGATTGTCGAAGACAAGCCGGTCGTTTTTGTTCAAGGAAAGGAAGGTTTTGAGCCTCGCTCCGTGACACTAGGGCGCAGCGATGGCGAGCACAGCGAAGTGCTTGCAGGGCTGGTGAATGGTGACGTTTATGTCAGCAAAAACAGCTTTATTCTGAAATCGGAGCTGGGCAAGGAGGACGCCGAACATGCGCATTAATCCATTGTTGCTCGCCTTCGACCGGTCATCTGAACTTAAAATAGGCGTTCATTATGATCGATAAACTGATTCAATTTTCTATCGCCCGCCGCTGGCTAGTGATCTTTTTAGTAACGGCCGTTGCCGCATTAGGTGTCTGGAATTATCAGCACCTCCCTATCGATGCCGTGCCGGACATCACCAATGTTCAAGTGCAAATTAATACCGAGGCGCCGGGCTATTCACCGTTAGAGGTCGAGCAGCGCGTGACTTACTTGGTCGAGCTGGCGATTACCGGCTTGCCGTATGTCGAGAGTACTCGCTCGCTGTCGCGCTACGCCTTATCTCAAGTGACGGTTGTGTTTGACAAAGGTACGGACATTTATTTTGCTCGCAACCTGATCAACGAGCGGCTGCAACGCGCGAAGAGTGAAATGCCGGTTGGCATTGAACCTGTGATGGGCCCGGTGGCCACAGGGCTGGGGGAGATTTTCCATTATGCCGTTCATGCGCAACCGGGTGCTTTACAAGATAACGGAGAGCCGTTTGACGCGACGGCCTTACGCACCTTGCAGGATTGGGTGATTCGTCCGCAATTGCGTTTAGTGCCTGGCGTGACCGAAGTGAACACCATCGGCGGTTTTGAAAAGCAGTTCCACATTACTCCTGCCCCCGCCAAACTGCTGGCCTATCACCTCAGCTTTGACGATATCGTCGCAGCGCTGCAGAACAATAATGCCAATGTCGGTGCGGGCTATATTGAGAAAAACGGCGAGCAGTATTTGATTCGGGCTCCCGGACAAGTGGCAGACATTCCAGCTATCGAGAAAATTGTCGTTGCGCGCCGCGCTGGCGTACCGATTACCGTTGCTGATGTGGCCGACGTTGGTTTCGGTAAAGAACTGCGTACTGGGGCAGCAACACTCGACGGCGAAGAAACCGTATTAGGTACCGCCGTGATGCTGCTGGGAGGCAATAGCCGAACGGTATCGCAAGCGGTGTCCGCTAAGCTGGTGGAAATAAATAAAACACTGCCACAAGGTGTTATTGCCGAGCCGGTATACAACCGTACCGTATTGGTTGATAAAACGATCGCTACGGTGCAAGCCAATCTGGCCGAAGGTGCGTTACTGGTGGTGGTAGTACTTTTGGTTATGCTGGGCAATGTTCGCGCCGCCTTGCTGACGGCTATGGTGATTCCACTGTCCATGTTGATGCTAATGACCGGCATGGTGCAAACCAAGGTCAGTGCCAATTTAATGAGTTTAGGCGCACTCGACTTCGGCTTAATTGTTGATGGCGCGGTGATTATCGTTGAGAACTGCATAGCACGACTGGCGGCACGACAACACCAACTGGGCCGCACCTTAGCACTGGAGGAACGTTTTCAAACCGTGTTTAGCGCCACGCGCGAAGTATTCACCCCGAGTTTGATCAGTGTGTTGGTGGTTATTTTGGTGAATCTACCTATCTTGGCACTGACCGGCGTGGAGGGAAAAATGTTCACGCCAATGGCTATGGCCGTGATTATGGCCCTGCTATCCGCTCTAGTCTTATCGCTGACCTTTGTACCCGCCGCCGTAGCGCTGTGCCTGAGCGGCCACATTGAAGAAAAAGACAACCTGATTGTGCGCAATTCTAAGCGGTTGTATGCCCCAGTCTTAGCCTGGGTGCTCAAGTTTCGCCTACTGGTGTTAGCGGCGGCGCTCGTCTTTGTGGTGTTGGTTAGTGTTATGGCAACACGCATGGGGACTGAGTTTATTCCGAACTTAGATGAGGGAGATATTGCCATTCAAGCGTTACGCATTCCCGGCACTAGCCTGACCCAATCGCTGGATATGCAATTTCAATTGGAAAAAGCAGTGCTGGAAATACCAGAAGTGAAAACCTACTTTTCTCGGGTAGGAACGGCCGAGGTCGCCAGCGATCCGATGGGACCTAATATTTCCGACGGCTACGTGATGCTCAAAGATCACAGTGAATGGCCGAATCCCGACAAAACCAAAGCGCAGCTATTGGATGAAATCAGCGCCAAGCTCTCATTACTGCCGGGAAATGCTTATGAAATCAGCCAACCGATTCAGCTGCGCTTTAATGAGTTGATCTCGGGCGTGCGCTCTGATTTGGGGATTAAAATCTTTGGCGATGATTTGCAGCAATTGCTTAAATCGGGGGGTGAAATCGCCGCCTTACTGAACGGTATTGAGGGTGCAGAGGGCGTAAAGGTAGAGCAAGTATCCGGCTTGCCGATCCTGTCGATTGAAGCTGATCGTTCTGCCTTGTATCGCTATGGTTTAAATGTGGCCGATGTACAAGATGTCGTTGCTGCCGCCACTGGCGGTGAAGAAGCTGGGCTTATCTTTGAGGGTGATCAACGCTTCTCTATCGTGGTGCGATTGGCCGAGCATGTAAGAAGCGACTTAAGCGCATTAGAGCGCTTACCGATTCCACTGCCCAATGGTGGTTATGTGCCGTTGCAAGAAGTGGCTAGCCTCACCTTAGCCCCCGGCCCTAATCAAATCTCGCGCGAGAACGGTAAACGCCGACTGGTGGTCAGCGCTAACGTTCGCGATCGCGACTTAGGTGGGTTTGTCGCCGAAGTTCAAGACAAAATGGCGCAAAACGTAAAACTACCACCGGGCTATTGGTTGGAATACGGCGGCACCTTTGAGCAGCTGCAATCAGCCTCGCAACGGTTAAGCCTTTTAGTGCCAGTAACTTTGGTGATGATTTTTGCGTTGCTGATGATGACCTTTGGCTCGGCGAAAGATGCTGCCTTAGTTTTTAGTGGTGTGCCTCTGGCATTGACCGGTGGTGTGATCGCCTTATGGCTGCGCGATATCCCCCTATCTATCACGGCTGGCGTAGGCTTTATTACCTTGTGCGGGGTTTCGGTGCTGACAGGAGTCATGATGGTCTCGGCATTCCGCGATGTGCTGAATCGCGGCGAAGCCATTGAACAGGCGATTATCGATGGCGCTATGATGCGCTTACGGCCGATATTAATGGTCGCTTTAGTGGCTGCATTAGGCTTTTTGCCGATGGCACTCAACACTAGCACGGGGGCCGAAGTTCAAATGCCACTGGCGACGGTCGTGATCGGCGGCATTATATCGTCGACATTGTTGACGTTATTGGTGTTGCCCGGTCTTTATCGACTGACGTGGCGAGCCGCAAAAAATAAGGACGATCATAGCGCTGCGGACTGATTGCTAGAATAGATTTTCATCAGTTACAGTCCGAGTTATCGCAGCAGTTTAGTGCTGCTGCGATAACAACTCATAGCCCGCCACGACATCAAACAACTCTTCATCTATCGCGCTTTGGCGCAGCCTATTAAATTCGCGCCCCAGCTTTTCTTGCAGGTCGTCGATATTCTTTTCTGCCCGTTGCATGGCCGCTAAGCGACTGGCGTTTTCACTGGCGAGTGATTCGGCACAGGCACGAAATATCGAAATAAACAAATACTCCCGAATAAGAGCCCTTCTGGTTCGAATATTCACCTGACGCTCGGCTTTGCCAATGGGGCAAAGTATCTCTGGCCGATGACTATTTGGCCATTCGATCTCCGCTAGGCTTTGTAGCCATTGCTGATCAAGTGGTAATAATCGCTGCAGCGTCGGCTCATAAAGTGCGCCTGATGTTGGGCGATTGTGAAAAACATAGATGCCATATGACGTGTTATAAGGACTATTACTGCCCTTTTGATTATTTTCTTGGCGTTCGGTCGCCTGTTGAATTTGCGCGACAAGATGGCCAATTAAAGGCGCTATTCCGATGACGCTGGTCGGCAAATTATAGGCTGCACCCAGCTTTGAATGTGCATCCGCTAGCCGTGTTTGAACTCGTTCGCCTACAGCCCAAATAGTTGGTTTTCCCGGCAATTTGCCGAGCGATTTAACAGCAAACTGAGCGATGTCTTCATTAAATTGTCCGACTAAACCTTGATCGGAACCAAATACGATGGCGCCGATCACTTCAACTTCGCTTTCGTTAATATCGGTTTTACTTAGATCCGTATCTGCATGTTGTGCTATCGAACTAGCACGGAAACTCGAAACTGACCATTGATCAATGCGTAGCTGGGATATTATCCGGCCTCAATTCGAATAAGCTGGTCATCATCCCAGGCCTGCAAACCAAATTTCTAGCCTTTAGTATTCGTCATTTCTCGCCGATCAGCCGCTTAGTGGGAACTATAAAAATACGCGCTGCAATGCGCAAAGGTAGATAAGTGCGCAACATTATATAAACAAAAAATGGCAGCGTTGAGCTGCCATTTTTATTTTGCGGTTTACCCTGCCTGATTAACTAAACTCGGTTAATCTCGACAGTAACATGCACTAATTCGTCATGAATGCTCAGCTTCTCGCGAATAAAATCAGCACTGGTATCGGCCTTCGTTGCAACAGCCAAAATGCAAGAATACTTCCCCTTACCTACTCGCCATACGTGCAAATCCGTAATTTCGATATCGAAGTCGATATCCCCAATGACTTCTCTAACCTCTTCCACCACAGGAGCATCCATTTCAGCATCTAGCAAAACACGTCCAGTTTCTTTCAATAAACCGACGGCCCAGATAGCTACCAAGCCAGCACCGACAATACCCATAATGGGATCCAGCCAATCAGCGCCCCATAACTTGCCGCCAAACAAAGCGATAATCGCCAGTACGGATGTCGCAGCGTCGGTAAGCACATGAATATAAGCCGCACGCAAATTAAGATCTTTATGATGGTCGTGCGAGTGGTCGTGCCCGTGATGATGGTCATGCCCATGATGATGGTGGTGATCATCTTTTAGTAACCAAGCGCAGATAAGGTTTACCAACAAGCCCAAGGCAGCAATTGAAATCGCTTCGTTGTAATGAATGGGCTGTGGCGACAATAAACGCTCCACTGATTGAAATAGCATTAAAGCGGCAATACCGACTAAGAATAAGGCACTAGCAAAGCCACTTAACACCTCTATTTTCCATGTGCCGAATGCAAACCGTTTATCGTTAGCCAAACGGCGTGCAGCAGCATAGGCAAAGACCGAAAGGCCGAGCGCCAACGCATGTGAGCTCATATGCCAACCATCGGCGAGCAGAGCCATGGAGTTATAGATCCAGCCCCCAGATATCTCCGCCACCATCATTACCAGCGTTAAATACACCGCCCAGCGGGTATTTCGCTCTGCCAGAGGATTGCCTTCGTCGAATATATGGGTGTGTTTGAGCGAGTCAATATCGTGTGTGGATGTCATGCAATTACTTCTTAATTCTCTATGATTCATATACTGTACCCCAGTATACTATTTTCAACCAGAAGCAACGCAATCGGAAAATAAAATGTCGCACCTTACTGAATCTAAAAAACCTCTGTTAACACGAGTGCGTAAAATCAAAGGGCAAGCGGAAGCACTTGAACGCGTACTGGAAGGCGCTCCCGACTGTACTGCTGTACTGCAGCAAATCGCCGCCATACGTGGTGCGGTAAATGGCTTGATGACGGAAGTACTTAATAGCCATATTCGCGAACACTTAGGGGCTAATGACCTCTCACCAGAGCAGCGCGCAACAGAAGTTGATGAGGTACTGTCGATTCTAAAGAGTTACCTTAAGTGATCAGCCTCTTCCTCAATATTCTCCCGTAGCTATTTCCGATAATTTGAACGGCAACCTAGAGTGGCGTACTCTAACGCAAACGCCACTTAACGCCTCTCTCGGGTTTTTGCATGTCTAAAGCACCAAACTCCACAGCACCACAGCCGGTTATCGATCAACTTGAATATATAGGCAGCCCTCTCGCTTACGCGCGAAAAACAATGAAGCGAATTCCTGAGCTTGAAAAGCTTCCTGGGGCTTTTGATGATCTTATCCACTCCCTAACCTTTTTAACGGCGTATAACGGCAGCGGCGCAACCTTTAATAGCTATCGCCGTGAAATCGAACGTTTATTGCAATGGTGCTGGCTAATTCAAAAAGTCACACTGACAGATCTAGGTCGCCAAGATATAGAAGCCTATATTCACTTCTGCCAAGATCCACCGAAGGCATGGACGGGCGACCGACAAGCGGCTCGCTTCACTGGCCCTGAAGGCGAGCGCAAGGCCAGCACTATATGGCGGCCTTTCGTGAGTAAGGCCGACAAGATAGGACGCATGTCATCAACCGCACTTTCGCAGAAATCACTGCAATCTGTATTCGCCGTACTGTCGACTTACTTTAATTTTTTGCTGCAAGAAGATTATTTAAAAGTTAATCCCGTCGCCTTAATTCGCCAAAAAAGTAAATTCTTGCAACGCCACGCTTATCAAGAACCTGTGCGCCGCTTATCGAACATGCAATGGGACTTTATTTTAGAAACCACCGAGCAATTAGCTAAGGAACACCCTGCCGAGCACGAGCGCACCTTATTTGTTATGAACTGTTTGTTCGGGATGTATTTACGAATATCGGAATTAGTTGCCGATGAACGCTCCGCTCCGGTAATGGGTGACTTCCAAAAAGATCAGGATGGCAATTGGTGGCTGCGAGTTGTTGGTAAAGGCAACAAAGCACGCATGGTAACAGTATCCGACGACATGCTAAAAACGCTGAGACGCTACCGCACCCATCTTGGGCTTCCACCTCTCCCCTATGTCGGCGAGCAAACGCCGCTTGTGGCTAAATTACGTGGACGCGGCCCAGTGACCAGCACTCGTCAAATTCGCTACATGGTACAAGCCTGCTTCGATCGTGCGTTAGATAGAATGAAATCCGATGGCCTAGAAGAAGAGGCACGAGAGCTACGCGTTGCGACCGTCCACTGGCTGCGTCACACCGGAATTTCTGAGGATGTGAAATTCAGACCCAAAGAGCATGTCCGCGAGGACGCTGGGCACGCCAGCATGGCAACGACAGATCGTTATATTGATACGGAAATGCGCGAACGTCATGCCAGCGCACGTCATAAGAAGATTAAGCCAGAGCTTTAATAACTAGCAAAGATGCTGACGGGATTACATGGCAAGACGGCGGTTAGGTATGGGAATTCCTGACGAGCTTTAAGCCGCTAGAGTATTTGGTCGTAGAGTTTGAGTGCATGTTGATCTGACCGTTTTTTGCCATGAATGGCAAAACCGAGCCTCCACGGATGGATTCACGGCGAGTCAGAAAAACATGTACTCAGGCTCAGCGCAGACTAAACAACCACCCTTAATGCATGTACTGGCCGCCGTTGGCTGAAATATTAGCCCCAGTAATAAAGCCAGCGCTTTCAGCCGTTAAAAAGCTAACCACACGAGCGATATCTTCTGGCTCACCAAAGCGACCAACTGGAATGTCTTTACGGATGGTTTCACGAATTTCTTCTGGCACATCCATAATCATACTGGTGGCGATATAGCCCGGAGACACGGTATTTACCGTCACTCCCTTTCCTGCCACTTCTTGCGCAACCGCCTTAGTGAAACCATACATACCGGCTTTTGCTGCTGAATAGTTCGCCTGACCAAACTGACCTTTTTCGCCGTTAATGGAGCTGATATTAACAATGCGCCCCCAGCCTTTAGCCAACATGTCATTGATAACCAACCGCGTCATGTAGAAAACCGACGTCAAGTTAGTAGCGATAACATCATCCCAATGTTCCGGAGTCATTTTTCGCAACGTAGTATCGCGCGTGATACCACCGTTATTAACCAATACATCGACCGTGCCGAAGTCTTTATGAATACCTTCAATACATGCTTCGCAAGACGCCCAATCGCGAATATTGCCGTACGCAAGTGCGATGTCATATCCTTCAGCCTTCATTTCTTCCTGAAATTTTTGTGCTTTGTCATGATTACCACCAGAGTAATATCCAGCTATCACCTGATAGCCATCATCCGATAACTGCTTGCAGATGGCCTTCCCCAAACCACCAGTACCGCCGGTAACTAATGCTATGCGTTTGCTCATGTTCTACTCCTTCAGTTTATTGTTTCACACAGTCTTTACTTCTCGTCTTAAGACTATCGCGCGCAGATAGAAGTTAGAATGACAAAGGCATAATTACCAACGCCAGAATCCGCCAATTACTGACTTTCGTAAAGCCGATTGGGCAAACCTGCCACTGTTGTAAGAACTGGGCTATAATCGCCCACTTTTTGGCACGTCCGGTCCCTAACATGATGAAGTTCGTAATTAAGCTATTTCCTGAAATCACCATTAAGTCGACATCCGTTAGAAAACAGATGACGAAGATTTTACGGGCTAATTTACAAACCCTAATACGTAAACAGGGAATCTCTGCGGACGTACAAAATCGCTGGGACAGCCTCATTGTTTTAGTCAATCATGATGACGAAGCAACCCACCGTAAGGTTGTTCAGATATTAAGCCACACCCCTGGCATCGGCTTTTCCCTCGAAGTCTCTGAATATCTTTTTGAAACCCTCGACGAGGCGTATCAGCGCGTTCGCGATGTCTACGCCGAACGAGTGTCAGGCAAAACGTTCTGCGTTCGCATTAAGCGCTCAGGGATTCATGACTTCACCTCCAACGACGCTGAAAAATATATGGGCGGTGGATTTTTAAAAGAAACCGGCGCACTAAAAGTGGTTCTAAAGAACCCAGAAGTAACCGTGCACGCCGAGATTCGCAACGATAAGGTTCAGGTAGTTACCAACAACATTAAAGGGCTTGGCGGCTACCCTCTCGGCAGCCAAGGTGAGGTTTTATCCCTTATTTCTGGAGGATTTGATTCCGTAGTGGCCAGTTACTTAATGACTCGTCGCGGACTGAAAACACATTTCTGCTTCTTCAACTTAGGGGGCAGTGCCCATGAAATTGGCGTGAAACAGGTAGCCCACTATCTGTGGAGCACCTACGGTGAAAGCCATCGCGTTAAATTCGTTACCGTGCCATTCGAAGACGTTGTTACTGAGATTTTAACCAAGGTAGAAACCAGTCAGATGGGCGTTGTGCTTAAACGTATGATGCTGCGAGCAGCCTCAGGCGTTGCCGATAGCTTGCGACTGCCTGCCATCGTTACCGGCGAAGCAGTTGCTCAGGTTGCCAGTCAAACCATTACCAATCTCGCCGTCATCGACCGCGTATGCGATCACATGGTCTTACGCCCGTTAGCTGCCATGGATAAGCAAGACATTATCAATATTACCCGTCGTATTGGTGCCGAAACCTTCGCTGCTCGCATGCCAGAATACTGTGGTGTTATTTCAATCAACCCAACCACCGTCGGTGATCGCGCACGCGTAGAAGAAGCTGAGAAAGCCTTTGATATGGGTGTATTAGAAACAGCCTTACAAAAAGCCTCTTACCAGCGCATTGATGAAGTTTTAAATGGTAGTGAGAGCGGATTAGAAAACGTTGAAATCGTTAACACCCCAAGCGTTAGTGACATCATCGTTGATATTCGCCATCCCAATGAAATTGAAGAAGCACCCCTAACACTAACCAACAACACCGTCATTGAGATCCCCTTCTTCGAACTGGAAGGCCGCGTAAACACCCTGCCAGAAGCCGGACGATACTTGCTCTACTGCCAAAAAGGCACCATGAGTAAAATCCACGCGCATCATTTAAACAGTGATGGTAGTAGCCGTTTTGCGGTGTTTATGGAGCAGATTAAACCTAAGACGAGTGCTTAAGCTTTAAGATTAGAATACTGGCTTGGACGTAAAACCCAAAGACGTTGCTGCTTTGGGTTTTACAATGGATATTAAATATAAAACGCTTCAACAGTGCCTTTTAACTTCATCAAAAGCGGTTGTCCACGGCGATCCAAAGCCTTTGGCGACGCGATTTTAATCCAACCTTCGCTAATGCAATATTCCTCAACATCGTTGCGCTCTTTGCCATTTAAACGAATACCGATATTGTGCTCGAAAACTTCCTTCACATAATGCGGACTACGAGGATTGCTCGAAAGATGATCCGGTAAGGCTGGCTGAGAGGCTGTATCGTTCATGGTGGTGACCTAAAAAAATTAGCTTAATGAAAAGTGCGCCAGTGTAGACAATATGCCCTTAACGCTCAAGGGTTGCGTATCCATGCAGGCGGTGATCACGGTATGCGATTCACTCCGCAATCAACCTGTAACAAACTAGATGAAGCCTCAGATCGATTTTTGCTTAGAGAACAAACCATCCAAATACTGAATAATATCACTCGACTCATAGAGCCATTGGGCATTTTCGCCCTCACCTATGCGCAAGCAAGGGACTTTCACACGGCCGCCTTGAGTTTCTAATGCCTCGCGATTTTGAAGGTGTTTTATGTCTCGCTTTTCAATATCAACATTCAAACGATGCATCGCACGACGAGTCTTTAAACAAAAAGGACAAGCGTAGAGCTGATAGAGCGCCAAATCTTTTGCTTTTGCCTGCACAGCAGCCTGATCAGCCTCGCTGCGCTTCATAGGTTTTGGATTCGTCAGCCAGCTAACAAAGACGAAAATCAACCCTAAACCATTTCTTAAAACTTTTAACAGCATAATCATCCCTACCTATGTGGTAACGTCGAACGACAAAAATCTTGAGGCGGAGTGTATAGGGTTGAAGTCGATTGTAAAACTCTAGGATGAAACAGATTCAATGCAGGAGAGCATTAATCGTTTTGCAGTTTTCATTTAAATTGATTGAAGCTCAGCAAGTTTTACTTTGTTTACCTCTAAGAGGGGGAGCATTACGCCCCATCAACATAACACCCGTTTCAAGAAAAAAACGATAACAACCATTACGGCTTAAAAGGCATCCTTTTTGCTTCATCACTAGGGGTGATGTCTCGTTCTTTTGGCTTTTTGTTTGGCTTCTCTTTGATTAATGGCCACGGTAATTCACCAAAGCTCTCAGTAAGGGACATGTCAGGGCAAGTTGCCTTGACCTGATCCCATTGAGCCTGAGTCGACTTCCCTACTTTTAAGTGCATCGAGTCGATTATTGAATCGCAAAGTGCGAAAAGTGGTTTCGCTCTAATTTCATTCTGCAAATCAACCCCGCGCAAATCAAAATAAATTACTATAAAGTTTTGCGCTGTTATAGGGTAGGAAACAACCCGCGTAAGTGACGGATTGTCTCGCCCCCCGTTTGCAATAAAGTGCAAATCAAAAAGTGCTCCTTGAATGCTTTCCGATAAAGGCAGTACACTCCAATTTACTGGCCCGCGAAAATGTGGTTGCTTCCCGGAACGACGATAACCATAGGCATGATCAAAGTAATCGGAACAAGCCATTTCAAATGTTCTTGGATGGAACAAGTTTGACCGTTCAAATTTAGATCCATTTTCAGTAGAAACTAAAATAGCTCGTGTCGTTAACCATTCCTTCATTCCTCCAAACCATGGAGCAGTAAAATACCAAGTATTCTCATAAAATACTTCTTGATTCCAATAATCCCTTGGTCCATCTGAGTTGTTGTATACGCGCCCCCATCCTCCTTTGGCTAAAATATTGGCAGAGCCAGGTCTGATCGCATCCACCGCACTTCCACTACCATCAAAACTAAAAACAGGGTTGGACCAAGGAGCATTAAAATAAAAGCTTGTATCTCCAAGTAACCACTTGTTTAGTCGTGGTTTTGAGAAATAGGGACCACGAATCTCGGTGGGTTTATGCTTGCTGTCCCGTTCAACTGAGAAAGGAAAAAATTTTAACCAGTCAAACATGGCCATCAACCTCGACTCATACGTTCTTTGAGTGAATTGTATGCAAATTGCAGCGCACCTACTGATCCTGTAATTGTTCCAATAGTAGCCAGCAAGGGGGAGCCAGTGGCTACCCCTCCGGCTAATGCACCAATACCAATTACGGTATTGGTCGCCATCGTTCCATTGGCCAACTCCCTGCTGTAGTCGTCCCAATTGTATGGGTCATTTTTATCGGCAGCCCTTTGTGCATTCCCAATGGTAGCACTTAAGGCTGCCTTGATATGACTATTACTTCTCAGCAGATTTTTATCGGCCAACATGCCCATTTGCGTCGCCGCTTGAAACGCTGGCCGAGGATCAGAGGTTGCCCAGCACATTTTTACGATATGTTTCTCATCTTTGAAGGAGATGTTTTTCGCAACTAAGGTCGTCAATGCTTGGGTGAGCACCACAGAACCACCTCGTTCGGAGGCCCAAACCACCCCTTTCTTATTCTTTGACTGCTCCATAGCGTCGGCCAGCAATCCCGCAAAACCATAGGTTTTGCTTACCGCTACAGCGTTGTAATTACGCATTCCCTTTAGCTTGCTTCCCAAAGGGGAATAAAACAGATCAAAGTCGCATCTTAATGCAGCACTGCTTCCAAATAGTTCATTTGATTTCTTTACAGCTTCTCTGGCAGCTTTTAACGGGGATTCATAGTTGGTGTTCGAGATCACGACATCTCGATTTTCTTTGGCAGTTATCCGGTGATTATTTCGGTATCTGACTATAATGCCGCTACCATCCTTAGTCACACTATACACTCCGGGCTTCTGCTCACTCCCGCGAGCAATACTCTTGTACTCATCACTAAGATCTAGGCGGGTAATGGCTAAAACATCATTAGGGCGGCGCTCTATGGTGGCTGCTATGCCAGGAACAAACACCACCACTTGCTGAAAGCTGTTGGTTTTATAGTCATTAATATTGGGGATAAATACATTGGTTTTACCGGTTAAACCGGTGGATAAAGCACTGAGGTGCTTCAATGCCATTAGCGGGTAGTAGTACCCTTCTTTGGCAGCTCTTTCTAGAATAAGAGCATCATCTTCGGTGTTTGGGGTAAAACGAGGGTTTTGCCAATTCCTGGGGTATTGAGTTGCAATCCTTGAGAGGATTTTACTAAGTTCATCGCGTTAGTCCCTTGTCGATGGTGTCGACTCTTGCCATAAAGAAAATGGCAGGTCGTTTTGTTCAGTTTATTGATTATTGTAAGAAGGCATAGAGGATACCTATCTGGCACAATTTTGAAAAGCGCCCGCAACGCTCGCGGTATAGTAAAAAATCCAATCATTGTTTTCATATAGCAATCTAGTTATGCGATAAACCGACTAAGCCGCCCCTCAAAAGCATCAAATACTAAAACACTTCCAAAACCACTACCCAACTAACGGTTCCATTCTGACGTAGTTATTCCTATCATCATGGCCTTAGAAATTTAAGGATCGTCTAATGGCCAAGATTGTAAGTTTTAATATCAATGGTGTGCGTGCTCGTCCGCATCAACTAGAAGCCATTCGTGATCAGTTAGCCCCCGATGTTATTGGCCTTCAAGAGACTAAGGCTCACGATGAAGTATTCCCCTTGGCAGATATCGAGGCGCTGGGTTATCACGCTGAGTTCTTTGGCCAGAAGAGTCATTACGGCGTGGCGTTATTAAGTAAGCAAGCGCCTGAGTTTGTGCAGAAAGGTTGGCCGTGGGCCGATGAGGATGCACAACGCCGTGTGATCCATGCGGCCTTCCGAATTGATGGTGAATTGTGGCATATCATCAATGGCTATTTCCCGCAGGGGGAAAGCATTGATCATGAAACTAAGTTCCCTGCTAAACGCGCGTTTTATGCCGATTTAATGCGCTATCTGGATGAAAAGTTCACGCCGACAGATCGTGTTTTAATTATGGGTGATATGAATATTTCGCCTGAAGACAACGACATAGGTATCGGTGACGCGAACCGCAAGCGTTGGTTAAAAACCGGCAAATGCAGTTTTCAACCAGAAGAACGTGAATGGTACGAACGCTTATTAGCCTGGGGTTTAAAAGATTCTTACCGTAAGCACTACCCTACCAGCAATGACACTTTTAGCTGGTTTGATTACCGCTCAAAAGGGTTTGAGGACACACCAAAACGCGGCCTGCGTATTGATCACATCTTGGTTACCGAGCCACTGCATCAAGCTTGCACGGCGGCGGGTGTTAGTTATGATATTCGCGGCACAGAAAAGCCTTCCGATCATGCGCCGATTTGGTCGAAATTCGAATAACATCTATTGATTTTAAAATTCAATTCAATAAAAAAGAGGCTGCAATCGCAGCCTTTTTTTTATCAGTAATGACACTAGCTTTATTAACCTAAACGTTAAATCAATTAGCCTGTAATACCGGCAAATCTAAATCCGAACCAAAAACCCAAGGAGTTATTGCAGCCGTCGCACCATTATTGTCCTCGTCGATTGCGCCCCAGCCATAGTAGAGCGTTTTACCAACTAAACAGCCTATGTCGTCTGCGGCTTCTGGGCACTCAAGCTGCGCAACCGTTGCTCCAAGAGTTTCGGTAATAATGCCTTCATCCTTGTAATCAAGCCCTACACCAGATGCCTGACCTGTTGCGTCGGTGGCCCAATAGCTTGAGCTTAGGGTAAATTCACTGGCGTAACCAATCAATCCACCAACACGGTAAGTACCCGACACAGCGCCAGCAGCGTAATTGCTACTGATATTGCCAGCGTTATACGTAGTTCCAACTAAACCGCCGACATTGTCGTCACCAGTCACAGAACCGCTTGCGTAACCACTATTTAGTAGGGAGTTTTCGATATAACCGACAACACCACCAACAAACGAACTGCCTGTCACGGCGCCAGCAGCATAACTGGTGCTCACCTGAACCGATTCATAAACCATGCCTATTAAACCACCAACATAATCACGACCAGTAACATCACCTATCGCATAACTTTGCTTAACCACGGTTGAATATTCGACGTCTCCGGCTAAGCCACCAACAGCATCATTTCCGATAACAGCACCCGTTGAGTGGCAGTTTGAAATTTGAGCTGAATAATATGCCCCGCCAGTTAAAGCACCGACATAATCATGGCCAGAAACACTCATTAAATCACCGGTAAGCGCGACGCTAAGGAGCGTTGCTCCGCTCACATAACCAAACAGGCCAACGTCATCTTGATTTGGTCGATTAATATAGAGGTTGCGAATTTCAAAGCCATTACCATTGAAGCTAGCAGTAAATGGCGTTGCAAAATTACCGATCGGAGACCAGCCTAAATTAGATCCGTCGCCTAAAGGATCGTAGTAACTATCACCTGAATCCAATACGCCATTGCCGTTAGTATCAAAATCTAAATCACTCGTAAGTTCGTATCCATTGCATACACTGCCAGGACAACCCGCCGCGCTTGGGCCATCACCTTTATTACGACCAGTTCCGTCGGGTTGATTTCTTATCCAGTCCAGCTGCTCTAAGGTCGCAACATCAATAATGCCGTTATTGTTGTTATCAACATCGGCATTATCACCAACACCATCGTTATCGAGGTCGGTTATTTCGGTGCTGTCGTTTGGAAATACATCGGCGTTATCACCCACACCATCACCATCTGAATCTAGTGTTTCGGTTGCATCGTTGGGAAAGGCATCAGCGTTATCACCAGTGCCGTCCGTATCACTATCAGCCCACTCGGTGTTGTCATCTGGGAACACGTCTGAATTATCGCCAACTCCATCACTATCAGAGTCGGCAGTTTCTAGCGGGTCATCTGGAAACGCATCGGCGTTATCGCCAGTACCGTCCGTATCACTATCAGCCCACTCGGTATTGTCATCTGGGAACACGTCTGAGTTATCGCCAACCCCGTCGCCATCAGTGTCAGTTGTTTCAGCAGAGTCGTTAGGGAATGCATCGGTGTTATCACCAACACCATCCATATCGCTATCGCCCCACTCACTTGAATCATTGGGGAATATATCTGAGTTGTCGCCGATACCGTCCATATCGGCATCAACCGTCTCCAACGGATCTGCAGGGAAGACATCCGAGTTGTCGCCAACACCATCCCCATCAGTGTCCGCCCATTCGCTAGCGTCGCTTGGAAATGCATCCCCATTGTCGCCAACGCCATCGCCGTCGCTATCTATGGTTTCGGAAGCGTTAAAAGGGAGTTGATCTGCAATGTTCCCTACGCCGTCACCATCGGTATCTTTAGTTTCAGTAGCGTCGTTAGGGAACGCATCAGCATTGTCGCCTACACCGTCGCCATCGCTGTCTAGGGTTTCTTTGGCGTCATTAGGGAATGCATCGGCAAGATCGCCAACGCCATCACCGTCGGTATCTTTGCTTTCACTTGCATCATTGGGAAAGGCATCTAACTCGTCAGGAACGCCATCACCGTCGCTATCAGGATTTTGCGCAGATGGGTCTGGAGTGGGCGCGATAATCATGGTTGAGTCAGCTGCATTGTTATCGTCACCACCACAAGCGGTAAGGACCAGTGTGCAGACGCCCAAAAGCAGGAGTTGACGAGTTTGATTCATAGAACATCCATTTATTGCAACACGACAAAGACAATTGACTAAACTCAGGCGATATTACCAATTTTGTTAAAATTTGTAATCTACGCAATGTAGACGTTCCCTAAGTCGCAGTATTTGCAATATGACAGACGTATCGTTTTGGGCGATTCCCGTAGTGTTTTGGCTTATTCAGGTAAATAAGCTAGCCACTGCTGGGCTACAACCGCGCTACCTGCCACCCCTAGCGCTTGCTGGAAATAGCGGCGAGCGGTGTTTTTGTCGCCGTTGTCAAAGGCGCAGCCGCCAACCAATAGAAGACCATCACCTTTTTTGTTGGAATCAAGGCCCAATTCCTGCGCTTGACTGAGAAAACCTTCAGCTGCTATGCAATCACTGCTGCGCACCGCAAGTTGCATGGCATAAAACGCCAGTTGCGGTTCATTGGTTTTGATCGCTGCTTGGCTTAACACGATGGCGGCATCGTCATCTTCGCGCCCAAGTTGCCACGCGGTTGCCAGCAATTTCATATTAGCTTCGCTATCGCTCACGGTTAAATTCTTGTCGTTATCCGCCAACCATTGTTGCAGTAACCGTGCAGCTCGTTCCGGCACACCTTGCGCAATAAGCAATTGCGCCAAAGCAATCAATGAGCTTTCCTGGGTTAGATAACCGCCAGCATAGGCTAACTCTAACACCGCCAACTGCTGCTGTGGCTGCTCTAGCAGTTGATACATAGATGCGCGCTGTAGCCAGTAATTCTCGTTATTCGGCTTAAGAGTTGTGAGTTGCCCTAGCGCCTGCGCGGCCTTGTTGTAACTTTTCGTTTGGTACAAGGCTGAGGCCAGCATCACCAACCAGTTTCCTTCCGGTAGCTTCTGTAGAGCAGCTTGGGTATTGATAGCTTTATTAAGCCAAGGAATGGACTCGCCATAGCGCTGTTGTATTTGCAGACAAATCGCCAACAGCGCAAAGGTGGACGGAGGAACGGCTGTGGCCTGACTCTCGGCAGTGGCAATAGCCTTAAATAGTAGGCTTTCAGCCTTTTTAGTGCGCTGCTCTCTCCTTTCTTGGCCTGCCAAATAAATCTGGGCCAAATTACTACTAAGGTTGAGCTGTTGATCTGGCGGCAAGGCGTCCAAAGCCAAGGCATTTTCTAACGATTGCTCAGCATCAGTCATGCGTTCTTGTGCTAACGAGATTTGTGCTTGCATCTGGTAGCTCAATGCCAAACCCAACCCGGGATTCAAGTCTTTAATTAATTCTTCGAGAACACGGTCTGCACCCGACCAATCACCGTCAGTCATTGCCGTTTGCACTTGTTCCAGAGTGCGATACGTTGCAGGCGATAGCGAATCAGCCACGGCGGATTCGCTCAGGCTAAGAAACAGCAGCATGGATAGGAGTGCGTATCGTAAAGTTCGAATATGCATCGTTATTTGCTCTGTATAAAGTCGATGGTTTGTGTGGCCTGTTGCTCTACAGCAACACCATCGACCACTTTGGGCTTGAACTTGTAGCGATACATAGCGCGAATCGCTTCACGCTCAAAAATACCGGCGGGTTCAGCTTTAACAACCTCAACCTGAGTAACTGAGCCATCAACACCAATACTCAAACGCGCCGTCACGTAGCCTTCGATGCCGCGCATTTTCGCCTTAGCGGGATAGGTGGCAGGCATGCGCACCAATGGCATGGCATCAGAATCACCTATTCCAAATCCGGCAATACTGGCGTCACCAATAGAACCAACACCCACCACGAAAGATGGAGTGATTTGCGGCATATTAACCAAGGCCTGAGTCGGCGGCGTTAATGTTTGCGCGGTGGCTAACGGTGGTCTTGGTGGTGGTGCATCCGCCGGTGGCGGCGGCAATTCGCGCTGGCGAGTGCGGGTCTGGCTATCGTTTTGCTGTCTGATAAAGTTGATTTGCGCTGAGTTATCGGCACGCTCGTAGGTTTGTTCAGGCGCAAGCACCATACGGCTCATCAACCAAAACAAACCAGCGACAACCAACGCTCCTGCCAGCAGAGCCAATGGGATTCGCAACCAACCAATCACCATTAGGGGGCTTCTCGTGCAGCAATAGAGATATTAGTTATTCCGGCCAATCGAATTTGGTCCATCACTTTTACTAGCAAGCCGCTAGGGGCAAACTCATCTGCTTGAATAATTGCAGCGCCTTCGGGGTTATCGGCCTTCATGCGTTCGATATTCGCCCTAACAGAGCGCACATCAACCACGCGCCGATCGATCCAAATTTCGCCATTGGCACGAATCGCAACCAATAAATTGCTACCCGTTTTTTGTTCGGCAGTTTCTGCACTGGGGCGATTAACCGAGATGCCGGACTCTTTTACAAATGAGGTCGTGACAATAAAAAAGATCAGCATGATAAAGACGATATCGAGCATTGGCGTGATATCAATATCCGCGCCGTCGATATCGTTATTAACGTGACGTTTAGCCATGATTGCCGCTCCTCAGTTCTAGTCCTTGGTGCGAACTTAAGCGTTCGTTCAGATGCCGCTCGTTACGAGTACTCAAACGCGAAAATCGAGATTTAAAATACAAGCCCGACAAGGCCACTACCAAGCCCGCCATCGTCGGCAATGTAGCTTGAGAAATGCCGGAGGCCATCGCCCTCGCATTGCCCGTTCCAGTTACCGCAAGCACATCAAATACACTAATCATGCCGGTCACTGTTCCCAACAATCCCAGTAGTGGGCACACCGCTATCAGCACGGCAATTAGCGACAGCCACCGCTCGCCCTGTGCGCGAAACTCGCTTAACCAATATTGACGAATACGTCGCGCCTGCCAGCTTTGATGCTCGCCTCGTTGCTGCCAGCGCTGTTCCAATTGCCGCATTAACCGTGGTTGATCGCGATAGAAAAACCATAGGCGTTCTAAAATCAAACTCCACAACAGCAATGCAGCCAATAGCACGCCATATAAGACAAAGCCGCCGCGGCCGATAAACTCGGTCAACCACTCAGGCAACATGCGATTTCTCGTTTGATTTCTCTAACGCTTCGGCCATGAGTCCTGCTGATTGTTCATCCAAAACTTGCACTAAAGCACGGCTGCGCGAGGCAACCCAGTTGTGCATTAGCAATAAAGGAATGGCGACAACTAAGCCGAGTACGGTGGTGATCAAGGCTTGGGAAATCCCGGCAGCCATCAGCTTGGCATCCCCAGTACCGTAGGTGGTAATCGCTTGAAACGTTGCGATCATACCGGTTACGGTACCGAGCAAACCGAGCAAGGGTGCAATGCCTGCTAATAATTTAATAATGGATTGGCCGCGCTCTAATGCCGGCAGCTCGCGTAAAACGGCTTCGTTCAAGCGCGCTTCGATTAACTCGGCATCGTGATTAAGCGGTATATCTTTTGCGACTAACAAGACGCGCCCAAGGGCGTTGTCGGCGGTTGGAGTGAGCATATTCGCTCGCTGCTTACTGACGCCACGACCTATCAATCCCAGCATGGCAATGCGCCACAACGCCAACAAAACACCAGCTGCACCTATGACAAGAATCAGGTAGCCAACCTCGCCGCCCTGCTGAATTCGTTGTTTCCAAGTTGGGGCGTCCATCGACAACCCAAGCAAGGCACCTCGACTTGGATCAAGTGCGACGGCTGCAAAACCATTCGATGCGCTCAGCGGATAATCGCTGAGTAAATTTGCTTCATCAGGTTGTTGCGCAGGCTGCGACAGTTGCTTTAACTCGTCATCCCACAATAGATAACCAGGTTTTTTGGCCTGCGGATCAGTAACCACATTGAAAGTACCAAAACGCACGACAGCCTGCTGAGCCGTTGTGCCATCAAGCAAGGTGACCGGTGCCGTTAACTGGCGAATCTCGCTTGCTCGGGTAACTTCCAGTTGAAAGGTGTGCCACAGCTCTTCCAGCTCAGGAATTGCGGGCAAGCGTTTAGCAGCCGCCAACGCATTAAGATCGGCAGGATAGTCGCCATCAATGCGGGTAAGACTGGTATCTAAAACTGAGTGTAGATCCCCTGCGACTTGGCGCACCACACCAAACATTTCGCCAAGGTTGCCGGTGCGCAAACGCAGGGCTTCGGCGGCGTCTTGCAGAGCTTTGTCGTTGCTATCGAATTGCTCTTTTAGGGCTTGGGCGCGTGCTTTTTCAGTCGCAAGTGCCTGCTTCGCCGCCGCTAGCAACTCGGTTTGCTGTGCGAGATCCGCTTTGAACGCGGCTTCGCGTGCACGATTAATCTCTGCTTCCGCGTCCTGCCACTGATTGGCACTGGTTAAGAGTTCGATATTGGCACTTCTAATTTTCTCGGCATTAGCATCCGCAGCTTGAACGGCTGGAGATATTACTCCGGCTAGCCCGAGCAGTAATAAAGTCGCGGACGTGACTCGACCTAATGGCTTAAACATCACCGCCCTCCTTGTTCGCATTCTCCACTTCACTTTGAACAAGCGGCGACGCTAACGGCACGGTAATTAATTGCGGGGCTGTGGTTTGGCGCGCGACCTTAAAGGCTTGCTTAATATCGGCCAGCATGTCGCTCGGAAGTTCGCGCCAGCCATTACTGCTCATAAGCCAAGTCCAAGCCTGCTGTTGATCCTGGCTTAAACGATATAAGCCAATTCGACCGACTCGGAGCATGTCATAGGCTTGGCCGTCTACTCGTTCGCGATAGGCCTCAAGGGTGCGTCCGTATTCAAGTTCAATCTGAAAAGCTTCGAGCACTCGACGGTATTTTTCTGAAACGGATACATCGGCGCGCTGAAGCATATCCCGCAGCAGTGCTATCCGACTTTGGCGTTCATCTAACGAAAACGGCAAGCCTTGCTCTGTGTTGCGTTGCAGGTCGTCGATCATGCGTACCATCAGCGGCAATATGCCCTGTTCAGTTTGATCAATAGCCGCTATCTGCGAATCATAACCTGCCAGTTCTTCTTGCTGGTTGGCAACGATAAGCGCCATCTGCTGATTGTATAACCGCAACTGCGCAACTTCGCCCAGTGCTCGGCGAGTATCCGCCAAACGTGACAGCGTTGCGTCATCAAGCTTTTCTATTCGTGCTTGCGATTGTTGGCCATTGCGATCCGTTGCTTTAATGATGCTCAAAGATGTATTGGCATCAGTAGTTGCAGCTTGCAACGAGGTGGCTGGGTTTTGCGGTTCCGCCTGAGCTGCGAGAGTAAACACAAAGCCGATTAAACAGCCGATGAGCAAACCCCGAGAAGTCGGAGGCAACGCCAAGTGATTGAGCCTTTTCATACCATGCCTGTATTTGTGCCTGTCCGATATAAACAAGCCGGCATTAAAGCCGGCAGTGTCATTTGGATTAATCTGCTGAATTAAACTGCTTAATAGTCGGTTGCGATCAAGCCTAGTTTTGCGGCCATTGCATCCGTACCGCGTGGCGCCACAACGGCCATACTGCCATCTTGGCCCTGCAAATACTGTTTAGCCACACGTTGCACATCCGCCCAACGAGTGGCTAGCAAGCGCTGGCGATACTCTTGGCGTAATGCGTATGTGCGACCGGTCTTGTCCATATGGTACGCCTGCTTAGCCTCACCTGCTGGCGAGCCCGGGCGGTCCATGCCGCCGATAATACCAAGTATTGCCTGTTCAACCAGCTCATCGCCATCTTTGCGTTCCAGCACCCAGTCGATAGAGTTACGGAACTCGCGGAAAGTTTCTTCAACGCGCGGATCACGATACGAATAGAACTTGAAGCAAGCCAAACCCGAATCTTGAGTCGCGCCAGCACCGTATGCCCCACCCTGCTCACGAATAGCCGTGTGCAAATAGCCATTGCGCAACACACCACCCAATACAGCTAACGGCGCAGCGTCTTCGTGGGTCATGGTAACGGTCGATATAGCCAAGGCACAGAAGTTAACCTGTGAATCGACCATCCAATAAGTCGAGCTTGCCACCGGCGACCATTCAATTTGGCTAGTGGCTAATTCACTAACACCCGTCCAGTTTCGACCAAGACTACTAACATGGCTTTCTGCAGCTTGCTCATCATGAACCAACAAGGCGGCATCAGGCGTAGTGCGCAAACGACCAAATACGTCACTCATCATTGCACTGATTGCACCAGCGCCTTCTTCTTTCGCTTGCTTGGCACGCTGTTTCACGCGCAGAGTTTGTGGCAAGCCTGCTAGCTCATTCATGAAGTTGGCGGTGCGATTTAGCGGTGCAGCTGCGAGGGACATCGCCAACGAATGACCACCACCAGTGATGCCTTGTTCTTTGCGGGATTTGGCGTGATTCAACAAATCCAACAAACGTTTTTCTTCATTAAAAACAGGCGTTTGCCATGTTTCTTTCATCAAGTTACTAAAGGCGTCCGCTTGACTGCCAAGCGCCTTGCCCGACATAACAAGGTAACCCTCGATCTTATCGCAGTCGGAAATATTCGCCTTCATCGACGCATAGGAAGTTAGGCTACCTACGATGGCCGTTTGACGTTGCTGTTGCGTTAAATAATCGTGACCACCCGCGCCAACTTCCGTCCAAACCTGAGTGAAGTAAGGCAACCAGCTAAGCTGTTCTGCGGTTAATGCTGGCAGTTCTGTCATCAACTGTTGGTAGATAATGCCATTGGTTCCAGTAACGTATTCAGCCGTCGGTAATCCATCCGTATGCTCTTTGCTTGGCGCGACATAGCTTAAATCCGGCTTCACATCATCCAGCGTCACTTGGGGTAGTAAACCCGGATCATCTTCTTGTTCTTGACGCTCTTTCAAGGCATTAGCTTGTGCTTGAACGGCAGCGATATCTGCGTCATTCATACCTGCTTTCATGCTTTCTAGACTTGCCAGCTCAAGACGTTTAGCTTCAGCGTTCAATCCGGCATCAGGCTTCAAAGTAAAACGCACCCGATGGCGGTTATTCAGCAACAGGCGTGTTACGGCTTCTTGCATAAATTGCGGGTTTTGAATTTTTGCACGCAGGCGCTCAAGTGCTGGATCAAGATTGACCAAGGCAACTGGGTCGCCGTAGTGAATTGCAGCGGGCAAGGCATTAAAGATTAACTGCAAGCCATAAGGGTAGCTGTCGCCACCGATTTCACGCTGATGCAACTCTAACTGGTGCAACGCGGCTTCGATGGTATCTTGGGCGACGCCCTGCTCGGCCACTTCCTTCAAGGTGTCCAGCACCAGCTGCTCAACGGCGGCTGCATGTTCCGGCTCGCTGCCCTCGATGCCGCACATAAAGCTCATTTCACGGTTGGAGTCTTCCAGTCCGCACAGTGGCGATGGTGAACCACCTAATTCGGTTTGTTCCAGTGCTTTGCGCAACGGCGAGGCGCTGTTATCCAGCAATACTTGGCTAACAAGATTTGCTTCAAGCTGGGCATCCAAATCAATCGAATCACCCAATAGCCAGCCGATAACATGATGGGTTTGCGCACCCACGTCATCGCTATCGACGCCGTAAGCAGATTCAACCGCAACGGGTGCGGCATAGCGCTTTTCCGGTTGTACATGCCATTGAGTATCTTGGCGTTCGAAGCGGCTTAGCGCTTGGTTATCAATTTTGTCGTGCAGCGCCGTCACATCCATATTGCCAAAGGTCATGATAATGGCATTGGATGGGTGATAATGGCTGCGATAAAACGCGACCAACTCGTCGTAGCTTAAGTCGGTAATCGCGGCTGGTTCACCACCACTGTTGTAATGGTAAGTTGTGGTCGGGAATAAATAGCTACTAATACCCTGCCATAGCTGCGATACCGTCGATGACATCGCGCCCTTCATTTCGTTAAATACTACGCCTTTATATTCTAACGGCGACGTTGGATCTTCATTGTCAGTCAGTTCAACGCGATGACCTTCTTGGGCAAAATCGAGTGGATCTAAACGCGAGAAAAATACCGCATCCAAATAGACATCAAGCAGGTTGTCGAAGTCTTTAGCGTTTTGTGAAGCAAATGGATACGCGGTCCAGTCGCTACTGGTCATGGCGTTCATAAAGGTATTAAGCGAGCGCCGCGTCATCATAAAAAACGGATCGCGCACCGGAAAACGCTCACTGCCACACAAGGCCGTGTGCTCTAAAATATGCGCCACACCCGTTGAGTCGTGCGGCATGGTCCGCACCGCTACAAGAAATACATTTTCTTCATAATCCGACTGCATATGAAAATGAACAGCGCCGGTCTTTTTATGCTGATAACGATGAATAACAACATTTAGCGATTCAACCGGAGTTGCATCCAAATGAAGAAACGCGGGGTTGCGGGAGATTTCGAAATTCTGGCCAGTAACGGTGTTCTGAGTCGATTCGGGTGTCTGCAACATGGAGTCTCTGCTTTTCCTTGTATAGTATGAAGCGTATCTTAACAGGTGATGACGCCTAACTTAAACGTCAACAGTACGCAGGAAACACGTGAGCTACAACGACAAGATTCCCCTCATCACCACAGCGAACAGTAAATGAATTTTGGAGATAGCTAGATGACGCGCGATTCAAGGAAGGTTAGCCACCGCGAGACTGATTGGTGGAACGAAGAATTCCCAGTCAATCAAGAATGTATGTACCTAAATCATGCGGCTGTTGCACCTTGGCCAGACCGATCACGTAAAGCCGTTATTGAGTTTGCTAACGAAAATGCAGGGCTTGGCGCTAGCCATTACCCCGAATGGATTCCTACGGAAAACCGTCTTCGTGAAAATCTTGGATTATTAATTGATGCCCCTGTCGACAGTATCGCGTTGGTCAAAAACACCTCAGAAGCACTTTCTTTCGTTGCGTACGGGTTGAATTGGAAGTCTGGCGATGTCGTAGTGATTAGCGATCAAGAATTCCCCTCAAATCGTATCGTTTGGGAATCGCTCAGCAATAAGGGAGTTACCGTTAAGACCGTCAGTGTTGATGGCGACACCCCTGAAGCAGAGCTGATAGCCGCAATACAGCAATCTCCACGCTTAGTATCTATCAGCGCAGTGCAATACGGCACTGGCATTGCGATGGATTTAAGGCGTATTGGCGAAGCGTGTCGCGCGCACGGCGTACTGTTTTGCGTCGATGCAATTCAAGCGGTGGGCACAGGTCCATTCTCAGTTACGGATACTCATGCTGACTTTGCCATGGCTGACGGTCACAAATGGTTGCTTGGTCCTGAAGGCTTAGGCTTCTTTTATGTGCGCCCTGACGTTATGGAGCAATTAGCGTTAAGTGAATTTGGCTGGCATATGGTCGAACACTTAGGAGACTACAGCCGCAAAGATTGGCAACCAGCAACAACGGCGCGTCGCTTTGAATGTGGCAGCCCAAATATGCTCGCCGCGTTTGCGTTTGCTGCAAGCACCGACTTATTGTTAGAAGTTGGCTTAGATGTTATTCAAGAAAAAATCGCTAGCAATATCGCTTATCTGCGCAGCGGCTTAGAAGACATTGGCGCGGATATCTTAACGCCAGCTCATGCCGAAGGCCGATCAGGGATTATTACCTTTCGCTTTTCAAATATCGACAGCGAAAAACTTTATCGGCAATTGATGGGGATTGGTGTTGTGTGCGCAAGTCGCGGCGGCGGTATACGTTTTGCTCCGCACTTCCACACCACAGCAGACGTATTGGATGATGCACTGGATGCTGTGGCGAGATTAACAAATCGCAGTTAAGTCATTTAAGTCGATTGTCGCAAAGCGGTAATTGCGACAACCGGACTAAATTAACACGTTATTATTAACTTGCGCTTTTACTGCCAAACAAACGCTTTTTCAACCAAAGTAATGGCAGAAACAAGACGAACCAGAACTTTTTCAGCGCCAACAATGCCATCGCTATCATGCCGGTTTTAGCCAATACTTTACCGGCAATTAAACCACCAATACCGTATGCTGCGACCGTGTCGATATCCGGATCGAATTGACTATACAAATTGCCGTCGTTGAAATTTGCCATACCAAGAACTTCATCGCGCGCCATATTGATTTCTTGTAGCTGATCAATATTGGCAATAAAGTTCATCAATAAATACCCTTTGCGTCCAAGAATACGAACGTTGTAATTCAAGGTATTTACGTCCATATCGCCAAAGCGTATTTCTTTTGCCCAATACAACTTATGCGTAATAGCGTCGTAATATGGAGCTTCAGCCCAACCAACGAGTTCCAGCGTGTCGTAACCTTGCTCAACGCGATATTTTGACTCTTTGCGCGTATCTGCCTGAAGACCTTCCAGTAGTTCTTGATAATCAATTTCGCCGGCATCTTCATCAGATACAAAACCCTCTTCAGAGTACGCCAATTCAACACCCCAAGCCGCATTATCAATCGGAGTGTATTGTGCTGGGAATAACATACCTAAACCCAGTTCACCAGGAGGATTACCCCAAGCATCTTCAAGCACTCGCTTGCTGTCTTCTGGGTTTAAATAATAGTAATTCTCCGGCACTTCAAGCGTGGCTAAACCAGCACCTAATTCAATCTTGCCAGTATATAAAGTTAAAGAACTTAAAAATTCGATTTGTTGGCGATAGCCTTCCGATTCGTCGCCTGTCAACTCAGGTAAGATGAACGCTGACTCGGTGTAAGTATTTTCAACGGCATCCTCACTTAGTACGCCATTGGAAAGCAGACATGCTGCGCTAAATAAAAACGCTTTTAATAGATTCGACTTCATAACATCCTCTGTATTGGCCGTGCTTCATTGCACGAAGTGATTCACTCGGGTGTGAATTTCGGCGGAAGTCGATAACAAATGTCATGAGGTGTCACAGGCCTAATTGGTCCGTTTGTTTGAGGTTCGTATTGGTGCAGCCATCCATTCATCGCACCAAAAGCCATCGTTTAAGTCGTTTAATTACCTGCCTAGCCCACTCAAGAGTATTAATAAAACCCCAACAACCTATTGATTTTATTAGCCTTTAAATATGTCCGTCAATTTATCTGACCAATAAGTCAAGTTTTGGCATTGAAGATGCAATATTGGCGACTGGGCAATATCGCCCTTTCTGCTACTGGCCAAGGATGCTGCCAAACTGCGCTTATTTTAGAGGCAAGAATGAAGGTAATACTTGGCCCCCGTCGGTTTGGCTACGACCGAATAAGTAGTTTTCGCACTTGTATGCGTATCTCTTACATCGCAGTAGCTTCTATTTTCTGCGGATCACTTACCGCGCACGCGGCAAATCAAGCACTAGAAGCCGACGAGTTTTTAGATACCTATTGTTCGCGCTGCCATAACGACGAGCGTATGTCAGGCAATTGGTCTTTATCTATGGTGCAAGCCGAGAGCGTAGCTAAGGGGCATGACCTTGGCTCGTGGGAAAAAATTCTGAGTATGATTACACGCGGAGAAATGCCGCCCGTAAACAAACCACAACCCAGCGCATCTGAACATAAAGAATTCAGTTCATGGCTTCAGACATCACTCGATAATTACAGCATTGAAAATCCTAACCCAGGCCGCTCAACCATTCGCCGCCTGAATCGTGCTGAATACAGTAATGCCGTAAGGGATTTGCTAGCACTAGATGTCGACATTAAAGATGAATTACCGGCTGATGACTCAGGCTATGGCTTCGACAATATTGCCGATGTATTGACTGTTTCACCCACTTTAGTGGAGCGCTACATTCGCGTTGCAGGCAAGATCAGCAAACTTGCAGTTGGACTGGGGCCTAACGAACCATTTTCGACGATATATACATTGCCCAAAGATGGTTCAATTATGAACCAAGGCATTCCATCCTATAACCATCGCATGGGCGACCACCTTCCGCTAAATTCACGTGGCGGTGGCGAATTTTCGTATTACGCTCCGCATGACGGCACTTATAAAATTGGAGGATATTTAAACGCAAATACCAATAATGAGGTGGATCGCTTACTAGAAAATTACGTCAGTATAGAAGTGCCATTGAACGCAGGTCCGCACCACATTGGCATGACATTTCGTAAGCGGCTTGCCTTGGATGAAACAGTGCAAACGCTTCACAACACAACTGACATCGTTGTATTACCGACACTTCCTCCGACAAGCATGACGCTAGACTTTGTCGTCGATGGTGCTCGCGTCGGCAGTGTCGATGTGCCGTCTTATTATATGACGCCTCGGTTTGCTCAAGTTAATTTCTTACGCGATGTGTTAGAAATGAATATCGATGGGCCGTTCAATGCCTCAGGTCCTGGTAAAACACCAAGCCGCGATAAAATATTCTCTTGCCTTCCCGAAGCTGCCTCAACAGAAGATGAATGCGCAGAAGAAATAATCGCAAACTTAATGCAGCAAGCTTACCGCCGACCTGTTAATAAAAGCGATACACAACCACTCTACGCTATATATAAAGAGGTTAAAAACGACGCCGATTTCAACCATGGTATTGCGACTGCAATTCAAGCTCTACTGGTATCACCGAGTTTTCTGTTTTTGTTTGAACAAGATCCAGAAAATAGCAAGCCAGGAACAGTACACCCTATTAGCGATATTGAATTCGCTTCGCGCTTGGCCTTGTTTTTATGGAGTAGCCTACCCGACGACGAACTGCTAGCAGCTGCGAATAAAGGCGTACTGCGCCAGCCAAAGATTTTAAAGCAACAAGTTAATCGCATGCTGAATGATAACCGAGCTATTGCATTAACCGAAAACTTCGCCGGCCAGTGGCTTTATTTACGAAATCTAGAATATCAACGTCCGGACGTTTTCGAATTTCCAGAATTTGATGTGCCACTACGTCAAGCCATGCTGGACGAAAGTGAATGGTTCTTTGCCGATATTGTGCGCAACAATGCCAGCTTGCTTAATTTTATTCGCAGTGATTACACGTTTATTAATGAACGGCTAGCACGGCATTATAATATTGAAAATGTCAGCGGCCCCGCGATGCGCAAAGTAGAGCTGTCACCTTCTGATGGTCGCGGCGGCTTACTCGGCCAAGGTAGCATTTTAACGGTTACTTCATACGGCAATCACACCTCGGCAGTTAAACGCGGAAAATGGATTCTCGATAATTTACTCGCTGCCTCGCCGCCACCTCCTCCGCCAAACATTCCTGCTTTAGTGGCGAAACAAGGCGGGAAAGAATTAAATGCCCGTGAACAAATGGCATTACATAGGGAAGACCCTGCTTGCGCTGGGTGTCATTCAAAAATGGATCCTCTAGGGCTTTCTCTAGAAAATTTCGACGCTGTTGGTGCATATCGTCAATACGATACGGGCCGAATAATTGATTCATCGGCAGTTATGCCTGACGGCACGCAGTTCGAAGCGCTAAGCGGACTGCAAGATATTTTATTGCAGCAAAAAGACCAATTTACTCAAGCATTTACCCAGCGACTACTGACCTACGCCCTAGGTCGCGGATTAGAGCCTTACGACCAACCTAAGGTTAGAGCCATTGCTAAAGCAGTCGCTGATGACAATTATCGCATTCACACTCTGATTTTAGCCATTGTGAATAGCGAACCATTTAATCTACGCAGGACACCTGACGCATGAAAGACACCTTATCAATCAGCCGTCGTTCACTTCTTCGCGGGCTTGGTGCGAGTATCGCTTTGCCACTATTAGAGTCGATTGCACCCGCAGCATACGCAAACACCCTTGAGAATAAACCCAAACGCCTGAGTGTTTTTTATACGCCAAATGGTATGAGCATGGATAGCTTTACGCCATTAACTACTGGGATGAATTACGCTATGACACCCATATTGGAGCCGTTAGCAGCCTATCGGAATCAATTTTCTGTCATTTCCGGTTTAGCTCATTACAACGCTAGTGCACTCGGTGATGGCCCGGGCAGTCATGGTCGCAGCTGCGGTGCTTATCTCACTGGAGCACACCCTAAACGGACTGAAGGTTCAGATTTGCAATGTGGTATTTCCATGGATCAGGTCGTAGCCAATCATTTTGCCACCGAAACACAGTTAGCGTCACTTGAGCTTGGTATTGAGCCATCTAGCTTGCTCGGCAGCTGCGATATCGGTTACAGCTGCACTTACACCAACACATTGTCATGGCGTAGCCCTACCGTCGCGCTTCCCGTAACCGTAAATCCGCGTGATGTCTTTGAACGATTATTTGGCGATGGCATGTCGCTAGACGAAGAAAGCAGGCAAGCTCAATTCAAACGCAAATCAAGCATTCTCGATTTTGTACGCGACGATGCCGCGCGATTAACTAAAAAAATGGGGATGAATGATCGGCGCAAAATGGATGAATATTTAGCCTCTATTCGCGACGTTGAACGTCGTATCCAGAAAGCCAGCTCGCAAAAAATAGACACAAATGCTGGCGACTTAATAATGCCAACAGGCATTCCAAACTCGTTCGAAGACCACGTAAAGATAATGATTGATCTGCAAGTTTTAGCATTGCAAACGGACATGACGCGTGTTTGTACTTTTATGCTAGGACGCGAATTAAGTAATCGCACTTATCCCGACATAGGCGTACCCGACTCACATCACAGCCTCAGCCACCACGGCGGCAACCCAGAGAAGATTGCCAAACTCGTTAAAATAAATCGCCACCATATGGAACAGTTTGCCTACTGCCTCGAGCGCATGAGTTCAACCAAAGATGGAGAATCAAGTTTGCTCGACAGCACTTTATTAATGGCAGGAGCGAGCTTAGGAGAACCTAATGCGCACGACAACATGAACCTACCCGCGATTATTGCAGGCGGAGGCCTACAAGGTAACCGACACATTGCCGTCGAAAAAAATACGCCGATGTGTAATTTAATGCTGTCGATGATCAATAAGCTGGGCGTGCCAGCTGAGTCGTTTGGAGATAGCACAGGCCTTTTACATGAGCTGTCAGCCTAGGATTTAATGCCATGACCTCTATGTTAAATATAATTATTTTTTCAGTTTTTTATGTCGCAAGTTCAGCCGCTTTGGCCGCTAACAAAAATGATAGCGAGAAACTACTTGATGCGATCCGCCTAGGAGACGCCAATAAGGTCGAGTATATTCTGGATAATGGTAGCAACCCGAATCAGTTACTAGCTGATGGTTCAACGCCATTAGCTTGGGCTGTGGAAAGTCAAAACCTAAGCAGTGTGAAAATTCTGTTAAAACATGGTGCGAAACCTAATCTACAAAATCCTGCAACGACCTTCACGCCATTGAGTTTGGCTTGCCAGTATGGTCACAATGAAATAATTGAATTACTACTCAAAGCGAAAGCAAATATCAACGCCATTGACAGTGAAGGCATTTCGCCATTTTCTCTTTGTGCTGGCACCGCTTCGAGCAAAATCATAAAACGCATGTTAAAAATGAAAGCAGACATCCACTTGAGCGATAAAAAAGGCCAGACGCCACTAATGAGAGCGGCCGCCTACAATAAAATGGACACAGTAAAGTTATTAATTAAGCACGACGCTCATATTGATCAGGTTACTAATGCAGGATTTACCGCTTTATTCTTCGCCGTTAAGAGTGGTAAACCAGAAGCAGCTTTAACACTGTTAACTAATAACGCCGACGCCAGTCATATTGGCCCAGAAAATACCACATTAGTGCAATTAGCTATGTACCAAAGCAATTATCTTATTGCTCAAGAGTTAATCAAACGAGGTGCTGATCTAACGGCATTCGATCGCAATGGGCAGCAACTATTACATGCCGCGGTGTTGGCCAATCAACCTGCACTGGTTCAGCTATTGATAAATAAAGGCGCGGATTTGAATACTCCAACAGGAGAGTCTCTAGTTAAATGGCGCTATGAAAGCAATTTCAAAACCGCGCCCTACGAACCACCATTTACCCCAGCGATTCTTCTCGCTGCACAGCATGGCCACGGCGAAATAATGAAGATATTAGCCAGCGCTGGCGTTGATATAAACGTTACTTCGGAACACGGTAACAACATCACTCTGGCCGCCGCAGGCAGTAATAGCCCTCAAGCTTTGGCAACAGCCCTTGCACTATCACCCAATGCCAATATCAGCAATAAGTATGGCCAAACCCCGCTGCACATTGTACTTGAAACAAGTTCCGGCGATGATCTGCAGCAGATGCTAACCTTACTTGCGCAGTATGGGGCCAATGCCGACATCCGTAATAGTAAAGGTGTTAGTGCAATGGATATAGCCACAGCCAAGGAGTACAAAGGCAAAGCTACATTTGCGGCCGTATTTCAACACTCTCTAGAGGAAGCTTTATGAAGAATTCGTATTTATTGCGTCACACAGCCATTGCCGGTCTTGCTCTTACATTGTCGTGCAGCGCCATAACCTCATTTGCAGCAGATGTCTCTTCGGCAGCAGACGTTATTGATACTCGCCAACACGGATTTAAAAAAATGGGGGGCGCCATGAAGGTTTTCCGCACCCAGCTTCGTGAAGATACTCCTGATGCAAACGCCATGAGTGCTGCTGCCGATACGATAGCGCTATATGCTAAAGATGTTTCTACTTGGTTCCCTGAAGGCAGTGGTGCTGATTCAGGTTTAGACACAGATGCGCTCGATTACATCTGGAAAAATCCAACCAAATTTGATCGATACAGCCAGGACCTAGTAAGGACATCTCAACAGTTGGTCGAAGCAGTAGCAAGCAACGACAAAGGATCCATTAAAGCGGCAGTTGTCGCCGTCAAAGATAGCTGTTCCGACTGTCACTCTAGCTTCCGCGCTGACTAATATTGCTTGGCCGCTTGGAAAAATAAATCTATGAGTCAAAACAACACGTCATTACAACCTGTTTGGGATATTCCAGTGCGCCTTGGACACTGGCTAATGGTTCTGTTATTTGCTGTCTGTTGGTGGAGCGGTGAAAATCACGAGATGACCTGGCATCGCTACGCTGGATATGGGTTGTTCGGTTTAGTGTTATTTCGACTATATTGGGGAGTCGTTGGTACACGTACTGCACGATTCTCAAATTTTGTTAGTTCTCCGAAAGCCGCATTAACTTATGCGCGTAATCATATTTTTAAATCGAACTATGATGAGAATCGCCCGAATAAAGCCGGACATAATCCATTAGGCGCATGGAGCGTTATCGCCTTACTAGGTTTTATCCTTTTGCAAATTGGTTTGGGGTTATTTGCTGTCGACGTCGATGGTTTTGACGGTGGGCCATTAAGCGACTTTGTGTCATATGACACGGGTAGGCTTTGCGCTGAAATTCATGAAATAAGCTTTAGCATCTTGATGACACTCATCGTTGTGCACATTGCTGCAATTGCCTATTACAAGCTAGTGCGCAAACAAAACCTAGTGCCAGCCATGATTCATGGCAAAGCCAACATTAGTCAATCAGAAGCGATTAAGGCAACGCCGTGGTTGCGAGTATTGATCGGCTCAGCGGTCGCTGCGCTAATTGTCTGGATAATAGCCAAGTAACCCTTGGCTATTATCACATCGTATGGGTCATTCGATCAGATTTAACGGCACCCGCTAAATAAGTTTCTATTTTGCCGCGAGCAATTTCATCATCACCCGTAAACTGCACGCCGATACCTGCAACTTTATTGCCCTGAGCGCCCTTTGGTGTCACCCAAACAACCCTACCTGCAACTGGGATTTTTTCCGGCTCTTCCATCAACTTCAACAACATAAATACCTCGTCGCCAAGTTGATACTGTTTGCTGGTAGGAATAAATAACCCGCCATCACGAATAAACGGCATATAGGCTGCGTATAACACTGCCTTATCTTTAATAGTCAGAGATAAAATACCGCTGCGGCCACCTAAACTCATGCCGAACTCCCAGACCTTTGAATGAGTAACGCTTGCCAGTCGAGCAATAAAGATTCGACCAACAACATCTTATTATGATGACTAGCACCAGACAGTAATTGCCCGTTAGTTAGCCGTAATTTGTCTTGCAAGGTTATCAGCTTTATTTTGTCGGTCATAGCGTAACTCGACAGTTCTGTGACGGCATTGGCATAGAGTAAATGTTCATGTGGCACTTGCATCATGGCCTTCATGCAATCACAGGTTAAGCCGTAAAACCAAGTGATAATATCGCCCAGTTCAAACTTACTCCAGCCGTCAGCAACCGTTTGCAGTGGTGCAGAACCTTTGGACCATTGCAGTAATAACTCAAGCCAACGCTGCTGTGTATCGCCTGCAGCTCCGGAAAGCCAATCACGAGCCGCTAACGGCGCGTTGTTATTCATGCGTAAAGCATGCTCGGCGATTGCTGTTTGTACACCAGTAGCTGTTAGCCACTGCAACGCCAGTTCTGCCTTCGGAGCTGCTAACGATAAACGCTGACAGCGACTACGAATAGTCGGCAATACAGAACCAAAACGCTCAGTTTCTAGCAACAGAAAGCTCTCACCCGGCGGTTCTTCCAAGGTTTTAAGTAAAGCGTTCGCAGCGTTGGTATTCATTACTTCAACAGGGCGGATAATAACCACTTGGCAGCGACTAATTTGCGGTGTCTGCGAAATAAAATCATTGATATGGCGCACCGTATCAATACGAATTTGTCGACTGCCCTCTTCTGGCTGACCGATCTGAAAATCAGGATGACTACCGGCGGCCCAAAGCTGACAGCTATGACAGTGCCCACACGCATCATCACTAGGGTTTTGACACAACAGCCAGCGCGCGATATGCAAAGCTAAATCGTGCTTACCGATGCCTTTTGGCCCAGTAAGCATAAGTGCATGAGGTAAACCGCTATGACGATGACGCTTAATGAGATCAGCCCAAACCGACTGTTGCCAAGGCAAAACCGCGCCATTAATCGCGTTATGCGTGGCTGCTGGTGTAATCACACCCATTCCTCAAGGAGCATGACAACGTGTGTTTGCACATCGGCCAAAGGCTGTGAGGCATCTACTATCCTGAACCGTGCTTCGCTCGCGGCCAGCGCCTGAAAACCTTGCTGTACACGCTCAAAAAATGCACGCTGCTCCACTTCGAAACGATCCGTTTCTTCACCAGCAGATTGCCCGCGTCGCTGCGCCCGCCCCATGCCAACATCCAGCGGAGCATCCAGCAGTATAGTTAGGTCAGGCTCCAGCCCTTGCTGTACTAATTCTTTTAAGGCGTGAATAGTGGTTTGATCTAATCCTCTACCGTACCCTTGATAAGCAATGGTGGAGTCTGTAAAACGATCGCATAGCACCCAAGCTCCGCGCTCTAACGCTGGCTTAATAACCTGCAGAAGATGTTGAGCGCGAGCCGCAAATACCAATAGCAGTTCGGTAAGTGGCTGCATGGTTTCGCCGTGATGCGCTTTTAATAGATCATTACGAATACGCTCCGCAATCTCAGTACCACCCGGCTCGCGGGTGACAATCACTTCGAAGCCACGCTCATGTAGCCAATGTGCAGCAAACTCGATATTGGTCGATTTGCCAACACCCTCGCCACCTTCAAATGTGATAAACCGCCCTTGCATGGTGTCATTCGTCATAATGTTATTTCAAATTCACTAGTTAACAGTAAAACAATCACTGCTCTGTTTTTGGAGCCGAACGATAATCTTCTCGGCGTCGCATTTGATATTTTCTTACCGCAGCGTTATGAGCCGCTAGGGTAGCAGAGAAGGCGTGAGAGCCATCCCCTTTAGCAACAAAATACAAAGCGTCACCATCTTGTGGATGCAAAGCGGCATCTATTGCCGTGCGCCCCGCCAATGCGATCGGTGACGGCGGTAAACCATGACGACGGTATGTATTGTAGCGGTTGCTACTATCGCGCAATTGAGCTCGAGTTAAATTACCATCGAACTCTGGGCCCAATCCATAAATCACGGTCGGATCGGTTTCTAAACGCATATTTTTTTGTAGTCTACGCACAAACACACCAGCAATCATTGGTCGCTCGTAAGCCGCCCCAGTCTCTTTCTCGACAATAGAGGCCATGATCAAGGCTTGATATGCATCACGATACGGCAAGCCAGAAGCCCGATTCTGCCATGCCTCTGCTAGGTTATCCTGCATTCGTTGATACGCCTGCAGAATAATGGCAGAAGCCGTCTCATGACGCTGATACACATAGGTATCAGGGTATAACCAACCTTCTGGATTACCTTGAACACCAATAACCTTAGCAACCGCCTCGGCGGTCAATGGCTCGATATCTTGAGTTAAATGCGGTGCTTTTGCGATAACAGCAAGCGCTTCCCGTAGCGGGCGTCCTTCGATAATAGTTAGGCGGTAAGTAACGGCTTTAGCGCTAGCGAGTAAAGCTAACAGCTCGCTATTTGTAAGCCCCGCTGGAATGTCATACTCGCCAGGACGCAATACGCGAGTTTGCTTAGTTAAACGCGCAGTTACTCGCAACAACAAAGCAGAACGCAACCAGCCATCACGCTGCCAACGCTCCGCCATACTGGTTAACGTATCGCCACGCTGAACATCAATACGAACAGAAGAATTATTTAGGTTGGGTAATTCCCATAACCAATATGCTGTAACCCCAACCCCGCCAATTACGAGAAAACTCAGCACCGACAAACTGATAAGCCACTTACGAAAACTAGACGTCGATTTTTTATGTTTTTTGGATGCTTTAGCAGAAGTTTTTTTAGATCGGTCGCGCTTTGTCAAAACAAGGACTCCAGAGCCTTTTGCCACTGCTGGGCTTGAACGAAACCAGAGCTATCTTCATGCCAATGAATATCGCCTGATTCGTCACCTACAAGGCAGCGTACAGGCTGAAATCCGGCAAGGCTATTACAAAACACAACACCATCAGCTGAAATAAGCTGTTGTAAGGACATTCTTTGCTCTACAAGCTCAACCTCTGACTTTAACCACTCACGTACAACGCCACGAACACCGCACAAAGAAAGGTCAGGGGTTAGGAATTTTCCATTCTTAATAACAATGAGATTACTCATACAACCCTCAATCACATTGCCTTCAGCGTCCATCATGACGCTTTCCTGCCAGTCGTCAGCAAACGCCTCACGGGCAAGTACTTGTTCCAAGCGATTGAGATGCTTAATGCCCGCGAGCAAGGGCTGCTGCGCTAACCTAACTGGGTTTATACCTACACACAGACCGTCAGAATTGCGCTCCCTACCCCACAGTGGCGCAGAGAAGTGTTGAAATAGCACATTAGCCCGAGTCGACGAAGCGGCATAACCTCTAGGGCCGCCTCCTCGCGTTACAATAACCTTAGCAGCCAAAGCATCTGGTGATGGAACTAAAGGCAAAGACACTAATGCATCCTGCACATCTCTCATCAACGGTTCGCTAAAGCGCAAACGTTTAAAGCCATCGTTTAGTCTAAGGTGGTGAAAAGCCCACAGCGGAATTGCACCGCTATCGTTTAGCCGCAGGGTTTCAAATACGCCGTCGCCATAATGTAAGCCGCGATCATCGGCGGGCCAGCGCACAGGCTGCCATGAGCCCTCTCGCCATTGCCAAGTATGTTCAATCATCTTCCACACCAGTGAGTGACTGACTTCGGCGTACTTACCGAAACCAAAGCTTTGATAGTACCGTCAATGCCTTACAACGAAACCATGACAAACGTCACTCACGTTGAATATTACACGCATAAAAAAAGCCGCATCTAAAGACGCGGCTTTCAGACATTGCAAATCTTACAGATTGGCAATGATGTAGTCGATTGCTTCCTGAACGGTAGTCAGCTTCTCTGCGTGCTCGTCAGGGATTTCGGTTTCGAATTCCTCTTCCAAAGCCATTACCAGCTCAACAGTGTCTAGTGAATCTGCACCAAGATCATCAACGAAAGAAGATGAAGCTTTTACGTCTTCTTCTTTTGCGCCTAGCTGTTCACATACAATTTTCTTTACACGTTCTTCGATATTGCTCATGGTTTTTTCCTACCGTTTCGTTATTTCCTGAAGGTCGTTAACGACCTCAACCCATATTCATGCCGCCATTCACATGAATGGTCTGACCTGTAATGTATTTCGCGTCGCTACTAGCCAAAAAGGCTACCGCTCCGGCGATGTCTTCAACACTGCCAAAGCGCTTACCCGGAATGGTCGCTAGGATGGCGTCTTTTTGCGTTTCAGGCAAGACATCTGTCATGTCTGTTTGGATAAATCCGGGCGCAATACAGTTAACTGTAATGTTTCTGCTGGCAATTTCCTGCGCTAAAGAACGGCTAAAACCCTCTAAACCAGCCTTCGCGGCGGCATAATTGGCCTGACCGCCATTACCTGTTGTACCAATAATCGAGCTGATGTTAATGATACTACCGGCCTTTTGTTTAAGCATTGGCTTCACTAATGCTTTACAGACACGGAACACGCCATTCAAGTTCGTATTAATGACTGCATCCCAGTCGCTCTCATTCAAACGCAAGAATAAATTGTCGCGTGTAATGCCCGCATTATTAACGACAATCAACGGCGTGCCAAATCGAGTTTGCAAATCAGCCAAAGCCGCATCTGTTTGTTCACTATTAGCGATATCAAGCAACAAGGCATCATGCTGAGCACCATGCGACTGCAAACGCTCTCGAAGAGCCGCTACACCGCCTTCTGATGTTGCAGTACCAACCACTCGATAACCATCACGAATAAGGCGCTCCGCTATAGCCAAGCCAATGCCACGTGAGGCACCTGTCACTAACGCTAGTGATTGATCCGTCATATTAGGCTCCTTGCACTCGGCTAATAGTGGCAGCTAAAGCACTGCTATCACCTGTAGTTTCAACATCTAAGGTTTTGTCTATGCGCTTAACCAAACCGGCTAAAACTTTTCCGGGGCCAATTTCTAATGCTAAATCACTGCGATCACGCACCGCCTGAACTGCTCCAGTCCAATTGACTGGGCTATACAATTGCTCCAGCAAACGCTGAGGAATTGCCTCTAGCGTTGCTGTTTGATTGTCGACGTTGTGGTACACAGGAAACGCCGGAGCACGCCACTGGACACTCGCCAAGGCATCATTGAATTCTTCGGCCGCCGCTTTCATTAAGCTGGAGTGAAATGGACCACTTACCGACAACGCCAATGCCCGCTTAGCACCAACAGCCTTAGCGACTTCGATACCTTTTGCGACACCCGCCGTATCCCCGGCAATCACAATTTGTCCTGGCGCGTTGAAATTTGCAGGTTCCACAACCCCTGCAATAGCGGCCTCATCACAAACCGCGCGAATCTGTTCTTCATCCAAACCAAGTACAGCCGCCATACCGCCCTGACCTGCCGGAACGGCGGCATCCATTAACTGACCCCGACGTTTAACCAAACGCACTGCATCAGCAAAAGAAATAGCGTCAGCGGCGACTAGGGCTGAATATTCACCCAGAGAGTGACCGGCAGCAGCAACAACATTTAGCGCGGGGCACTGAGCCTGTAAAACACGCCAAATAGCCGTGCTTGCCGTTAGCAATGCGGGCTGAGTGTTATAGGTAAGATTGAGTGTGTCTGCTGGACCTTGTTGAATCATGGCCCATAAATCGAAGCCAACCGCGTCGGACGCTTCAGCAAACGTTTCTTGAATAATACTGTAGTCAGAAGCAATATCGGCCAGCATACCAACCTGCTGCGCCCCCTGCCCCGGGAAAAAAGCAATTACGTTCGTCATTGCAACGCCTTATAAATTCTTGTCGTTACTCGTTATTATTAGTCGGACCATTTACACCGGCAAACAATAACGAGCTACCGATGTGTCTTACTTTACGGGGCGCTATTGTGACAATAAACCATCTAAAATGCATAATTTAATTGCCTTGGTGGCACATAACCCCAACAAAGCCATTATTCGGGCGAATTCAGCCCTCGCTGTAAACGATCAAATTCCGACTGTAAACGCGCCTGATCGGCCGTTTTCGTTTGTTTAACTAGATATTCCAATGCGTATTTAATTGTTTTCTCATCCGACTTGCCGTGGGTTTTGGCGACATGACCGCAAACTCCCAACAGCATTGCCCCACCATGTCGAGCAGGTGAAATACGTTTCTCTATACGCTTAATGGTGTGTCGCCACAACGGAATCAACCAGCGTAAACTCTTACTGTTACTTAGTTCATCCGCCATCATAGTGGTCAACCAATCAGCCAGACCCTCTGTCGTTTTTAGCGCAATATTACCGGCAAAGCCGTTACATATTAATGCGTGTAAATCGCCATTAAAAACATCATCCCCTTCGGCAAAGCCGGCGTAGCATTCAGGGGCCGCACGATGCAGCAACTTACCAGCCTCGCGAATATCCTCTGGGCCTTTATTCGATTCCTTGCCGATATTAAGCAAAGCAATAGACGGCTTCATTATTCCTCGCGCACGATACCAACTGATCGCAAGCAAACCGAGCTGAGCCAATTGCTTTGGGCTCATCTCTAAATTCGCGCCTAAGTCCATCATCAGCAACGGCTGTTTACGAGTAGGGATCTGTGTTGCAAGTGCCGGTCGATCTATCCCTCCAAGCGTGCCTAGCAATCGCTTGCTAAGAATCATCAAGGCACCGGTATTGCCGACCGAAAGTACACCCTGAGCATCACCCGACGCATGGGCTTGAATCGCCACACCCATCGAACTAGAAAGCCCTTGGCGTAAAGCGCGCGCAGGTTTATCAGCCATGTCGATGTGACTCTGGCAAGGTTTGATCAATACACGATCAGAAAATCGCGATAATGCTTTTTGAGCATCAATATGAAGCGAGGTTTCGAGGGGGAGTATCAAGCGAAGGTCGGGATGATTTTGCAGCACAGTAGCGCAAGCCCGGAAAGCAACGCGGGGACCTAAGTCCCCGCCCATTACATCTACCGCGATGGTAAACATATTAGTTGTTGCCAGTCTCCACGACTTTCTTGCCACGGTAGAAACCGTCTGCAGTCACATGGTGACGACGATGAGTTTCACCGCTAGTGCTATCAGTAGACAGAGCGATAGACCCAGTGTCTAGCGCATCGTGTGAACGACGCATGTCGCGTTTTGAACGAGATACTTTGTTTTGTTGAACTGCCATTTTTATTGGCTCCTAACTTAATCGCTATTTCTGTTTAAGCTTAGCTAACACATCAAACGGATTTACCCGATTGACGTCTGAATCTGTATAGTCAGGCTCAGGCTCAGGCTGCATTATCTGGCACTCACTCTCTGGGTGCATTGGGAAATTAGGAAGCGACAAAAGCACTTCATCTTCAATCGTAGACCAAAGATCTAATTTTCCGTCTTCATCCAGCTCAACAGGTTCTAGTTGCCTAGGCAACGCTTTCGCCTGTTCGTCATTTAATACAAAACCCAGCTTGTACTCGCCCTGCAAAGGAATGGTTACATCACCTAAACAGCGCTGACAGCACATTACTACGTTTGTATGAAAACTTCCGGTCAGAACCCTTTTACGATCCGTTCCCCGCTCAAATACCATTTGGCAATGAATGGGTTCGTCACAACGCACAACGGCGTCGTTTAATCGTTCTAAGTTTGCACTGTCGATATACGCAGTAAACTGTTGATTACTATCAACAAGTTTGCCCGCATCAACACGCTTGGGGAGCTGAGCCTCTGCCATAGTGCGCGACATCATAGGTATGTCAGTCTCTCATGTCAAAATTATTTAGCGCAGAACCATTGTCTGCTGTGCGAAAAACGAGGCAACTCCATGCCCAAAGCTAGTACCGAATCGGCCCATCACTTCTTCCCAAGGATTTGGCTTATAGGTATAGCTTACCAAATCTTCAACATTTAGCTTCTCACGAGCGATTTGACTGCTGGAAGCAAGGCCATCAATTAAGCCCATCTCCAACGCCTGCTCACCCGACCAAATCAAGCCACTAAACATGTCAGGCGTCTCCTTTAAACGGTCGCCGCGACCTGCTTTTACCTGCGCAATAAACTGCTTATGAGTAACCGACAAAACACTCTGCCAAAATTCTTTTTCGTCTTTATTCTCAGGAAGGAACGGATCAAGGAAACCCTTATGCTCACCCGATGTGTACTGGCGACGTTCAACACCCACCTTTTCCATCAAGTCGACAAAGCCAAAACCAGACCCGACAACACCAATAGAACCGACCAAGCTAGCCTTATCAGCGTAAATCTCATCAGCTGCGGCAGCAATGTAATACGCACCGGAAGCGCCCAAATCCATAATCACTGCATAAACAGGAAAATCAGGACGAATTTCTTTTAAGCGCTTGATCTCATCGTATACATATCCCGACTGCACAGGACTACCGCCAGGACTATTAATGCGCAAAATCACACCGACAGCATTCTCTGAATCAAACGCATCGCGCAGAGCACCAATAATATTGTCAGCGCTCGCATCCTGATCGGCAGAGATCACGCCGTTCACCTCAATAACAGCAACATGCTCTGATGCTTTTGAAGGAGCGGACTCCGCACCGCCCGGCATACGAAACAAGGCCAAGATGGCAAAAACATAAAAAGCAGTCAGCAACTTAAAAAAGATACCCCAGCGACGCGACTTGCGCTGCTCACCCTGCAAATCCATCACCACCTTTTCAATCAACTTCCATTCTTTACTATTGTCAGCAGGACGCTGATTTACTTCATTCTGGTTATCCATGGGTACCTATCCAAAGTTCAAGTTCTTGAATGCTATGACAAATTGCGCGCGGTCCACAAGCGAGCAACACACTTTCATCGTGCGCGCCATGACTCATACCGACAGAGTCCATACCTATTGCTTTCGCCATATCCAGATCATAACTGGTATCACCCACCATCAGCGCTTGCTCGGGCTGCAAATCCAGCTCGACCAATATTTCTTTTAGCATCTGAGGATTGGGCTTCGACTTAGTTTCATCGGCACAGCGCGTTATGTCGAAGCAATGGCGAATCGCCATATCATCCAACATGCGATCCAAGCCTTTGCGACTTTTACCTGTCGCAACCGCTAAACGATAATTACTACGAAGGCGTTCGAGCATATCCCTAGCCTCAGGAAAAAAATCCATCCCAACCTGACTATCAACAACAAAATAGTGCGCATAGGCGGCCGACATAACAGGAAGCTGATCAGCGTGAATATCTGGCCATACAGTCTTAATAGCCTCAGGCAAACCCAGACCTATAATGTTTTGGACTGCAGAATCAGGCACTTCTGCCAGACCAATATCGCGAGCCGCTCGTTGCATGCTATCGACAATACGCCCAGTCGAATCAACTAGGGTTCCATCCCAATCAAAGATAATGACCTGATAGCCCTTCTCTTGCTTACTCATAAGCCACCACCCTGCCACTCGCAACCTACTTTTTTGAAAAGATGACGCAACTCCTCACCCGGCTCGGCATTTAAACATAACTCCTCACCTGTCGACGGATGACGAAACGCCAACTGGTGTGCATGCAGACATAACCGCCGCACACCACGCTGACGATCAATGTCTTGCTCAGACTTATCGCCGTACTTTTCATCGCCAGCGATCGTACACCCTTGAGACTGACAATGAACGCGAATCTGATGGGTCCGCCCCGTCACGGGCTCCGCTTCAACCAATGAATAATGAGAACCGCTCGCCAGCAGCGAATAACGGGTATGCGATGTTTTGCCTTCATCATCGACCAGTACAATGCGCTCACCGCTTTTTCGTTCAGTGCGCAGCAACGGCAGCTTTACATCCGCCACCCCTTCAGGCCATGCACCATGCACCAGAGCGAGATAGCGCTTCTTTATGCCCGACTTATTAGCAAGCATGCGCTGCAACGCCGTCAGCACAGAGCGCTTTTTTGCTACCAGAATAATACCTGACGTATCACGATCCAAACGGTGCACCAACTCTAAAAAGGTATGATCAGGACGCATTTTTCGTAATGCTTCAATCATTCCCAGACTTACACCACTACCACCATGAACGGCCAAACCATGAGGCTTATTGACCGCGAGCAAACCGGCATCTTCATAAACGATGGCAGAATCCAACAAGCCATTCAGAGCTGGCGAGACATCAGGGGTTTCGTTTTTATCCGGCACGCGAACAGGCGGAATTCGAATAATATCGCCACTCTGCAAGCGACTATCGGCTTTTACCCTTCCTTTATTAACCCGAACTTCGCCTTTGCGAATAATTCGGTATACCAGTGTTCGCGGAACACCTTTTAGTGCGGTTAACAGGAAGTTATCTACCCGCTGACCATGATTATCTTCGGTAATCTCGACGAGCGTGACCTTGGTTTGGTCCGGCTGCTGATTCGACATGCGGTTAAACGCCATTGAACTAATGAAAAATATTTGCGAACGGATGTTTGCTGTGTTTGGGCATTGTTGCTATATTCGCCAACGGTCCTTGCCCACATTGTAACGTGACACACCGTAGAGGCATGACCCAGACCGATAGCGGTCAAGTATAAGGAAGAAGACTATTTGTTAACACTCTTCCTGAGAATAAATTCGGCGGAATGAATCCGTCTGGTGAGATAAACCGTGCAGCGACCTGCAGGCAATCTCCCATTAACAAATTATGGACAGTGTTGGTGCTCAATCAATAAGAAGCACCACTGCGTGACAGGTCTGGCGTCCCGGAAGCGGCGCAGGCTACTGCTGCAAAGCACCCATAAATATTTTGCTAGTGGCCGACCCCACCTAAAAAAAGAGCGAGGGGACGGCATTGCCGAGCCGGTACGTTGCCATAAAAGAGCACAACGTACAGCATGAAAAGAATGCTAATAAACGCGACTCAACCTGAAGAGTTGCGTGTAGCCCTCGTGGACGGACAAAAACTTTACGACCTAGATATTGAATCTGGCTCTCGTGAACAGAAGAAGTCTAACGTTTACAAAGGCCGCATCACCCGTATCGAACCAAGCCTAGAAGCCGCATTCGTCGACTTCGGCGCAGAGCGCCATGGCTTCCTTCCTTTGAAAGAAATCTCGCGCGAATACTTCTCTAAAGATCCAGGCCCTGGCCGCATCAACATCAAAGACGTACTCCGCGAAGGCCAAGAAGTTATCGTTCAGGTCGATAAAGAAGAACGTGGCAACAAAGGCGCAGCGTTAACGACTCAAGTTAGCTTGGCTGGCCGTTACCTTGTTTTGATGCCAAATAATCCTCGTGCCGGTGGCATCTCCCGCCGCATCGAAGGCGATGAGCGCACCGAACTGCGCGAAGCTATGAAAGACGTTACCATCCCTGACAAAATGGGCGTTATCGTCCGCACTGCAGGCATTGGTCGCGCATCTAACGAACTTCAAGCTGACTTGGATTACCTAGTACAGCTGTGGGATGCGATTCAACGCGCCTCCGAAGAGCGCAAAGCCCCCGTTCTATTATTACAAGAAAGCAATGTAATCATTCGCGCTATTCGCGACTACCTGCGCCAAGACGTTGGTGAAGTATTAATTGATACCGACGCAGCATACGCCGAAGCATTAGCCTTCGTTGAACAGGTGATGCCGCAGTATCAAAACAAATTCAAGCGTTACGATGACAGCGTTCCACTGTTTAATCGTTACCAAATCGAAAGCCAAATCGAAAGCGCCTTCCAACGTGAAGTTAAGCTACCGTCTGGTGGCTCGATTGTTATCGACCCAACCGAAGCTTTGGTATCGATCGATATCAACTCAGCGCGAGCAACGAAAGGCGCTGATATCGAAGAAACGGCGGTCAATACCAACCTTGAAGCAGCAGATGAAATTGCTCGTCAATTGCGTTTGCGCGACATGGGTGGTTTGGTTGTTATCGACTTTATCGACATGCTGTCTAACAAGAACCAGCGTGAAGTTGAAAACCGTCTGAAAAAAGCCCTAGAAATGGATCGCGCCCGCATTCAAATTGGCCGCATATCTCGCTTTGGCTTGATGGAAATGTCGCGTCAGCGCTTACGCCCATCACTGGACGAAACCAGCGCACACGTATGCCCTCGCTGTAACGGCACAGGCGTTGTACGTGATACGCAGTCTACCGGTCTTTCAATTTTGCGCTTAATCGAAGAAGAAGCCGCAAAAGAAAACACCGGACAAATTCGCGCTATCGTTCCAGTCGCTATTGCTAGCTTCTTGTTAAACGAAAAGCGTGGCTTAATTGCCGCTATTGAACAGCGTCATGGCAGTAAAGTGGTGGTTCTTCCCAATCCACACATGGAAACACCGCACTACGAAGTGATGCGTCTGCGTCCTGACGACAGCCAAATTGACGAAGTTAGCTACGAGCACAAGTTCGAAGAAGAAGAAGCAGAATATCTTGCTGAAACTATCGGTACTGAAGCATTCCGACCACAACAAGCCGCCGTTAAATCTGTCGCCCGCACAACAGCAGCACCTACAGTTGCCACAGCGCAAGCACAACCAAGTGCAGGCTTGTGGGGCAAGATCAGTAGCGTATTAAGCTCGTTGTTTGATAGCGACGACAAAGCCGCTCAAAAAGAAACACCAAAAGCGGAAGTTAAGCCTGCAACGACCAGCAAGAACGATAACAGCCGCAACCGCAGCAACAATCGCTCTGATCGCAACCGCTCGGACAATAACGACGAACGCGGCAATAACAACCGTCGCGAACGCAAGCCGCGCAACGACAAGCGTAACGATGGTGAGCGTCCTGCGCGCAATGATCGCAACACCAACACTCAAGGTGATAATTCATCTCGCGGTGAGCGCCCTGCACGCACGGAGCGTCCAGCTCGTGGAGAACGCCCTGCGCGCAATGATCGTCCGAATCGTAATGAACAAAGCGCCAATGCTACCGATGAAGCACCTCGTCAACCGCGCAATCGTGATGAGGCAAGTGTCGACGGTGGCGAAAACAGCAAACGCGCCCCTCGTCGTGATCGCTCTCGTCGTGTACCACGCCCTGAAGCAAAAGCGGATACCTCAGTAGAAGCCGCAGCAGAAGCAGAAGTGCTAGCAACTGCAGCAGCAAACGCTGAGAAAGTTGAAAGCACAGATGCCAATGGCAACACCACTGAAACAAACGCAGAGCGTAGCTCTCGTCGCAGTCGTGGTCGTCGTCGCAGCCGTGGACCGCGCAACGAAGAACGCACTCCAACGACAGACGAAGCACAAGTAACTACCGATGCTGAAGCAACAGAAACAACGAGCGAAGCGCAAGCTGACCTAGTTAAAACTAACGCAGTTAAAGTTGAGGCGCCTGAAGCTAAAAACGTAGAACCTACTGCAGAAAATGAATCTGCAGCAACTTCAGAAGAAGCAGACGCTAGCGATTCGGTTGAGACGAAACCGAAGTCTGAGCGTCGCTCGCGTGGCAATCGCAACAACCGTTCGCGCAACTCAGCCAAAGCCGATAGTGAAGAAACTCAAGCCGAATCTTCTATTCAAGAAGAAAGCACTGTTTCTGAACAATCGACTGACACTGTAGCTACCGAACCCGCTGATCGAGAAGCTGTGGCGGAAAAAGTATCTGAAGCCAAAACAGAAACGACACCAAACACGGCAGAAGCTCCAGCAGTATCTAGCGAAGCACAAACTGAGAAAGCCGATGCATCAACTCCAGTAGAAAAAACTGAAGTTAAGATCGCCGAGGAAGCCCCAGTGATTGCAGAAGTCGCCAAGCAAGAAACTGCACCTACAACACCCGCGGAACAGCAAAAAACTGAAGAAGCTGTTGTGATTGAAACAACCAGCGAAAGCAAGACAGAAGCTGATACCAAGGAAAATACTGCAGAGCAAGCATCACGCCAGCGTCGTCGCCGTCGCTCTCCCACTGCCGGTGGTCGCGCACCAAACGATCCTCGTAATCGTTTAAATGCCAACACTGAAAGTGACAGCACTAACGACTCAGCTGACAGCAATGCCAGTGATAAAGCAGATAAAGCAGGCAACGAGCAGGATTAACCCCCTACTCCCATCCCGCTAGATCTTGCTAACTTGGCAAAAAAAGCCCCGATGAATCGGGGCTTTTTTTGCCTAAAAATCAACATAAGTTTGAAAGATAAAAAATCAACAGACACAAAAAAGGCCACACTGAGTGCAGCCTTGATTTTTCACTTGTAAGCTACACAACATCTTAGCCATCAAGTGCCGGACTTAGCATACCCTTTAAAAAGTATCGCCCGGAACACGAACATTACCTTCCATAATGACACGCGCACTGCGGCTCATAACGGCCTTCGTCGCCGTCCACTCACCATCAACCAGCGCAGCCGCAGCACCAACGCGCAAGGTACCAGACGGATGTCCGAAGGTTACAGAGTCGCGCTCTACACCGCCAGCGGCTAAATTCACTAACGAGCCAGACACCGCCGCTGCAGTAGCAATCGCTACAGACGCTGTGCCCATCATGGCATGGTGTAATTTGCCCATCGACAATGCGCGCACACAAACATCGATATCGTTACTCGCGATCTGCTTGCCGCTAGACGCTTGATAATCTGTCGCTGGTGCAACAAACGCAATCTTGGGCGTGTGCTGACGCTCAACTGCTTCTGCGATATCTTTAATCAGCCCCATTTTCACCGCACCGTATGCGCGCATAGTTTCAAAACGAGCCAAGGCATCAGCGTCTGAGTTGATATCTTTCTGCAACTCTGTACCGGTATAGCCAATATCCGCAGCATTCATGAAAATAGTTGGAATACCGGCATTAATCATAGTCGCCTTGAAAGTGCCAATGCCCGGAACTTCGAGATCATCGACGACATTACCGGTTGGAAACATTGAACCTTCGCCATCGGCTGGATCCATAAATTCGATAACCACTTCAGCTGCCGGAAATGTCACACCGTCCAACTCAAAATCACCCGTTTCTTGTACTTCTCCATTGGTCATAGGCACATGAGCAATAATGGTTTTTTGGATGTTTTTTTGCCAAATACGAACAGTACAAATACCATTTTCAGGAATACGATCCGCATCAACCAAACCTTTGCTAATCGCAAACGCGCCGACCGCAGCCGTCAAATTGCCACAATTACCCGACCAATCAACGAAGGCTTTATTAATAGCCACTTGGCCAAACAAGTAATCAACATCGTGATCTGCCTGTTCGCTTTTTGCCAAAATAACCGTTTTCGATGTACTCGACGTTGCTCCGCCCATGCCATCAATCTGCTGACCGTAAGGATCTGGACTACCTATCACACGCAACAATATCGAATCACGCGCAGCGCCGGGCACTTGGGCTGCTTCAGGTAAATCAGTAAGACTAAAGAAAACGCCTTTTGACGTGCCGCCACGCATGTATGTGGCCGGAATCTTAATTTGTGGAGCGTGACTCATGAGTGACTTGCCTTAATCTGAGATGTTGAACAAAGCTGGCGCTAGTATATCGCATGCTAGAGTGAGTCTCTAATGCTCAAAACCGCCAAACTGTCGAAGCAACAACCAAGAAATAAGCCCTAGCAGCTTATTGCAACATAAACCGAACATCTCTATCGAATATCGCTATTTTTATGAGCTGTCGTAAATCTCACTAAGTGCCGATGACATATCAACTGGCGAAATAACTTTAGGTGATTGCATCCGCCATGTGGGAAATTAAACATCAGCGGCCACTATTGCCGCTGATGTTGTTTTTAGCTGGCTAAAAAAACTAATTTTTTACTTCTGATTCATTGCGACGCGCTGAAGCCAGGCAAGGCTTCAAGATCACCGTCAACGGACACCACACAATTGCGTTGCCGCTTGGCCAAATACAGGCGACGATCGGCGGCGTCGAGCATATCCATAAGGCTATCGGTAGCCTGAGTATCATCCATGCCTTGCAAACTCTCGATACTGGCCACACCGGCACTAACTGTCACGCTTGGTATCCTCTCATCCAGTGATACCCCAGCAACCAATTGACGCAAACGATCCGCGATTGCATGAGCTTTGGCGATTTCAGTGTCGTTCAGTAGTAGCAAAAATTCCTCATCACCCCAGCGACTCAGAGTATCGTTATCCTGCAGTTGTGAACTAATGCAGGCTGCAAACCCAGTCAGTACCTCATCGCCGATGGCGTGGCCATACAGATCATTGATTCGCTTGAAATGATCAAGATCAAACATCACCACTGACACCGGCCGACCATGACGCAGTGCCTGAGCCCATGCATCCTGTAGCAGCGGCATGATACCGTGCCTATTCACCGTACCAGTAAGAGCATCAGTTACAACAAGACGTTCGATGCGCGCACGTAAACGCTCATGCATCAACAATACAAAACCACCAGTAACTAACATCGCCATCGCCAATTGAAATACCAATACTGGTGCACGGAGGCCATCGCTTAGATTTTGTGAGGAGCTAGGCGGTATATCGACATCGTTCCATGTCAGCAATAAACCCAATCGCATTACCAGCGAAATCAGCATCATCAAGGCAATCAGCCGAGCACCCCAGAACCGCAGTAACGGCCTTAATACCCAAAGCGTGACCGCCGAGTAACCCATGGCCATGACACTGAATAGAAACATCTTATGCGAAAGCGATTCCAGCGGTAAGGCAAGCAGGTACAACAGTAGAGCCGAGCCCAAGGCTTGCGCAACCACCAAGATCGGACGCGCAGGATGACCCGCCACACTGCGCAATGCTTGCACATGAGCAACCAGACCTATGACTCCAAGACAGCCCGCAACACTGGTAAAGTCCCTCCCCACTGTAAATGGCAAACCGAGCAATGTAGCGACGGCCGCACACCGGCCCATCGCAAGCACAATATCGCCAAACACCCAGGTTCCAATCCCACGGGCATCATTCCCCATACCAATGCGAGACAGCAGCAACACCGCCGCCAGAGCGAGTGATGTTATTGCATTAGTGAGTAGCAGAGACGCAGGATCAAGAGTCAAGGTAGCGATCCTTGGATACCATGACCTCGGAAAAGGTTATAAACGGACATGACTTCCGCGAGGGTATTTGCCGAAGTTAATTGGACGGCTGATGTCTTCTTCGTCACAGTTGTTGTTTTGATCCCAATAAGGAGAAACTCAAATCACCACATGCGCAATAGAGTAACAATAAGATTACTGATGGATCTAATATTAGACATTAAAACTTCAATATCCACTACCGACACTGTTCACGAACCACTCACCTTCGTAATCTGTGGACTGCGGAGCACCAACGATCCTTTTGCCAACCTTCCAGCATCCGTTTAGGCAAAACTAGCGGAAGACTGATAAAGAGCCAAGATTTACGGATTGATTAGATGCACAAAAAAGCCCGCTCTCGTTACCAATAGCGGGCTTTTTCTTTACTTAATCCGTGTTTCGATTAAGCGTTTTTCAGGAAATCCTGAGCAAACTTCTGCAATACACCGCCAGCGTCGTAGGTGATTACTTCGTCTGCGGTATCCAAACGACAGGTCATTGGCACTTCTACAACTTCGCCGTTTTTACGGGTAATAACCAAAGTAAGATCACAGCGCGCTGAGCGCTCGCCGATGACGTCGTAAGTTTCCGTGCCATCGAGGCCGAGCGTTTTACGGGTTGTACCCGGTTTAAACTCCAGCGGCAATACGCCCATACCAATCAGGTTGGTACGGTGAATACGTTCAAAACCTTCGGCGGCAATGGCTTCTACACCGGCTAAGCGCACACCTTTGGCGGCCCAATCGCGTGACGAACCTTGGCCATAGTCGGCGCCAGCGACGATAATCAGTGGCTGTTTGCGTTCCATGTAGGTTTCAATCGCTTCCCACATACGGGTGACCTTGCCTTCCGGTTCGATACGCGCCAACGAGCCTTGTTGCACGTTGCCGTTATCGTCCAGCACCATTTCGTTCAGCAATTTCGGGTTAGCGAAGGTTGCACGCTGTGCGGTTAAGTGGTCACCGCGATGAGTTGCGTAAGAGTTAAAGTCTTCTTCCGGTACGCCCATTTTGTGTAGGTATTCGCCAGCCGCACTATTCATCAAGATCGCGTTCGATGGCGACAAGTGATCGGTGGTAATGTTGTCTGGCAGCACTGCCAAAGGACGCATGCCTTTTAGGCTGCGCTCGCCTGCTAAGGCTCCTTCCCAATATGGAGGACGACGAATATAGGTACTCATTGGGCGCCAGTCGTACAGTGGGCTATCGGCCTTTTTAAACTCGCCTAAATCAAACATAGGAATGTAGATTTCGCGGAATTGTTCTGGCTTAACGCTGGCTTTAACAATAGCGTCGATTTCTTCATCAGATGGCCAGATATCTTTCAAGCGTATTTCTTTGCCATCAACCACCGCCAATACGTCTTGTTCGATATCAAAGCGGATAGTACCGGCAATAGCATAAGCAACAACCAGTGGCGGCGATGCTAAGAAAGCTTGTTTCGCATACGGATGAATACGGCCATCGAAGTTACGGTTGCCCGATAACACGGCGGTGGCGTACAAATCGCGGTCGATAATTTCTTGCTGGATTACAGGATCAAGCGCACCCGACATACCATTACAGGTAGTACAAGCGAAGGCGACAATACCGAAGCCGAGCTTTTCTAATTCAGGTAATAAGCCAGAATCTTTTAAGTACAACTCAGCAACTTTAGAGCCCGGTGCAAATGATGATTTAACCCAAGGCTTACGCACTAAGCCCAGTTCGTTGGCTTTTTTCGCCAACAAGCCTGCCGCCACAACGTTGCGCGGGTTCGAGGTGTTGGTGCATGAGGTGATCGCCGCAATAATGACTGCGCCATCCGGCATAAGACCTTGCGCTTCCTCTGCTTGAGCGGATGCCAAGTTGCCAGATATACCTTTCGCCGCAAGATCGGCAGTCGATACGCGCGCATGCGGATTGGACGGGCCTGCAATGTTGCGACCCACGCTTGATAGATCAAAACTCAGTACGCGTTCGTACTCGGCGGTTTTAAGATCATCAGCCCAAAGGCCAGTTTCTTTCGCAAACGCTTCAACCAGAGCCACTTGTTCAGGCTCGCGGCCTGTTAGCGTTAAGTACTCGATGGTTTGTTCGTCAATTGAGAACATAGCAGCAGTTGCGCCATATTCTGGTGTCATATTGGAGATAGTTGCACGGTCGCCAATGGTTAAGCTTGATGCGCCTTCACCATAAAACTCTAGATAGGCCCCCACCACGCGTTCTTTACGCAAAAATTCGGTTAGCGCTAATACGATGTCGGTTGCGGTAATGCCAGACTGACGTTTGCCGGTTAGCTCAACACCGACGATGTCTGGAAGACGCATCATGGATGGATGACCGAGCATCACAGTTTCAGCTTCAAGACCACCAACACCCACAGAGATGACACCTAACGCATCTACGTGCGGGGTGTGCGAGTCGGTGCCGACACAGGTGTCTGGATAGGCAACGCCATCGCGCGCTTGCACTACAGGTGACATTTTCTCTAGGTTGATTTGGTGCATGATGCCGTTACCGGCCGGGATAACGTCGACGTTATCGAATGCGGTTTTGGTCCATTCGATAAAGTGGAAACGGTCTTCGTTGCGGCGCTCTTCAATGTCGCGGTTTTTCTGGAAAGCATCCGGATCAAAACCACCGCACTCAACAGCCAACGAGTGATCGACAATCAGCTGAGTTTGTACCACTGGGTTTACTTTTGATGGATCACCACCCTGCTCGGCGATGGCATCACGCAAGCCCGCTAAGTCGACCAAAGCGGTTTGACCTAAGATATCGTGAGTTACAACACGCGCTGGGTACCAAGGAAAATCCAGATCGCGCTTGCGATCAATTAACTGAACCAAAGATTCGGTTAACACCGCTGGATCGCAGCGACGAACTAACTGCTCGGCCAAAATACGCGAAGTGTATGGCAATTTGGCGTAAGCGCCTGGTTTAATCGCATCAACGGCTGCGCGAGTGTCATAGTATTCCAGCACACTATTCGGCAGTGGTTTGCGAAACTCAGTATTCATGTTGATCATGATGATCTCTCTCAAAATCTTTTAAGGTCGTAATAGCGGCTGCGATACGAGCGTCCGCAGCCCTAACATTCAATATTGCTTGCTAATTAACGCGCGCTAATCGCCGGTACTGAACGCGGCTCAACACCGACATAATCAGCGCTTGGGCGGATGATGCGGTTATCGGCGCGCTGTTCCATAACGTGTGCCGCCCAACCCGTGAGGCGGCTGCAGACGAAAATCGGGGTAAACAACTTGGTTGGAATGCCCATGTAGTTGTAAGCCGAAGCATGGAAGAAGTCGGCATTACAGAACAATTTCTTCTCGCGCCACATCACGGCTTCGCAACGTACAGAGATGTCATACAGAGAGGAGTTGCCATTTTCTTGTGCCAACTTCTCAGACCACACCTTAATAATGTCGTTACGTGGGTCAGATACGCTGTAAATCGCGTGACCAAAGCCCATGATTTTTTCTTTGCGAGACAACATGCCCAACAGGGTTTCTTCCGCGTGATCAGGGTTTTGCATACCTTCGATCAATTCCATCGCCGCTTCGTTTGCACCACCGTGCAACGGGCCGCGCAAAGAACCAATTGCCGCAGTAACGCAAGAGTGAATGTCACTTAGAGTTGATGCACATACGCGCGCGGTAAAGGTGGAGGCGTTGAATTCGTGTTCAGCATACAAAATCAAAGATACGTTCATCACTTGCTCGTGCAGTGCACTTGGCTTTTTGCCATGCAATAAATGCAAGAAGTGAGCGCCGATAGTGTCGTCGTCCGTTTCGGTTTCGATGCGCACACCATCGTGGGAAAAGCGATACCAGTAATTAATAATGGATGGGAAAGCCGCCAGCATACGGTCGGTCATATCTTGTTGTTGATCAAAGCTTTCTTCGGTTTCTAGATTACCCAATACCGAACAGCCGGTACGAATAACATCCATTGGATGCGCAGTTGCAGGAATGCGTTCAAGCACTTCTTTCAAAGCTTGCGGCAAGCCACGCATAGCTTTCAACTTAGTTTGATAATCGCTTAGCTCAGCTTGAGTAGGCAACTCGCCTTTCAGAATCAGATAAGCAACCTCTTCAAAAATGCAGTTGTTCGCTAAGTCTTTAACATCGTAGCCACGGTACGTTAAACCTGAACCTGATTTACCTACCGTCGATAATGCAGTTTTACCAGCAACCTGACCGCGCAAACCCGCGCCAGATAATTGTTTTGCTTCAGCCATGTATGTGTCTCCAAATCGATAATTGAAAATGTATCCGAAGTATGAGGCTCGACGTAGTGCCAACCCCTACTTCTTAATTACTTGTTTTTGCCTTCAGCAAAAAGCGCGTCCAACTTCTGTTCGAAGTCGTGGTAGTTCAAGTAATCGTACAGTTCCATACGGGTTTGCATTAGATCAACCACTTTTTTCTGGTCGCCTTCAGCAAGAATGCTTTTATATACCGTTTCCGCGGCTTTATTCATTGCGCGGAATGCACTCAATGGATACAAAACCATAGCAGCGCCCCACTCGCCCAACTGTTCGCGATTCCACAATTCGGTTTGGCCGAACTCAGTGATGTTTGCCAACAACGGCACATCAATCGCTGCAGCAAACTTACGGTAATCTTCTTCAGTCTTAATCGCTTCAGCGAAGATGCCATCAGCACCAGCAGCAACACAGGCTTGAGCACGAGTGATCGCAGCTTCTAGACCTTCTTGAGCAAATGCATCGGTACGCGCCATGATAAAGAAGCTAGGATCGATGCGCGCATCCACCGCTGCCTTGATACGATCAACCATTTCGTTTTCAGACACGATTTCTTTGTTAGGGCGATGACCACAACGCTTTTGTGCTACCTGATCTTCAATATGAACCGCGGCTGCGCCCGCTTTTTCCATCTGCTGAATAGTACGAGCAATATTGAAAGCCCCGCCCCAACCCGTATCGATATCAACCAGCAACGGCAGAGATGAAGCTGCAGTAATACGACGAACATCTTCAACAACATCATTCAGAGAGGTCATACCAAGGTCAGGCAAACCATAAGAAGCGTTAGCAACACCGCCACCGGAAAGGTAGATAGCTTGATGACCAATGCGTTCTGCCATCATGGCGGCATAGGCATTGATAGTGCCAACAATTTGCAATGGCTTATTGTCTTCTAGCGCTTTACGAAATTTTTGACCAGGTGTCATTCCAAGAGTCATGAGCGACCCTCCTCTTGTGCAAGTAGTATTTCAAGATTATTCAACGACGCCTGAATGTGGCGACGCATAAGTAATTCGGCAAGTTCCGCATCTCGACCAGCAATAGCCTCAACAATACGCTGGTGCTCTAGCAAAGCCTGCTGCGGACGCTTACTGCTGGTACTGGTTTGATAGCGATACATACGTACGATGTGATAGAGATCACCGCATAGCATCTGATGAAGACGATGATTCTTACTACCTTTGATAATACGGTAATGAAAATCAAGATCACCGGCTTTTTGGTAATAGCTCTGGCCTTGTTCAGCCGCAATGGAGTCTGCGTGCTCGCGCAGTAAGCCATGAAGCTCGTCAATTTCGACATCGGTCATACGCTCAGCCGCCAGCCTGCAAGCCATGCCCTCGAGCTCTAAACGGACTTCATAAATATCTTTGAGTTCTTGCAGACTAAGCGAAACAACGCGAGCACCCGCATGAGGGATGCGAACAACAAGATTGCGAGCTTCAAGCTTTTGAATGGCTTCACGCATAGGAGCGCGACTGCCGCCATAGCGTTCAACTAAATTCTGCTCCGACAAGCGCTCACCAGGACGTAATTCACCGCGAACAATGGCAGTCGCCAGCTCAGTGAATACTTTTTCTGCTAAGGTTAGAGCGATATCAGTCACGCGTATAATTTCTCCAGTTGTCGACAAACCAGTAAAAACTGACGCTAGATTACGCCTTTATCTCGATTTTTCAACTCGAAAAACGTAACGATTGTATACAATCCAAAGCTTTCCTCTTATTCCGTTGCTACAAATATGATCAGCAAGTACAGTGCTGGCCTAGTTGGAATGCATTAATAAGGGTTAGCAACATGCCATCGAACGAACGCATTGCCATTATCGGTTCAGGCATTGCAGGATTAAGTGCCGCTTGGCTCTTGTGCAAAGATCATCAAATCACCTTGTATGAAAAAGCCAGCAAAGCTGGGATGGGTATCTACAGTGTCAAAGTACCCAACTGCAACAAGACCGTCGACATACCGCTAAGGGTATTCACCCCTGCCTACTACCCTCACCTGCTTGAATTGTATGCAAGAGCGGGAGTGGTCACCGAAAAAACGAACCATTCAGCAGCTTATGCGGATGAAAACAATCGTCTATTTTTTCACTACGGCAACCTGTTATTAGGCGGTAAAAGCCTGAGCTTCCCGAAGCACCTATCCCCTAATTTACTACGCCTTCATGTAACAACCTTTCAGACGCTGCACGCAAACAAAGACAATACTGACCTATGCCAGCTAAATTTCGACGAGTTTTTAACACAAACAGGTCTCTGTAACGACTTTACCAAACGCATACTCCTACCCGCGCTTGCGACTGTTTGCACTTGTGATTACCAGGATGTACTTAACTACCCCGCTGATATCATCATTAAATATTTGACCTGCGGCGTTATGGAAGACGGACTACTGCGCGCCGTTGATGGTGTAGATGATGTGATTACCAAGCTGCTCGACCCAAGCGTGAACCTGAAAACCAATATAGTCATTAATAAAATTGAGCGCTCTGAAAATGGTGTTGAGATTCACACCAACGACAACACAGAAAGCTATGACCGCATTATTATTGCAACGCAACCTCACCATGCCGCCCTATTGCTCGGCGATTCCCAGCAATCGTCGTTACTCGCACAAGTCCCTATCGCCCAATCGCGAATGATAGTTCACACGGATGCAAATTTATTGCCTCCAAGCCTTCTACCACTGGCACCAGTAACTTACTACTTAGAAGAAGACGCTTCGCGTCCGGAGGCAGCCGTTCACTTAAACAAAGCAATTACTGAGCTCGATTGCCCAACCCCACTATTTCAAACATGGAATCCGCTGCGAACTCCGGCAGATGGCAGCATGCTAGCCGATGTGAAGTTCGATCGCCCAATTTTGACGAAGCAAAGCCGACAGGTAATCACAGCTCTGCGCGAACAATCGGCATCAGAACGCATATTGCTAACGGGCTCCTACCTCTGCGATGGCATTCCGCTACTCGACGGCGCAGTGCAGTCATCACTGCGTATCGCAAAACTTCTTAATAGCTCCCGAGCTTGGTAATCGCCCATAAAAAAACCGGCTATCGCCGGTTTTTTTTGACTCGCTTAATCTTTACCGCTCATTACTCAGGCATTGAAAGCGCCTTAGGAGAAACGATCACACCATTGTTATCAGCGTACACAAACTGGCCAGGCACAAACTCAACGCCGCCGAATTTAACAGTTACGTTTACATCACCTAAGCCACGCTTATCCGTTTTTAATGGATTAGTTCCCAACGCTTGAACGCCAAGTTCTGTTTCCATAATGGCATCAACGTCACGAATACAACCATAGATGATCAGGCCTTCCCAGCCATTTTTAGCGGCTTTCTCCGCCAGCATGTCACCCAAAAGCGCGTGGCGCATAGAACCGCCACCATCAACAACCATGACCTTGCCTTTACCGTCGGTATCAACCAACTCTTTCACTTTAGAGTTATCTTCAAAGCACTTAGCGGTAACAATTTCACCACCAAAGGATTCGTGTAAACCATAATTATTGAACATAGGTTCAACCACTTGAACTAGGTCTGGGTATTCATCACATAGATCAGGAGTTAGGTAATGATTCATATGTAAGTCCTTAATTTAAAAGAGAATTAATATCGCCAACGTTATAACGAAAAATTCCGTTAGGCGCTAGCGGTGTCTGCATTGCCATTGCCCGAGCAACCGCTTCGCCCGGCAACGATTGATAAGTACCCCAACACTTCACAGTTAGTAGTCGGGCTGCCAACCACTCAACTGGACGGCTCGATTCACGCGCTCCATAAATAACGGACGGCTGCCAAAACATCAGTGAATCAAAACCAATGGCCTCTACATCTTTTTCCATCTCGCCCTTTACACGACTGTAGAAAAATGATGACCGGACAGATGCGCCAAGCGCACTCACGACAGCAGCAGCATTAGCACCTGCTGCCCTTGCCCATTCCGCACAGCGAACAACAAGATGATGATCGACCACCTGCAGCCCTGCCTTGCCCGATACCTTTTGAGTCGTGCCTAGCGCGCAGTAAAAATCATCTACATGCTCAATCGCTGGCCGATCAAGCGCCGCAAATGTTTTAGCAATTACCTTTTCGTGAACTTTGATACTTTCTACTCGACGGGCTAATACGATAATGCGTTGATACCGATCCGACTCAATTAAATGACTCAGTAGATGGGAACCTACCAAGCCCGTAGCACCAACGATTAACGCCGTTTTAGCCTGCACTTCAGGCATACGCACTGAGCCAACGCGAAATCAGTGGCCATACGTCTTTTTCGGCTGGACGACTAACCACCATATCGATATGGCCATAGTCTTCTGAAAAACCGTTAGCCTTACTGAGTAAAACATCCTCTTTAGGACCACCGTATTGGCGATAAAAACGCTGGCAATATTTGGCAGGATCCGTGGTATCGGCAACACCAGATAGCCCGAGCAAGGGTGTTGACGACAAACGCCAAAGCGGCAACAAATCTTTTGCTTGCGCCTTCCAGCGACCAAACCAATCTTGGCGCGCCAAGTATTCGTTAATAACGCCGGCCGGTTCATTTTCTGGACCGATCCGCAACTGACGCCCATCCAATTCTTGACGAAATGAGACGATTCGACGCAGCACAAAACCAACGCCAGGAAACCACAAGTACCAAGGGCGCATTACCATCTGAGAACCAATGAGCACAATACCAGAAGGCTTTTGCGGTAACGCTCGCGCCGCCAGTGCAGTGGCTATCATGCCACCGCCCAGTGAATGTCCGATCCAAGCTGGCGTTCTGCCAGTTTGTTCGGCAACAAAGGCTTGTGCAGCAGGCAAATCGTACAAGGCATAACGCTCAACAGAGTTATTCACGTAATCTTGGTTACGCGGCGACAAGCCGTGTCCACGATGTTCCAAGAGCCATACATCAAAGCCCTCATCCAACAAAAACCTAGCCAAGCCCTGACCACTTCGTGACAACCAAAAGCCACGATTGGTGAAACTACCGTGCACTAAGATCAACGGCAGTCCGGAATGACTGACATCTTGACGCCCGAGACGAGAAATAGCGATTTGCACACTATGGTCAGGATCAAGATTGTGCTTGATCAAATACGTATCTTCCGTGATAGCTCCGACACAATCTGCTTTTAGCAAAGAGACCGGAAATAGTTCGCTGCTGCTTTTCATTTAGCCCTGCTTACCTGCAAGAAAAAACCACGTATCCAAAACTGAATCTGGGTTCAATGAGATACTGTCGATTCCGTGATCCATTAACCACTTAGCAAAATCAGGATGATCCGATGGGCCCTGACCGCAAATACCTATGTACTTGCCCGCTTTTTTACAAGCGTTAATGGCATTTTCCAACAAGGCCAAAATCGCCTCGTTACGCTCGTCAAATAAGTGCGCAATAATACCGGAGTCGCGATCTAGCCCCAATGTCAGCTGGGTTAAATCGTTCGATCCAACTGAAAATCCATCGAAGTGCTCTAGGAACTTGTCAGCCAAAATCGCATTAGCTGGTAGCTCGCACATCATGATCAACCGCAAACCATTCTCGCCGCGGCGTAAACCGTTTTCAGCCAGCAGCTCGACTACCTGCTCAGCCTCGCCAACAGTGCGAACAAACGGCACCATAATCTCGACATTGGTAAAACCCATTTCGTCGCGGACTTTACGCATAGCTCGGCACTCAAGCTCGAAACAATCGCGGAAGTTTTTAGATATGTAACGAGACGCACCACGGAAGCCCAGCATTGGGTTTTCTTCCTCTGGCTCGTATAACCGACCGCCAATGAGGTTAGCGTATTCGTTCGACTTGAAGTCTGACAAGCGAACAATCACTCGCTTTGGCCAGAATGCAGCTGCAAGAGTCGAAATACCCTCGACCAGCTTCTCAACGTAAAACTCAACTGGGCCAGCATAGCCCGATATGCGTCGTTCAACGGTTGGACGCAATTCATCGGGCAACTGGTCGAAGTTCAGCAGCGCTTTAGGATGCACGCCGATCATGCGGTTAATAATGAACTCCAAACGCGCCAAACCAACGCCAGCATTTGGCAAGGATTGGAAGTCGAAGGCACGGTCAGGATTGCCAACGTTCATCATAATTTTCAGATCAAGATCTGGCATGGATTCAACGCTATTCGTACGCACGTCAAAATCCAATGCGCCTTCGTAGACAAACCCCGTATCACCCTCTGCGCAAGATACTGTTACTTCATCGCCATCTTTGAGCTTTTCAGTCGCATCTTCGCAACCAACCACTGCCGGGATGCCAAGTTCGCGCGCGATAATCGCTGCATGACAAGTACGTCCACCACGGTTAGTAACAATAGCCGCTGAGCGCTTCATTACAGGCTCCCAATCAGGGTCCGTCATATCAGCAACCAGAACTTCGCCGTCCTGCACCATATCCATGTCGTCAATGTTACGGACTACACGAACACGCCCCTTACCAATACGATGACCAATGCTGCGACCTTCTGCCAAAACGTTACCTGTTTCTTTCAACAAGTAACGCTCCATAACGGTTTTACTGGCGCGACTTTTAACCGTCTCTGGACGAGCTTGGACGATATAAAGTTGACCATCGTCACCGTCTTTCGCCCATTCGATATCCATTGGACGGCCATAATGACGCTCGATAATCATCGCTTGCTTAGCGAGCGTTTCAGCCTCGGCATCTGTTACCGAAAAAACTTGGCGCAATTCTCGATCGACACGCTGAGTCTCAACTGAGTTGCCGACTGACGCATCCGCGCTGTACACCATTTTAATCGCTTTGCCACCTAAATTGCGTCGCAATATCGCTGGCCGACCAGCATCAAGGTTGGCTTTATGAACATAGAATTCATCGGGGTTAACAGCCCCTTGTACGACGGTTTCACCTAAGCCATAGGATGAAGTGACGAATACAACTTGGTCGAAGCCGGATTCTGTATCAAGGGTAAACATCACACCGCTGGATGCTGTCTCACTGCGTACCATGCGTTGAATGCCTGCGGATAATGCGACTTTATGATGATCGAACCCCTGATGCTCGCGATAAGCAATCGCGCGATCATTGAATAGAGAAGCAAATACATCTCGAATTGCGTGGAGAACGTTCTCAACACCAACAATATTCAAGTGTGTTTCTTGCTGACCAGCAAATGAGGCGTCGGGTAAATCCTCTGCTGTGGCGGAAGAGCGAACCGCTAAGGCCACCGTTTCATTACCTTCTTGCAGCTCAATCAGCGCTTTGCGCACCGCGGCCTCTAATGCTGGAGGTAATGGCGCTTCGTGAATCCATTGGCGTATTTGCTCGCCTGTCGTCGTCAACGCTGGAATATCGTTAACATCCAAACCCGCAAGCGCCTGCGCAATTCGACCATCCAGACCTTCGTAGCTTAAAAACTCTCGATAGGCGTCCGCAGTTGTGGCGAATCCGTTTGGAACCGATACTCCAGCGTTGGTGAGATTACTGATCATTTCCCCGAGAGATGCATTCTTGCCACCCACTCGTTCAACATCTTCAATGGAAACCTGATCGAACCTAAGTACGTAATCGGTCAACGCGTTTCTCCTCTGCCTTTTAACGTGGGGTCTAATCGCCTATAGTGGCGACTGCGTAATACTAAGTGCACACCAGATAAATTTCCATATGAAGCGATACGCCTACTTTATTTCCGACGGTACCGGCATCACTGCTGAAACTCTGGGCAACAGCCTGCTTTCACAGTTTGATAAAATACAATTTGAACGCGTCACTCTGCCTTACATCGACTCAGTTGAAAAGGCCGAGGCCGCCGTGGCTAAAATAAATCAAGCTGCCATAGACTCTGAGTCATCTGCGATTGTGTTTGACACTATCGTCGATAAAAACATCCGCGCAATTATCGATACTGCCGATGCATTCAAAGTTGACATATTTGCAGCGTTTTTAGCTCCGTTAGAGCGCGAACTCAACGTCGACTCGTGCTATACCGTTGGCAAATCACACTCACCGACGGATTCGGCCAATTATCTCAGTCGAATCGACGCAGTCAACTTCGCGCTCGATAACGATGATGGTGCTAAGACTCGGCATTATGAAGAAGCTGACATCATTTTAATCGGGGTCTCACGATCAGGAAAAACACCAACCTGCCTCTATTTGGCGATGCAGTTTGGTATAAAAGCCGCCAATTACCCTCTGACAGAGGATGATATGGCAGACTTATCTTTGCCGGCGTTTTTACAAATGCACAAGCATAAGTTATTTGGCTTAACCATTGATCCCGATAGACTATCTGCAATTCGTAATGAAAGACGAGCTAACAGCCGCTATGCGTCATTGAAGCAATGTTATCACGAAGTGGACGAGGTGGAGCTGCTATATCAACGTGAACAGATTCAATCAATTAGCACTACAGATAAATCCATTGAGGAAATTTCGACGCGAATTATGGCGCTGGCTGGTCTGCAACGCCGCCTTCAGAGCTAGCTCTCTCATTCATATGCCGTGCAATCCAGCGCGGCTTCATAAACACCAAGCTGTGATCAGCATTGGGGACTGCGTAGTACGTCCAGTCATTCGCATTTTCGGCTAACAAACGATGACGACCATGCATGGAGGCATAGCTCAACTCACCAACAAAGCTTGCGCCAGAAACCTTAGGCATCCAACGGGTAAAAATACCAGCACCACGCAACAAAGCATCACTAACAGCATGCAACGCCTGAGCAAAACCCTGCGACTCGCCCATCAAGCGCTGCACTGTAATTTCGTCCGCGCGACCGCGCTTTAAACGGTGAGGTGATACCAAATCTAGAAATTCAAAAAAAGGAACACTGTCATCCGGCGCTTCAGCAATATGCTCCGCGACGCGAATATACTCCTCGCCACGCTGCCGTAGCTCAACAGCATCACCCGAAAAGAGCATCGCCGGCTCGATTAAAAAACAATGCCCAATAGTAAAATCACCCAGCAAGTCAGCCGTCACCAAGCCGCCAAAACTATACCCGGCAATATCAAAACAATCCCAATCCAGAGCAACTAACAACTCTCGAATTGCTTCCACGTAATCGGCGACTACGGGCCAAGGCTTATGCCCTATAAATTTACTAGCACCCATACCGGGCAAATCAGGAATTAAGACCTCGTCCCACTCACTCAAGTAATTGGCGATAAAGGTCCAGGTAAGCTCACCGGCAACGCCAGCACCATGCAATAGAACTAGACGCCGATGTTTTTTCGATTCGTGCGGGTACTGCAATAACGCGGCATGAGTATCCGCTACCGCCGTGCGGATATTAATCGGGTGATGTTCCATCGGCCCACTTAACTTCTAAAGACATGGTTTTTGTTGTGGCGCCCTCGAGGTAAATAATCATGGCCGCCACATCAGCATCCTCAAGCAAAATACGAGTCTCCTGATAAGCAACACTGTGCCAATTCTCTGGATACTCATGCAGACCCAATTTATTGTCAAAATAAAGGGGCTTCAAATCACTATTTAAAGCAATAATTGACGCCTCTACCGGCTCACCTCGAACACGCAAAACCACAAAACGCTGACCGGAAGTTTTCTTTCCCGCCTTACCTATTCGCACATACCAAGCAGGACGATCTCCTTGCTTCAATGCAAACGGCATAAGCAAATCAGGATCAGGATACATGCGAGATTTAAAGGGTGTCAGGGCATCAATAAATGCTTGCTCATACATATTGCAGCAGGCGCCATCCTGTACCTTTTCATCTAAACGAAATGGTGGGGCAAATATATGATCATGACTCTCGGTAACGCTCTGGGCCGCCTCCTCTTCGTCTTCCAGACCTTCGGGACGCATCTCCGTATGAACAATACCAGCCTCATCAATCCAAATATAAAAAGGTGGCTTATCTTCTAAATCTTGTTTTTGCTGAATTTTGAGCTCGTCTTCCGATAAATACTGAGTATCGTCGCCGGGCAACTTTGGAATATCTCCACCTACAACCGGCGCAGGCATATCTTTCTTCGCGCTAGATTTGTCAGCTGAGGTATCTTTAGGAACAACACTATTATGGATGCGACCTTCTGCATCAATCCAAGTGTAATACTCATCTTCGGCATATGCCGAAGATGAGCAAATAATAGCTAATACTATTAGAACTTGGTGCGGAAACTGATACCAGCGGCGCCAATGGTTAGCTTGGTGTCGATATCCAGACCTGGATACGGGTTGGTCACAACACATGTTAAACAGTTCCGGTTAAGTGAATTACTTGAATTAGGATAGTCATCAAAATTCTCAGCATTTTGTGGATCAGCACGGATATGCTGAACTGACTTCATAAAGCTCAAAGACAAGTCTACAACAGTATCCAAGTCCCACTGGTAACCTAAACCAACGCCGTACAACCGTGCAAAGCCAATAGGAGCCTGCAGACTACGAGAGTCGTCTGGAATAGAACTCTTACGAGGCTCCAAACCTGCACGTAGCTGAATACGTGAGTTAAGATCCCAAGATGCACCCACTTTATAATTCCACACACTCTTAAAGTTTAGCGGCATCGTCAGAGTAGAGGATGTCACCAAATCAGGAGACAAGGTTCTCGCTGTCGATAAAAAGCTCACATCGCGGTCAAACTCAAAATACAGCTCATCCCACTTATCGTAGTCGGTCCAACCTAAATCCAAATTCAGATGGAAAACATCAAAATACTGGAATGCCACACCGGCCTGAAAATGCTGAGGATATGTCAGTTCGGTAGTAACAAAACCTCGCTCTCGCTTATTACCCGTAGGCAATGAGAATATCGCCCCACCAATAGCACCAATAATAGACGACCTAAAATTACGGAAGAAATCCGCAAATTCATCGGTATATTCCAAGTCATAATCGCCTTTCAATTGGCTCGTTGCTTCACTTTGATAGCCTACGCCAAACTTAAACCAGCCATTCGGCTCCCACAACAAACCAAGGTTAAATGAGGGTGACAGACTCTCAGTAGTGTTAATCTTCAAAGTACCGACATCATCAAATGGACCAACATTACCGCCACATAGCGTCAATAAAGGCGCCAGCGGATCGTTACCGGTAGGCTCACCCGTCTCAGCATCAAAACACCCAAACGCATCTTGAAGCTCCTCAAGCACGCCGACCAGAATGTTAGGTGCGCGAATATCTTGCTCAAGTGCAACCGCCTGATGCGAAAACAGCAGACCTGCGCCCACAGAAAACTCATCAGTCACCTTGTAACCAAATGATGGAGACAAATAAGTTAAGCGCTGAAGTGCAATCGTTTTAGCCTGATAGCGCCCTGGATCATCATCACCCTTTGAAAAGCCGGCAGCCATTGGCGCATAAACAGCGTTCGCAAATGTGAATTTAGAGCCCGGTGGATTAATAGATATACCGGCCGAAGGCAACGCCAACACAGGTAAAGGAACGCCAACCAAACCATATCCGGGGATATAAATAGCCACATCAGCATGGCTATTGCCTTCATTCAAAACTGGGTCTTCATGTATAGGCAAAAGCCCAGATTCGGTATCGTCATATCCTTTAGGCAGCGCAAAAGAAGCCTCAGAACGCAACATAACACCCTGTAACTGAACCTGAACCTGACGCCCTTCCAGCTTCGTCAAACCGGCGGGGTTGAAGTGAATATCCATGATACCAGTTGGATCAGCAGTCACTGCGTTACCCAACGACATTGCCTTGGTATCAATAAACAGGTTCTGTACGAGTTCTGCTTTTGCAAGACTCGGTACTAACAATGCCACCAACAGTAAAATTCGCATATTGTGTCGCCATAACCTTGTCATTTTTATAGTTTTATTAGCCATGACTGGTTAGTTACCAGCAGAAGGTTTAATACCCTCGACATCAATCGGTAGAGACAAACCAAGCAAAATATCCGGGGACAACTCTGTCATACCAAAACCAACGTTTACGTTAGCAATTGTTTTTGGAGACACCCGCACACCAAGAGCAAAGTTCATAATACCGCTCATTTGACTGCCTGATACTGAGCTAACAGTTGAACCCGTAGCAGTATCATATAATTCAAAACGCGATTGATCGTTAAACGACCCTTGGAATGAAGCGCTCAAAGATACGTCGTACGACAACGAATAAGCAAAGCCCATAGAAAAGGATAAGCTACTGCCAGAATGCACTTCACGAAGAATCGAACTACCTCGGCGTTGATTTAGATCGGTTAATGGCAGCGTGTAGCCATAACTTAACGAGCCGAATAGAACCACTGGATCAAGAACCTTAGAAGCACTCACCCCGCCACTCAAACCCCAAGTACCGGAACCAGTCGGCAAGCTTTTCGTTTCATCTATTTCATAGGGGCTATCGCCTGTAGGCAAGCGTAACGTTGCAAAGTAGGTCTGACTAATTTTGCCTGGAACATATTCAAATGGCTGCCAACGAACCGTACCTGAAAGATCACCTACGCCGTAGGCAGTAAGCTCATCTTCTGTCTCAAACTTCGCAATCAGCGGTAAACGACCACCAATTGTCACGTTATCCATCAATCCATAATCCAATGAAAACGAGTTCGTCATGGTATGGCTGGCCACAGGACTCACATTTGCACTGCTAATCGTAGAGTCGCCAGTTACTTGGCCATCACTATTCACGTTAGGAGTGATTGTTAAATCAATCCGCTGATCGCCGTAGTAGCTATAATCAAAGTTGTAGTTAACGGAAACGCCGCCACGTTTCAACATCGAATAATTCTTTTCTGCTGCCTCGAAAACCTGCTCAAGTGCCTTTTCAGTATCAGCGTCGTTATCCTGCTTGGTGAGGGCTTCACGTGCCTTATCCATATCGGCTGCTTCATCAGCAACAACTGCACTGGCAAATGCCAACAATAAGGGGATCGAAATTAGTTTGGTACGAATCAACATGGAAATTCCTTAATTCTTTATCGTTATTATTTTCTGCGGAAGCGAAGGTGCTTCTCAATTACATCTGAGCGATCAGTGGCAACATATGTATTGAAGTCATCCGGATCGGCACCATCAGCCTTCGTTTCTACGAGAACCTCGTAGACGATATTTCCGTCCTCATTTCTTACTGCCTTACCGTCAGCATCTAACTTAGGTCCAAAGCTCGTCTGAGCATTGTCTTTCATCGCGTAAATCTGATTGCTAATCGTATGCTCGCTACGAATTTGGAATTCAGGAAATTCACGGAAAGTATTTTCCGCAATAATATAATCAGAAACAAAACGCATATCTTCTTCGTGCAACTCTAGACCGGTTGCGGGTTTGTGGCCGTTCGGAAACACTATAAAAAGAACGTTATTGTCCCAAATTTCGAGAAATCTCGGCAACGTAAAACTTATATTCCCCAACGCTGGATCAGCCACATAAACGCGCCCTTCATATACAGAACGAATCACAATGAAATGCTTGAAACCTGCATAGTGGATCGGCGCAATCGCAGGATGATCTAAAGCTATTAGATCCTCCTCTTCAGCCTTAAACCCGCCAGATGGATGTCCTAGCGCAGTTACCAAACGCTTCATATCGAGCAGTGAGAAACCGCGACGCTGAACGATGCGCTCGGTTTCGCCGAAGCGCAGCAAACCTTCCATCACTTGGCGCTCTTGGAAGTTTCTACCCAAGTAGTAATCCAACAAGGTTGTTAATGCAGCAGAGCCACAAGAATAATCATAGACTTGACGTACCACGTTTTTAAAACGCTTAACGGAGAGTGGCTCCACGTTGACTACCTGATCTTGCTGATAATCTTCGTTTACCGCAACACGAACGATGGTATCGCCGGGCTGACGATCGTTCACGATGGCCAGCTCGTGCACCATAGCAAACCCAATTAGTGATCCTAGAAGAATGACAAACACTACACGTAGGCCAAAGGCCCCTCCGTATTGTTATTATAATTTTGTTTAGTCATCTTACATGTTACATAAAATCACACTATCTACCAACCAAAAATGCGCCATCGGCGCACTTTTTTGTCTTATTTTAGGCATAAAAAAACCCGCCTAAGCGGGTTTTTTTATTTCACCAGCAAATGATCTTAGTGACCAGATACAGTGATAGTTGCACCAGCCATTTGGATGTTGCTGATACCAACAGAACCAATTGATGGGCCTGCAGTAAATACGCCGGTAGTAGCGTCAGTTGTGCCGCCTAGAGTAACTGCACCTAGGGTCAAGTCACCAGCAATGCTGTTAACTTTGATGTTGAAGCCGCTTGCGTCAGCCCACATAGTGGTATCAACTTCCACGTTCTGGCCGTCGTTATCAAAAGTGATACCGCTCACGCCAACTTGACCGTCAAGTGCAGACAAAGAACCGGCAGTAATCTTGAAAGAAGACTGAGAATCGATCACGGTCTTAGTGTCAGCAGTGAAAACACCAGCTGCATCATAAGTACCTTTACCGATAGTAGTGTTTGACACACCCAAATCCATTGACAAGCTCAAGCCTGAGATCAGATTACCAGAGTTAGCGCCAGCAGCATTAACCAAATCAACCGAACCAACACCAATCTTAAGACCAGAAACAGCGCTAGTAGCAATATTCATGATACCGTCTGAAGTAATATCGATCACGTTTTCAATAGTCAGAGTACCAGAGTCAGTACCAACAGTAACAGTGCTTAGAGACAAGCTACCGCCATCAGCCACATCAGTATCAGTGTAAAGGATTTCACCAATAGAAATAGCGTTAGCGCCTTCCAATGTAATGTTCAAATCGATACCAGCTTGACCAGTCGCAGCAGACATAGTCGCTTCATCCATAGCAACCAACTCAGCGTTAGCAGCGAAAGATACTGCAGCGATTGATACTGCTAGTGAAGCTTTTTTAAGAAATTTCATTTGTGCACACTCCTGATTGTTTTTCTATTATGTCGGCCGCTGTGTGGGCGACCTATCATCAGTCTGCCAGATCTTCTTCAGTGAGTCACTGGAAACCGAATGACTTTATCAATGGGTTTCAATATTCTTAGCTTCGAGTTACCTCAGAAGCTGGATACCAATCTATTATGTGGCTTTGGTGTTGTCCACCACTTTTTTACAAAAAATTACGGAACATAGCCCTAAGAGCTCAAACAATGCTAGAATCACCGCTCCAGCAGTGAAATAAAATCCTTAAAAATCAAATAGTTAAGCTCAATTCACAACCCTTGATTCTGGCATAAAATGACACACGACAAACTCCCCTTTACACCAGCTAAGTTGTTGAATTGTTTAAGCTTTCTTGAGCATCCGATTTTACTACTCAATGGCCTTAGTGGTGTAAATTACACTTCCCTGACGGTTGGCCAATCTTCCCACCCCCCTAGATTCGCCATTTTGGGCCACAAGCCCTTAAAGTCCCTTAAGGTTGTTAAAGATACTGACTATTCCAGCCTTACTGTCTATCCAGACACGCAAACTAGTACGCGCTTTGAGCAGCCAGAGCACTTTATCTCTGGCTGGGCAGGTATCATTCATTACCCTCAATCACACGCCAGTGAACCCGAGGGGCTATTCAATTACTACGATGCATCTATATACCTAGATTTTGAAAGTGATGAATGCTTCCTGCTAAGTCACTACCCACTGACTGAAGAGCGTAAAAAAGAACTAAGCCAACTTCGAGAGATCGAGCCACAAAAAACTGCAATAAACGCAAGAAAATGGACTCCGGGCTGGACTAAGCGTCAATACCAAACAGCATTCGAGCGAGTTCAAGACTACCTGCTTGCTGGCGATTGCTATCAAGTTAACTTGGCTATGCCTTTCTTTTGCGGCGACGATCTAACAGATACCAATCCCCTCCCCTTATTAGAGGCATTCGACGCTCCTTTTTCCGGTTTTTTCAAAAACGATCGCTACTGGATTGCAACAGTATCTCCAGAACGATTCGTTAAGGTAGAAAATGGCATCATTACTACCAGCCCAATAAAAGGTACTAGCCCTCGCCATCCAGACCCTAAATGTGACGAAGCAAATCGCAATCAGCTTCTCGCCAGCGAAAAAAATCAAGCAGAGAACTTGATGATTGTAGATTTGTTAAGAAACGATTTAAGTAGATCTGCGGAGCCGCACAGCGTGAAGGTTGAAAAACTATTTGCGCTGGAGTCACATGCCAATGTGCACCATATGGTCAGTACCATTACTGCAAAACAGAAAGCGAGCCTTACCCCCATCGATGTTGTAAGAAATGCATTTCCGGGGGGCTCTATTACAGGCGCGCCCAAAGTTCGAGCAATGCAGATCATCGAGGAGCTTGAGCTACAAAACCGTGGGGCCTATTGCGGATCAATGGGATACTTTGATGATAGCGGTTTAACCGACTTCAATATTCTTATTCGGACGATTACGGCGACCAAAGATGGCGCTGTCTGCTGGGGAGGCGGAGGAATCGTTGTCGATTCAACCATGGACGACGAGTATCAAGAAATATTAAATAAAATAGGAAAGATTCTAGCGACACCTATTTAAATAATGCAGATACAAAAAATGGGGCATAAAGCCCCATTCCTTTGCGTAGTATTTGCTAAAATTACAACGTCAAATCGCGATTACTGGCCTTGATGAATTCTTTCTTCAAATCTTCGTAGGTATGAACCGCTGGGAATTGTGGAAACTCGTCGATCACATTTTGCGGGGCGTGAAACAAAATCCCTGCGTCAGCTTCGGCTAGCATCGTCGTATCATTGTAGGAATCGCCGGCCGCAATCGTACGGTAATAAATAGTTTGCAATGCACGAATAGATTGACGCTTTGGATCAGCCTGGCGAAGTTTGTAATCCGTCACTCGCCCAGTTTCATCGGTAATCAAACGGTGACAGAACAAGGTTGGAAAACCCAACTGGCGCATCAACGGCTGAGAAAATTCATAAAACGTATCCGACAAGATGATCACTTGAAAACGCTCACGCAACCAGTCTACAAACTCAACAGCCCCATCCAAAGGTTTTAAAGTTGCGATAACATCCTGAATGTCCTGTAACTTAAAGCCATGCTGATCAAGCAAGCCCAAACGCTGCTTCATTAATACGTCGTAATCCGGAATATCTCGCGTCGTCGCCTTGAGCGCATCAATACCGGTCTTTTCTGCAAACTCGATCCAGATTTCCGGAACCAGAACACCCTCAAGATCTAAACATGCGATTTCCATGACTACCCCATCAGTCAGATTGATTTAGCGCCGTACTCTAGCCAGAAGCCCATACAAACACAATACGAATGCGGCATTCAGTACGCTAAAGCGGAAGATTTTTCCATTAATGAAACTAAGAATATGCGTTTTTATTATTATTTGTACTAACAGTGGCATGGTAACCTAGTCGCAATTTCGATTAACACATCGGTTTAGAACATGAATAACGACTTAAAGGCACTAAACGAAGCCTTCACTGATAAACGCCCCAAAGATCTAATTCGCCACGCACTCGAACAACATAGTGCTATTGGAGTTTCCTTCAGCGGTGCTGAAGATGTCATATTGGTCGATATGGCAGTGAAATTGAACGCAAACGTCGATATTTTCACTTTAGATACAGGGCGTCTACACCCTGAAACCTATGAATTTATAGAGAAAGTGCGCAGTCATTACGGAATCAAAATTGACATCCGTACGCCAGAACAACAAGCACTGCAGACATTTGTGCGCGAAAAAGGCCTCTTTAGTTTTTACGAAGATGGCCATCAAGAATGTTGCGGCGTACGTAAAATCGCCCCTCTAAAAGCCAAGCTAGCGACATTGGATGCATGGATCACAGGCCAGCGCCGTGACCAGAGCCCAGGGACTCGCAATGATGTGAACTTGATAGAAATAGACAGCGCCTTTCAAGGAGCAAACGGCGAGCTAACCAAGTACAACCCTCTTGCACTTTGGACTTCAGCGCAGGTGTGGGAATACATCAAGATATTCGACGTGCCATTTAATAGCTTGCACCAGCAAGGCTTCGTCAGCATTGGCTGTCAGCCTTGTACACGCGCGACACTGCCGAATCAGCATGAACGCGAAGGCCGTTGGTGGTGGGAAGGTGCCAGCCACAAAGAATGCGGACTGCACGCAGGCAACATCATCAGTAAAGGCTAAACAGCCAACAAAAAAGGACGCCTAGGCGTCCTTTTTTAGTTAAGCAATTCAACTAATGGAGAGGCAAATCAACATTAGCAAACAAAGCATCTAATTCCTGACGATTATGGCACTGAGCCGCTTTTTCGATGACTTCACGCGTTAAATGAGGAGCAAAGGCAGCAATAAAATCAAACATAAAGCCGCGCAAGAATGTCCCCTTACGGAAACCAACCTTGGTCACACTGGAAGCAAACAAATGACTTGCATCCAAAGCCACAAGATCCTCATCTAAATCCTTATCCACCGCCATTGTAGCGACAATACCGATACCAACACCAAGACGCACATAGGTTTTGATGACATCAGAATCCGCTGCAGTAAAAGCAATACGAGGGGTTAAACCACGACTTTTAAATGCCTCATCCAGTTTCGAGCGCCCAGTAAAGCCAAACACATAAGTGACTAAGGGATAAGCTGCAACTTGCTCCAACGACGGCTTAGGATGTTGCGCCAAGGGATGATTTTTAGGGACAAGAATACTTCGATTCCAGCGATAGCAAGGCATCATAATCAAATCACCAAACAACTCCATGGCTTCTGTCGCTATCGCAAAATCAGTAGTGCCATTGGCAGCCATCTCTGCAATCTGCATTGGAGTGCCCTGGTGCATGTGTAAGGACACATCAGGATAGTGCTTCATAAAACCTTCGATTACACCCGGCAAAGCATAGCGAGCCTGAGTATGCGTCGTCGATATCGACAAGCTTCCGCGGCGCTCATCACTGTACTCTTGAGCCACCTGCTTAATGCTTTCTACTTTTCGTAGTATTTCGCCTGCCACCTGCAGAATCGACTCCCCTGCCGGAGTAATGCGGGTTAGATGCTTGCCACTACGAGCAAAAATCTCAACACCTAACTCGTCTTCTAACAAACGAATCTGCTTACTGATGCCTGGCTGAGATGTGTAAAGTACTTGAGCGGTCGCTGATACATTTAGATCGTGGTGAGCTACCTCCCAGATATAACGCAATTGCTGTAGCTTCATACTCCCTCCGATCCAACCTTTAAATTTGTTATAAAAATATAAACAAATATTCCTTTCCAGAATACATGCAAGTCTCTACATTGGCAGCAATTACTATAGAAGCATGAATATATACGCCACAAATTTGCCAAAATGACGACTAAACCGTAAGTAACGTCCTGCTAGTTTAGCCTACTCATCCTTGCGCATCCGCTTCCTTAGAGCCACAAGTATTACTGTAGACCATTTTTCATGGATATTTTGTTATATATAGCCGCCGGTGCAGCCGTTGGTCTGATCGTCGGCATTACCGGAATTGGCGGTGGGGCATTAATGACACCACTGCTACTTATGTTTGGTTTTCCACCGCACGTTGCCGTTGGCACAGACCTACTTTACGCCTCTCTCACCAAAGCAACAGGAGCGTGGAGTCATCACCAACAGCAGCATGTGCGCTGGGGCCTAGTTCGTCTGTTAGCCCTTGGTAGCATTCCTTCTGCAATCGTAACTGGCATTGCACTTACGTATCTTTTCACCGACGCAGATGACTATGGCCACCTTCTCAAAAACACATTAGGTGTAATGCTGATACTGACTGCCGTTGTTATCTTGCTGCGAGTTCGCATTCAGCGCTACGCTCAGCGCTATAATAATCGCAACTTAGCGCGTTATCGACCAGCAGCAACAATCACCATGGGCGTTCTCCTCGGTATTTTTGTCACCCTATCCTCTGTTGGCGCTGGCGCCATTGGCACGGCAGTTTTAATGATGCTTTACCCAGCATTACGATCGACCCACATTGTCGGAACGGATATTGCGCACGCCGTACCTTTAACCCTCACTGGCGGACTGATTCATATGCACATGGGGAACGTCGACTTTTTCCTATTAGGATCACTCCTCATTGGTTCCATTCCAGCGATCCATATCGGCGCCATCCTGAGTCGCAAAATGCCAGAAAAATTATTAAAGCCATTACTCGCGAGTTTACTCATGATACTTGGCGCTAAATACGCCTTCTTCTAACTAGGTAAATATCAAACGTGTAGCTCTCAAAGGAAATGGATTTGGCCATGGCAGGTTAGTCAGCAACAAATGCCGGCTCTTTGAGCAATGCCCGCAAAAGCGTTACTACACTCTTATAAAAGAGGAGATAACACGTGACGCAAAATCTACTAACCACAGAGCAAGTTTGTGACATTCTTGGCTTAAAGCCAGTAACAGTGAAGCGCTATGCCAAAGAAGGCCTTCTCGATAGCATTCCTGACAAAGGAAAACTGCTGTTTGAAGAAGAGAAAGTAAACAAGTTTAAAGCGCTTCAAGCCAAGCTTCGCTAACCCCCCACTGCTCTCGGTGAATTGCATCACAGATGCAATTCACCGCCCTGAAACACCCTGTTAACTTAACTTCCACCATTATTCAGCCTCGATGCCAGCTTAAATATTAAGCTAGCTAAACCTATTTACTTAAGTTTAAGTTGGTAGTAGTCTTTTAATCGTAAGCCTACTTATCATCACTGAGCTTAGTATGAAAACAAACGATGTCGTTCAATACTTCAAAACCAAAAGCGCCATCGCAAAAGCGTGTACCGATGACGGCTGGAAGCTAACCAGCGCTGCCGTATCCCAATGGGGGGATGAGCCTCCACTTGGCCGTCAGAAACAGATTGAAGCATTAACCAACGGAACATTACGTGCGAATGCGGACCAAGCAACCGCAGCGAAGCAAAATACAGACCTCACCAGCCCAAAAGCGCCAGGAACCGATATGACCGACAATCGCGTAGAAGATCTCAATATTGAATCGATCGTCCCGCTGATTACTCCAAATCAGCTAAAAAAAGAAATGCCTATTACGGATGCTGCCATCGCGAGTGTATGCAAAGGCCGCCAAGTCGTCCGTGACATCCTTGATCGCAAAGACCACCGCATATTCGTTGTGATCGGGCCTTGTTCAATTCACGATGTTGAAGCGGCAAAAGATTACGCCATGCGTCTGCGTGAATTAGCAGAAGAAGTAAGCGACACTTTATACTTGATCATGCGTGTTTACTTCGAAAAGCCACGCACGACAGTAGGCTGGAAAGGTTTAATCAACGACCCATACATGAATGATACGTTCAAAATTCATGATGGCCTGCATATTTCGCGCAAGCTATTGATCGATTTAGCTGAACTCGGCTTGCCTCTATCGACTGAAGCGCTGGATCCTATTTCGCCACAGTACTTACAAGACTTAATTACTTGGTCAGCAATTGGCGCACGTACTACCGAATCGCAAACTCATCGCGAAATGGCTTCTGGATTATCATCGGCTGTCGGATTCAAAAACGGCACTGACGGTAGCTTAACAGTGGCAACCAACGCCTTAATGTCAGTCGCTAACCCTCATCGTTTTCTGGGTATTGATCAGGCTGGCAGCGTGTCGATTGTCTCTACTAAAGGCAACCCATACGGTCACGTTGTGTTGCGCGGCGGTGGCGGCAAACCAAACTATGACTCAGTGAATGTTGCCCAAGCAGAGCAAGCGCTGGATAAATCGGATCTTATGAAAAACATCATGGTTGATTGCAGCCATGAAAACTCAAACAAGAATCCGGCATTGCAGCCACTGGTAATGGACAACGTCAGTAATCAAATACTCGATGGCAACAAATCTATTATTGGCTTAATGGTTGAATCAAACATCAAGCACGGTCGCCAGAATATCCCCGCCAATCTGTGTGATTTGGAATACGGCCTATCAGTAACCGATGGCTGTATTAGCTGGGAAGAAACTGAAGAAGCTATTCGCACTATGCGCGCTAAATTGAAAGATGTATTGCCAACTCGCGGCAAGCCATAAACTCCAAGAAAAATAAAAGCCCGCCTAGTATTACTAGGCGGGCTTTTTTTGTCTTAATGCTCCGGCTAACGATTATTCATCACCAAAGACATCAAATTCATCATCAAATGCATCCTCACTCACCCCATCGTTGATTAAATACTCACGACGCTGAAGGTAAGCGCTGCGGAAAAAGATGTACTTATCGCCACTAATCAGCCCTTCTGAGGCGATTAAATCGGAGCGCAGATCGACAATTTTCAACCCCAGTAATGCAGCATCCTGAGCATAATTATTGCCAAAATAGGCATAGCTCAAATTTGAAGAGTAATCGACTGCGTTGCCGGCCACATCTCGAACCGTACGAGGACCAAGGAACGGCAATACGATATATGGACCCGAACCAACCCCCCAATAACCAAGGGTTTGACCAAAATCTTCGTCATGGCGCTCTAATCCGATAGAACTTGCCACATCAAAAACCCCAAAAAAACCGACCGTAGAGTTGATAATAAACCGAGCGGTATCGGATAACGCTTGGGTCAATTTGAACTGGGCAACATCATTTGCAACAACTAAGACTTCACCAGCATTAGAGTACATACTGGTTACCGAATTATCGACAAATTCTGGAGTAATATAGTTATAACTAACGGCTACTGGGCGCAGAACGTAACGATCCAAACCATCATTAAAAGCAAAGACCTTGCGATTAAAGCCCTCCCAAGGATCGTTATTCTCCTCAAGAGCAACTACCTGTGCCGTCACCGAGCAAATTGCCAAGGCAAATAACGATGGTAGGGCCGACAAAGCACTTTTTGCTTTCATTGATTTTTCACCACACGATCGACAATCAAAATTTGCGTTCCATTGTAAACGAATTAAGCGTCACTATTTGAATCTATTCTGGCACCTAATAGTAAACCCTGTTCCTGCCACTGTTCTAATATTTGTAAACCGCCCTGCAAAGCCGTATCGGACAATCCCATACCAGCCTGATTCAACAGGGCAATAACCGCATCTTGACCGGTTAGTTCTTCGTCTTGAAGTATAACTAACAAGCCTAGAGTAAACGGATTCGTATGTAAAAACCGGACAGTATCATGTCGGTCTCGATAAACAATCAGTGCAGTGGCTTGTGGCAGTAACGCGGAATTAGCGGCAGAGGCATTGTGCACAGGGTATTGATAAAACGCCCCCTCGGTCGCCGCAGCTAATACGGGAACATGGCTGCTTAAATCGGCATTGGGATCAAAATCCCTAGGCTGCTCTACCTCAGCCACATCAACGGCCAATTCCAGCCACTCATAGTGAGCCAATTCCTTTAAGTAGGGTATATCATCAGCTTTCGGCGAATATTCTTGCGCCAAGAAGAGTAGGAATTCTTCACTGATCTTTAAAAAATACGGGGTGTGGCATTCATGCTTTAAGAAAAATTCTTCACTCAGCTCACGCCAGCGTTGCTCGCCAAGAATTTCTGCGCATACAGGAAAGGTAGAGTCGAGAAATCCACAGACATTGTTAAAGAATAAATCGCGATAAATTTTCAGCCGACGCGGTTCAATATCGCCAACTATTTCCGTTTCAACTGGCTGCTCACCACGGCTACGAATATACCGCGTAAATTGATACTGAATACTTTTAAACGGTATGGAGGACATTCGTTCTAGACTTCCCTTGATTCTCAACATCGTGTTGCAGAGAGCGAATTTGCTCTAACTCCGCAAATAAGTCTTCAACGGCAGGAAAGTTAAAATCGCGTTCAAGCAAGGTCGGTAACACGCCATGTATTTCATACGTCTGCTTTAATAGATCCCAGACAATATCCTTTACCGCATCGCCATGAGTATCGATGAGTAAATCCGGCGCTTCATCAAAATGCCCCGCAACGTGTAAATATCGAATACGCTCGGTTGGCATCGCCTTGATAAATGCCAATGCATCAGAACCATGATTAATACTATTCACGTAAACATTATTCACATCCAACAGCAAATCACAGTCCGCTTTATTAAGCACAGCAGCCACAAACTCAGCTTCCTCCATCGCCTTACCGGGCTCAGCATAAGCAGACACATTTTCGATAATTAATCTCTGGCCAAGAATATCTTGCACCTGACTAATACGATCAGCCACATAGTTTACGGCGTCATCAGTAAATGGAATCGGAAGCAAATCGTATAGATGCCCCTCATCACCGCAGTAACTCAGATGCTCGCTGTAAGCCAAAACACCATGCTCATCTAAAAAGCGTTTTACCTGACGAACAAAATTAAGGTCTAACGGCGCTGGACTACCAATAGAAAGCGACAAACCATGGCATAAGAAGTCATACCGTTCGGTATAACTTCTTAACGAATGCGCTAATCGTCCACCCAACCCAATCCAATTTTCTGGAGCAATCTCCATAAAATCAACCGGCAAATGCTCATGCTCGGACAAGGGAGCCATTAACCCCCTTCTCAACCCAAGCCCAGCACCTTGAACATGACGATTAAACGCAGACTTATCCATAATTACTGCTTAGCGCCGCACTTACCTTCGCCACACTTACCTTCATGGGCAGCTTTCTTTTCTGCGCCACATTTGCCTTCGCCTTCAGACTTGGCGCCGCACTTGCCTTCGTGTGCAGCTTTCTTTTCCGCGCCACATTTGCCTTCGCCGCACTTGCCTTCGCCTTCAGACTTAGCACCACACTTGCCTTCAGCTTCAGACTTGGCGCCACACTTACCTTCTTCATGATGAGCCGCAAGTTTGTAGCCAGACTGCAATTCAGCAGAAGCAAATGGGTTCTCAGCAGCACTGGCCGCAGGTGCTTGAGCGATAGCAGCGATAAAAGCGGTACCCAAAATTGCACTTACTGATTTGATAGACTTGTTCATAAATTATTCCTTGTGAGTTAGCAGTCAAGTATTGCATCGTTAACATACGATAACCAATGATACGATTTTAATCACATATTGGATGCGTGCGCTATAAAATATTTGACTTATCCACCCTGCACTATATCAGCCCAGCGTTTTTGCAGGCGCTTAAGAGAAACTGGCTCCTGAGTACCTAACGGCTGTGCGAATAACGATATCCGCAACTCCTCGAGCAACCAGCCAAATTCGACTAATGTACTACGCAACGCAGCATCATTCTTTTCAGTCAAATCTCGCCAAGGCGTATAAATTGACTCAAACTCAATCATAGATTGGCGATCTCTGGGTAAATTACCCTGCAATTTATCCAAGCGATACTCTATCCCTTTCAAGTAACGACTATATGATTTCAATCGAGGCCAATCAGCCTTTAGCATGAAGCCCCGCTCCAGTAACCGCTCTAAATGTGCTTTTGCATCACTGAAGGCCATTGCCTTGTCTAGTGAAACAGCCCCGCGCATATGCTTCAGTATTTGATGACGAATTTTTAGCCACTCCACAAACAATCCCATCAAGGTTTCTGCGTGGGCCCACAACTCACCACGGCGATCTAAACGTTGATTAAATTCGTCTTCATTTCTCGGCAACGGTTCGGATTGAGGTAACAATATATGAGCAAATACCGCCGACAATAAATCATTTACCAGCTCTGATTCACTACCCAATCCTTTAGCCAGCAACCAATGAGGCTTCATTGACTTTTGAATTAATTGTTTAATATCTCGTTCTTGAGGGGACAAGGATTGCCGCAACAAATGCAATACACCTTCACGATGTGATTGCAAGGCAGCATCCGAGTCGGCTTCAACCGTCAGCTCGACACCGCTTTTAGTTGCTTTTAGGCAAGGGAAAGCACGAACAGGTAAACCATTGATTTTAGTTTCTGTCGCCGTCGGTAATGAACCGAAATCCCATTTCTGAATATCTGAACGCTGATATCGGTCATCACTCAAGGTGAGCATTTGAACCTGGCCTGCGTCACCAAATCGCTCAATCAAGGCACGTAGATCGCGCCCCTGCTCTACTTGTTTTCCATCTTGCACAATGCGAATGTTCATTTGAAGGTGTGCTTCTAACTGACCGTTTTGCAGAACATCCAGTTCAATTTTTGGTCTTAAAGTTCGATTAATAAACTCAAGTAATTGCACAAACAATCCGCCAGCATCAGGATTTGCTTGCCGGAGAAACTCAGTCGCAGTGTCTGGCACAGGGACAAATTGCTTACGAATGTTCTTCGGCAGGCCTTTAATGATGGCTATCACTTTATTGGCGACAAGTCCGGGGACGAGCCATTCAATACGAGATTCAGGCACTTGCCGTAACATCGCCAAAGGCACTGTTAGCGTAACACCATCATCACTGGCGCCCGGTGCAAATGAATAAGACAATGGAAATGCCAACCCTTGCCACTCCAACTCAGCTGGATAGGCATCAACACCAATACCCGATGCCTGCGGACTTAACAGCATATCTCGAGTAAATTGAACCGAACTCTGCTCTACTTTTGAGGCCTTGTTATACCAACGCTCAATATCGCGAGCGCTAAACAAATGAGTCGGTAAATGAGCACGATAAAAATCTGCTAAATAGGCATCATCTAATACTAAATCTCGCCGGCGAGCTTTTTCTTCATATTCAGTCACATCACGCAATAGCCGGATATTATCTTGATAGAATCCCACTCGACTCTTTAATCGCTGAGCAACTAAACCTTCTGTAATTAAAATTTCACGCGCTTCTTCAGGATGGGTAGTCGCGTAATTAACCCGCTTTTTCGGATTAACTATTAAGCCATATAACGTACTTTGCTCAAACGCCAAAACTTGCCCACGTTGCGTACTCCAGTGCGGCTCAAAATATTGATATTTTAATAACGGCTTGCCTATCTCTTCGATCCACTCAGGTTCGATTTTGGCTAACGTTCGAGCATAGAGCCGAGAGGTCTCAACCATCTCTGCTGCCATTACCCATTTAGGAGCCTTCTTATAAATACTGGAACCTGGGAATAAAAAGAAACGACGATTTCGTGCGCCTAAATATTCTTGCCCCTCAGCCTTGAAACCGATCTGACTTAACATGCCAGACAATAGCGCTTTATGTACGGCTTCGTAATTAGCGCTTTCGTCTCGCTCTTTAAGACCTAATTCCTTGCATACAATATGTAACTGGCGGTGAATATCACGCCACTCACGCATGCGCATAAATGATAGAAAATGCTTAGTACACCATTTACGCAATTGATTTTGAGTCAATGCTTGACGTTCAACTTCGTAGGCATTCCATAAATTAATCATGGCAACAAAATCTGAGTCGTCATCCGCCCAGAGTTTATGTTTTTCAGCTGCTGCTTGTTGCTTCTCTGGTGGACGCTCGCGCGGATCTTGTACCGTCATAGCCGAAGCAATAATTGTTAGTTCGCGCACGCACTGCTGCTTATCGGCTTCCATTAATAAACGTGCAATACGGGGGTCTAATGGCAAGCGAGCCATTCGTTGACCGAGAGGCGTGATACGCTTTTTCGCATCAACCGCTTCCAGCTCCGCCAACAAAGTAAAACCGTCTTTTACAAAGCGCTCATCAGGTGCATCAACAAAGGGGAAATCGCGAATATCGCCTAAACGCAAATCCAGCATTTGTAAAATAACAGACGCTAAATTGGTTCGACGAATCTCTGGATCAGTAAATTCCGAACGAGCTATAAAATCTTGTTCTTCATATAAACGAATGCAAATCCCCGGAGACGTTCGCCCGCATCGACCAGCCCTTTGATTCGCACTGGCTTGAGAAACCGCCTCAACCGGTAAACGCTGAACTTTACTGCGATAGCTATAACGACTGATACGGGCAACGCCAGAATCAATAACATATTTAATACCCGGAACCGTTAACGAGGTCTCGGCTACGTTCGTGCTCAGGACAACACGACGACCGCCGTGGGGCTTGAAAATTCGTTGTTGATCAGCGCCACTCAAACGTGCATAAAGTGGCAATATATCCGTGGCAGGCAAATCGCTACGACGCAGAAATTCGGTGCATTCCCGAATCTCACGCTCACCCGGCAGAAATACTAAAACATCACCCGGCTGACCGTTTTTGCTGTCTTCCAAGCGTAATTCATCTAAAGCATCGCGAACACCTTCAAACAAGGATCTATCTTCTTCGTCTTCGCTGATGCGCACCAAAGGCCGATAACGCATTTCCACAGGAAAAGTACGGCCCGATACTTCAATAATCGGCGCATTATCAAAGTGTTTTGAAAACCTCTCAACATCAATAGTAGCGGACGTAATAACCAGCTTTAAATCACGACGTTTTTGCAGTAATTGATGTAAATAACCGAGTAGAAAATCAATATTTAGACTGCGCTCATGCGCCTCGTCAATAATGATGACATCGTATTCATTAAGAAAACGATCTCCTTGAGTCTGGGCTAGTAAGATACCATCGGTCATCACTTTAATGCGGCTATCGTCTTGGCTCTGATCGGTAAATCGAACTTGATAACCTACCGCCTGACCAAGCGGTGTTTGCAATTCATCGGCGATGCGTTGTGCAACTGCACGCGCAGCCAACCGACGCGGTTGAGTATGGCCAATACGCCCGAAGCGACCCAATCCCGCTTCAATACATAACTTTGGTAACTGTGTGGTTTTACCCGAACCCGTTTCACCAGCAATAACAACGACCTGATGATTTTGAATTGCCTGCAAAATATCATCGCGGCGCTCACTCACAGGTAGGTCGGGATAGGTTAATGCTAGTGGCTGTGAACGTGATGCAACCACTTGCTGGCTACGCTGAATTCGAGCAATGAGCTTTTCGGTATCCTTGATCAAGGTGGCATTTGTAGCTTCATCATCAGCTGCGCGACCTTTCGATAAGGCTTCCAAGCGCTTCACCTGCTGACGCAACGAATGACGATCTTTAATCAGGCACTGATCCACAGCCTTGTACAACTCAGGGAGATCAAGCTTCATGCGTACTCTTCACCATTTTCTATAAATGCCATTAAACAAAAACGCCCCATATCAAGTGATATGAGGCGTCATTGTAACACTCTCGTAGCGAGCATCGCTCGCCAACCAGAGGGTTAAGTTTACTTACTTGTGCTTAGCGAGTTCAGCATCGCGCAGTTCACGGCGTAAAATCTTACCAACGTTGGTCTTTGGCAATTCATCGCGGAATTCAACAAAACGCGGGACTTTATAGCCAGTAAGGTTTTCACGAGCAAAAGCGATAACGTCTTTATCGGTAAGCGCAGGATTTTTAGAAACCACGAACACTTTAACCGCTTCAGAACTCTTAGGATCAGGAATACCAATCGCTGCTGCTTCAACAATATCAGGATGCGCCACAATCACTTCTTCAACTTCGTTTGGATAAACGTTGAAGCCAGAAACAATGATCATATCTTTCTTACGGTCAACGATTTTCATATAACCGTCTTCCATAATCACAGCCATATCGCCTGTTTTAAGCCAACCATCTTCAGTAATAGTTTCCGCAGTGGCTTCTGGACGCTGCCAGTAACCTTTCATAACTTGCGGACCTTTAACACAAAGCTCACCAGGTTCTCCGATTGGTAACTCATTACCTTCTTCGTCAATCACCTTACAGGTAGTCCCTGGAACAGGCATACCAATAGTGCCTAGCTTGATGTTGTGATAAGGGTTAAACGAAACCACAGGAGAAGTTTCTGTCATACCAAAGCCTTCAGCAATGTCACAACCAGTCACTTTCTTCCATTGATCCGCAGCATCTTTTGTTAACGCCATACCACCAGAGATGGTCAGCTTTAACTTGCTGAAATCAATATTGCGGAAATCTTCTTGTCCACATAACGCAACAAACAAGGTGTTCAAACCAACGAAGCCACTGAATGGTTGACCTTGCAGAGTTTTAATAAAGCCCGGAATATCACGAGGGTTAGGAATCAGTACTGAGTGATTCCCCGTCTCTAGCAACACCATACAGTGCACTGTAAAGGCGTAAATATGGTAAAGCGGCAGAGGAGCAATGATGGTTTCTTGACCTTCTTCCAACACCATAGTGAAGATGCCATGACACTGCAGCATGTTCGCCATCAGATTGCGATGAGTTAACATAGCACCTTTAGCAACGCCGGTAGTACCACCGGTGTATTGCAGCACCGCTACATCTTCTGCATCAACATGTACTGGCGTATAGGATTTACCAGCACCTTTACTCAGCGCAGCGCGCAGACCTACAGCGCCGGGAATATTGAAATCCGGCACTTCTTTTTTAACGTATTTCAAAACGCTGTTAATCAAAATGCGTTTTACGGCACCGTGCATGTCACCAACATTGGTAACAATAACGTGCTTAATACCCGTTTTTGGAATTACATGGGCAGCTTTATCCGCCATGTTTGCCAGTACAACCAGCGCTTTAGCGCCTGAGTCGTTGAACTGGTGTTCCATTTCACGTTCGGTGTAGAGTGGATTGGTGTTCACAACCACCATACCTGCGCGCATCGCGCCGAACACAACAACGGGATATTGCAAAATATTCGGCAGTTGCACCGCAACTCGATCACCGGCCTGCAAGGTAGTTTCATTTTGTAAATAAGCTGCGAAAGCCGCACTCTTTTCATCTAGCTCGGCATAGGTCAGTACTTGGCCTAAGCATGAAAATGCTGGACGCTCGGCAAACTTCTTAACGAAGCCATTAAAGATCTCGACGACTGATTCATGCTGATCAACGTTAACCGTGGTTGGATAACCTTCCGGATAGCGCTCTTGGAAAAACTCAACGTTCATACCACCTCCTAATAAACCCTGACAAAATTATCGTTATGTTCAGAGTTTGTGAAAATCAGACGACCAATCTACTCCCCTAAAGCAGATATGCAGGCCGAAAAGCGTTCCGGAGTTTAACTGTTTTCCTCGAGTGCGGCAAAACAGTCAGGAGGCTATTTGAATAAAAGTGCGCAAGTTTGACATGAGAAATGCATTTCTCAGCCAATGACAAGAATAAACGATCAATTTATGCACAATTCATGGTCAGTAATGCGGCAATTAGAGACTCGCTGCTACTACTGACCAATCTAACAGACGATAGAAAGTAACTCGTCGTCTTTGGAAAGAAATTTGTAATAAACACGGCACACACTAAAGCTTCTCGATCTATACTTAATGCCTATTCGTTTCAGCGACCCATGCGTTACAAGATACGATATTGGCCAATACACAGTTACCAACAAGATTAGGATGATCCATGACCAGCATATCTAACCGCCCTTTCGATGAAATTGTCATTGGAGAGCAATGCCAGCGAACGCACACAGTTACCGAGCGTGATCTCGTCTTATTTGCTGCGGTATCCGGCGACCACAACCCTGTGCACCTTGATGCTGAATACGCAGCAACAACTGCTTTTGGCGGCCAGATCGCTCATGGTATGTTTACCGGCGGGTTGATTTCAGCAGCTCTGGCGATGCAACTGCCAGGACCCGGCACTGTTTACATGGGTCAGACCTTGTCATTCAGAAAGCCCGTCATGATCGGCGATTCACTGACCGTTGTATTAACGGTACGAGAAAAACATACTGAAAAGCCTATCGTCACCCTCGATTGCAGCGTGACCAATCAGCATGGGAAAACAGTTGCCACTGGTGAGTCGGTGGTTATGGCACCAACAACGAGTGTTACGATCGATACGCCGGATCTGCCCAATATCAGCATTAATGGCAAGTGATTTAAGCGCAAAATTTAGACATAAAAAAAGCCGCAAACGCGGCTTTTTTTATTTGGCTTAAATTATGGATTAAATCGGATTGGATACTCCGCTTTCGTCACATCTAGGCCAGGTCGATCTTCAAATTGCATCTGACGACATTTCGATTCTAATCGACGAATCAACTTGTCATCTTTCAACTCGCTCTTGATCGCCTTACATTCACTAACGCTGCCGTTAGGCTCGATGACTAGGGCTAAGGTTACAGCACCCGCCAACGTTGGATTTGCTCGCAAAGCTCCGCGATAAATCCGATCGTAATGAACGTTGTAGGTTTCAAACGCTAGACGCAACTCTTCTTGGCTACGCTTGCGCGACTCCTTGGTCTGTGCGACCTGTTCTGGTGTTAACTCCACAGCTGTTAACGTACGATCAGACAAAGTCTCACCCGCGGTTGCTGTCGTTAATGTCGCAACATCAACACCACCAGAGCTGCGCGAAGCTGCCGCACGATCAACCACAGAACCCACATTCGTCGCCTTATTACCCGCATTACTCAAACCGGAACTTGAGGTCTTCAGGGCAGCAACAGGAACTTCTGAGCGCAAACTACTTAAAGCTGCCAAAGCATCAGCACCGAAAGCTTCTTTCGCTTTCTCTTTCGCCGCTGCGCGCTTCTCTTCCGTTGCTTTCACTTCTGGCTTACGCTCAGGTTTAGGCTCTGGTTTTGGTAGCGGTTTAGGCTCAGGCTTTGGTTCGGGCTTAGGCTCTGGTATCGGTTCAGGCTTTGGCTCGACTTTCGGCTCTGGCTTCGGCTCAGGTTTTGGTGGTTTCACCACTTCCTTCTTTTTACGTTCAATCATCTTGGCCAATTGTGGCGGTATCTTTTCTAACTCGCTGCGATCTTTCTCCGGCAAATTAATCAAAGGTACAGCAATACTGGTAACCAATACGATCAGCAACAATACCCACAAAAAGGCGCGAAAACGGCGGCCGTCGCCACTATCACTCCAAGGTAATTCAGGAGGACGATACTGCGACATTACGCACCCCCTGGCTGCAGTTGATTAACAGCAAGCGAGATGTTGTTGAACCCAGCTTTCGAACAGGTATTCATTACCTTTTTTAACACAGCGTAAGCAGTCCCTTTATCACCAACAATAGTAATAGGACGACCTTGCTCCTCAAGCTCGGGAGGCAAAGGCTTGCGTGCGGCGCGGTAATCTAGCTCTTGCTTTAAAGCTGCGATTAAATCCGCAGGATCTTTACTCAAGGATGCAACCGAAGCCACAACTCGCCCTTGAACAAGAACATCTTCGCGAGTCACTAATACCGTCAATTGATCATCAGGCTTGTTTTCAGCCAGCGACACCGGTAGCTCAACCGTATCCGTATTTTGCACTTCTACTTCTGACTGGTTCACCATCAAGAAAAACACCAAAATGGTGAAAATATCCATCAGGGCCGTCAAGTTTAAGCTGCTTTTATTGGCGTTACGCTTATGGTTGCGCTGCATTCGTTTTGCACGACGAGACATCTTCATGGTGTCACCTCCGTGCTCTCAGCATCACCCAGCGAAATATCCGGAAATAGCACAGCATCGACCAGCGACGCCGCAACTACGGCAGGATAAATACGCGCAGTATCCATTACTGTTACCAAGGTTTGATAATCAACATCGGACTCCGGCAGTAAAACGATGTCCGTTTTATCTGCGAATACTGGGTTTTTCTTCACATCTTGTAATGCGCTAGATAAACCTTCGAAATCGAATTTATCACCAATTTTTGGCAACTCTTTTAAAGATTCTGTTTGCTCCATATAAGTACGAGAGATAACAAAACCCGTTTTTCGAATTGTCACTTCAAGCGTGACATCCTCGGGATTAATCACTGCCGGATCATTTTGATCACCGGTAGGAAGCCTGAGATCTAACACCGCAAGCTGAGAGAACACCATGTTCAACAGCAATACTGGCACTAGTACAATCATCAGGTTCATAAAGGATGTTACGTTGAGCTCCGCCTCTTCTTTTAATCGCTTATGGCGTCTCATCGGAAGCTAAACCTTTATTGACCGTTATTACCAGGAGTACCGTTTTGGCCAGCTTTACGCTCAGTGATGATGTTAAGAAACTTCACCCCAGCCATTTCGATACTATCAACGATTTCGCTGGTTTTAGTTTGTAGATAACTGTGCATTAACAGCAAAGGAATAGCGGCAATCAAACCGAATGCTGTGGTGTTCATCGCAACCGAAATACTCTGAGACAACAGCGTCGCCTTCTCGGCAGGTGCTGCGTTTGCAACCGCGGTAAAGGCCGCAATCAAACCCATAATGGTGCCTAAAAGGCCCATCAGAGTAGCAATGTTCGCGAGTGTTGCTACGTATTGTGTGCGCTTTTCTAATTGCGGAATTGCTTCCATCAAACCTTCTTCTAACGCGTATTCAATTTCTTCACGACGTTGTGAACCAGGAATACGAGCGATACCCGCAGCAAAGATATTGCCGATATGGGTATTAGACGAATTGGCGTAATTCAAGGCGCTGCGTAAGTCACGCTTTTGCAACATAGGGAGAAGTTCATCAAAGGCACTGCGGTTTCCTGATTTCTCTTTCAATAGAAAAAAGAAACGCTCCAGAGAAATCGCTAAACCAATCGCCATAATGATCGCGATTGGCACCATGAAGGCACCGCCCTCTTGGAAAAAACGAATGATAGTATCCATGACATCTCCACTTAACTTTTTGTTGTTTTACATGCAATAAACGAGACGCAAAAATCTCGTTAAACTTGGTTATAAAGGCCAGCAATATTAAACAATGCAACGCCTCATGCTTCTGTCTGATTTAACCATTAAATAACAGTTAAAAGAACCGTGAATCACTTCACTTCTAACAATTCTTTCAAACGAGTGAGATGTTCCGGCTTCTCAGTATAAAGTTCACCGTAACGCATCTCGCGCCCTAAACTATCCCGACTTATTGGCTGAAACCAATGGCGAGAATAACTCGTTACAGGCTCATACAAACGCCCTGTACCTGGAGGTGGCTGCCACGCAGTTACATACAATACGTTTGGATTCTCGCTATTACCTTTAATCGAGATACCTTGCAAACGGACGACACCGTCATCCTCCTCAGCCCAAGTGAGGGAAGAGATCATCAGGATGAATAAGCTGCTTATTAGTATCAGTAAACGCATTATCACTCCTTAACCGCTTCAGTTCCGGAACGACGTTCCAAATCGGTAATCCAGACATCCAGATTTTTATCATCGCCCAACAATGCTTTTGCCTGTTTGTATTCTGCCAACGCACTAACCAAATCGTTGCGATATAAGTCATACAAAATACCTAAATTATAATGCGCTTCAGCATCTGTAGGATTACACGCAATCGCGGCTTTATAACTTTGCTCGGCCTCGGCAAATAAACCTAATTCTCTTTGTGGTAAGGCTCTCACTCGATGCACAGGGCAGTAAGGCTTAAGCATGACGGGTTGAGCAATAGCTGGTGTATCTGTCTCAGTCTTTTCAGCCGCGCCGGTATCGGTTGGCGCAACAAGTTTTTCCTCAGCAGGCTCTGTGATTTCTGTTCCGGTAGGAATAACGACCTCGGAACCTTCGTCCGTTGGAGGTTCTGCATTTAGCTCCTCCTCGGTCAAACCGCTTTCTGATTCCACCGCTGCTTGTTCGCCACTCGCTTCTACTGCCATAGTCAGCGAATCATTGGTACTGGGCTCTAGATCAGTCACTGTGTTACCAGCATCAACCGCTTGCCCTGCTATATCGTTAGAGCCGTCAGCGTTTAACGACAACGCTTCTTGCTGTTTTGCCGCCGCTAATTGGACTTCTAATGCTGCATTAATTTCATCCACATGCGCCAAGGCATCCAGACTTGCTTGGTATTCACCGGTGCGGTAAAGAGCTAAACCCAAATTAGTCCAAACACCGGGTAAATCTGGATGCGCTTCAGCAAGCTCCGTCCAAAAAACAACGGCATCTTCGTAATTGCCATCTTGCAACAACACCAAACCATTTTGATACGTAGCCTTTAAACCTTCTGCCAAGGGTTGCGCAGTAGGACTTAAATCTTCAACAACGGCGATAGGCGCTTTTGTTGCGCAGCCGGCAAGAGTGGCCAGCAATAACAGGCTAGCGAATCTGATCAACATACGTCGCTACCTTTTCTGGTTTGTTATATTGACCTGGCATTAACTCAGCCATAGATGAAAAACTCTTTTTAACCCACTGGTCGTATAAACCATCATAAGTACGGCGAATGTTTGTTTGGTGAATATCAATCGCTGCTTCATCCAGTGGGAAAGCTTGATCTTCTAATAAATACTGATATTCCTCAGCTTCAACCTCATCCATACCTTTGGGTTTTTCCGAAGTCATTAACGCCTTGCTCATTTGTGCGTACATATCTGCAATATGGAATGTTGCCGGAGTCGTAAATTCGAGAACTTCCATTTCTACCGCTTGGGTATAGCGTTTTAACGCACGCTGCATAGGTTCGTTTTTACGCACAATACTCTTAGCTAATGGCAAGGTTATTTTAACTTTTTCAAAGGCTATACGATCGAACTCAGCGAGTTGAAACGCAGCACTAGATGCTAAATAACGTGAACGCTCTGTTTGTTGATCTTTACCGTTGCGATGCAAACGAATAATTTTATCTAACCAAAAACGACGCTTGTCTTCATCCCCTTGCAGAGCGTAGATCTGATCTAACTTATAATGCGCTTCAATGGCTGGATCGAAAGGCGTTTTATAAGTGTGGGCGTAACGTTTGTACATCACGATCGCATTATCTAGATCATTGGCCTTTTCGAAATACTCAGCCGATTGAAAGCAAGCGATCCGACGTTCATCTTCTTCTTTTGCATCATTTGATAACGTCATCAATTCAAATGCCGCCTTGCGCCACTCGCCTTTGCCTTCGTAAGCAACAATCAATTTGCTAGGAATATCTTTTGTCAGTTCATGATTTGGATACTCCTGTCGGAATTTTAACAAGACGCCCTCAGCTCGGTCGTAGTCTTGCATCTCCATCAACAGGGTAGCTGCATCATATTCTGCGTTTACCTTCAATGTGCTTTCTGGCACGACTTCAGCCAAACGTAACCAATGATCTACTGCCTGTTGTGGCGCATCAACTTTCGCCTGCTCACCTTGCTTATAAATTGCCGCTGCAGCCTTTTGACGAAGATCAGCACGCTCTTTACGCGATAATTTTTCGTATGTAGAAGCACTCAACAAAGCGGTCTCCGCTTCATCATAAAACCCCAATTCAAAACTTGAATGACCTTGAACTAACGAAGCGCCATAACGATAACGAGGGGGTAATTCGACACCGGTTTCCTGAGATAACCGAGCGGTAGATAACGCTTGCTCGTAGTATTTATCTTTCAGCAAAGTCTCTGCTGTATTTACCAACACTGTGCCGCGACGCGGGTCGTCTGGAAACTCCGTTACGAAGCGTTTAGCACTGGCAACATTTAGCTGACGCCATTCTAATTCGCGCTCAGGCACTGGCTTATATTTAGCATAGGCAAGTAACGCAGCATATCCGGCCTCGGCCGCATCCTCGTAAAAGGGATATTGATAGGCCACGATTTCATAGTTATTGCGTGCATCGTCGTAACGCTCTAGATCGAACGAAATTTCGGCCAGTAAGAAATGTGCTTTTACGGTATCAGCCGCCTCTGGGAAACTACGAATATACTCACTGTACCAACGAGCGGCTTCGTTAAAACGCTCTTCTTTTTCCGAGCGCTTTTTAGCCGCTTGGGCCCAGCCATGAGAAAAGGTTGCTAGATCCCAAATATATTTTGAAAGCGCAACGGTGATTTCTGCTCGTACTTTAACGTCATGTGACTCCCAGTACGGCGTTCCTACCCCGAAACGCTCGTTATAAATTTCTTTATGCTTGCGTAATAGCTCAGGATAACCTGCCGTTTCATAGCCTGTAATTAAACGCTCATAATAGCTAGGCGCACGATCTGAATCAGGATAGCGATCAACATAAGCACGCAATGTAGAAGCGGCACTTTTGTAGTATTTCTTTTCGTAATACTGATCCGCTAGCTGGGCATACAGCTTATATTCGTAATAACGAGCACCGTGCTCATCAAAGAAGTGAGCTATTTGATTCCAATCACCTAAGTAATCAAACATGATCGCCATGATACGCAAAGTGTCATTTAGCAAATCAAGATCACCGCCCTGCGCAGCTTCAAGCGTCGCCTCATCAGGGAAATGTTCATCAAGCATGCGCACAAAGGCAAGTAAGCTTTCTTCGTAACGTGCTTGTTTGAAAATACTCCAACCCTGCAAATACTCTGCATCGCGGTAAAAACGATTAGCAGCGGGACCTACGCTGATAAGTGCCTGATAAGCGGCCTCGGACATTTCATAATCACCAGCCGCATAAAGCAACTGACCTAAACGAAATTGTGCTTCTAAATAATAAATAGAGCGCGGATACCGTTTAACCAGCTCTTCTAAAACGCTAATCGCTTGATAAGGTTGACCAGCTAATGAATATGCCTTGGCCAATTGATAATAAATAGCGTCATTATCGACACGATCAGGAAACGCTTTCAGCAAGTTCTCGTAGTCGTCAATTGATGCTTTGGCTAGGATTCGATCTTCGGCCAAAGCAGCTTCATCATCGACAACTCTCTCCATTCGGATTTCGTCAGATTGTAATTTCAAACCGGCAATACGGTGAGCAACACGCACTCGCATTTCAGGATCAGTCGCCACCGCCAAATAGGCTTGATAATACCGTACTACATCCTCATGACTAACATCGATAGGCTCGTTAGAAACCGATCGTACTTTAAGGCTACCAATATCAGCGATGCGTATCGTTTTATCACTACGGCTAAATAAACTACAACCGCTAGTGACCAAGGTCGCAGAAATGAGAATTAACGATAAAAAGTATTTCATTTATCGCCTCCTGCGGATCGCATTTTACGCTGCAGGGAGTCGTCGTATAAACGCGCAATCGCTAGGCGAGACTGAGCTAAGTACTCATTTAATCGTGCACGCAATGTCGTTAAATACTCATCGGTCATCGTCTGCAAATCATCGAGTTGACGTTGGTGTAATTCTTCCACTTGAGCCAATTGAATATTCAATGATTGTTGTAGCCTAGTAACGCGTTCGGGAAATCCTTTCCAGCTACTATCTGCCCATTCTAACGATGTACGCGTGTTCTCAACTTGAACTAACAGTTGCTCAGTAACAGCGCGGAGTTTCCAATGATGACGTGTAGTATCCCAACGGCGTTGCGGCTCTTGCTCATAAATATTCCAGAGCTGAATACCGCGCATTCTGCGCCAGCGCTCTTTATAAGGAGCCAAATCGCGTGTGGGTGTACCCACTTTTGATAAATACGATACGTTAGGGACAACATTACGAAGTAAATCAATATTCTTATGTTCAGATTCAGATGCATAAGCAAACACAGCTTCATCTTCAGCCATCAAACGATCTTGCACGGCTAAAGTACGGCGCAGTAAATCCATGTGCTGTCGCTCTAATGTAGCGAGTCGCTCTTTTCCGCCCATATTTTGTAATGTTTGCTGGCGAACAACCAATACATCCTGCCATAGCTCTAAATCATGTTTCTGACGTTGTAAATCGTGCTCCATGCGGTCGAGATCATGTAGCCTAGCCAAGCGTTCAACGAATGCTGGCTCGTCGATTAACCCCTGAGCAAAAAGTGCAACCGGCGTGTCAGGAACATCTGCAAGGCGCTGACGCTGCCATCCCCAACCTTCACTTTGATTATCTAACTGCCAGTGGAGTATCCACTCGTGAATCTGAACAGGATCACGAAAATTGTCGAGCGCTTCTAGCATATTAACAATTTTTGCTTCCGCACTTGTATACGCCTGCACCGACTCATTAGTAGCTTCAATTAATTCCAATGTATGAGGAACAGCAAGGAAAGACTCAATGACCGCTGGCTGAAATCCATCATATTGCTGCTGCAATATCCGCCAAGGCTGAAGCGCATCCTCATAGCGCCACTGGCCTAGTAAATTCCAACCATAGTGCAATAAGCCCGGCGCTGAAAACACAGACTCCAAACTCATTTTTTGAAAATAATCATTAGCCATTTCTGGCTTATCGTGGTCCATCGCTGAAATTCCAGCGACCAATAGAATTCGGTCGCGCAAAGCATTACCTTCCTTATTTTTAGGGAGATAAAAAATGCTATCCGCAATCAAACGCTCTAAATCTCGACTACCGAAATTTTGCCGAATCATTACTAAAATAAGGTTATAGCGAGCTATGCCAGTCCAAATACTTTCGTCAGCCATAGACCTTAAAATAACACGAGCATCGCTAATCCGACTTTGTAGGGATAAGCTTGAGACCAAGATAGAGTATGTCTCTTGTAAGTTACTCTGCGTTATTTCCGGGGCGGCCTGAAGAGCATTACGAGCGCTAATTTCTGCGCGTTCCCACTCACCTAAATCGTACCAACGTTTAGCTAGGTAGTACCAAGAATCACCACTTGCTGTGGTCGTAGTAATACCTGCATTGAAAAATGCTTTTTCAGCCTCATCTTCTAAACCCAGCGCCAATAACATAGCCGCACGCATAACTTCAGCTTCTTGTTCAGGGCTCTCATCCGTTTCGCGCAAATCTTTCCATGCCGCCAAAGCAGCAAGACCTTCGTGATAGTCACTGGTTAAATAATGATAATAATAGTTTCCACGCAATAAACGCTCTTCGGCATTGGCACCGTCATCAACTTCATCGAAATCGAAATCGACGTCCAATAAACCATCCACGAGGTCATCTGCCTGCACTGAAGCAAGCATCGACATTGTCACAACAAAAACGAGAAAAAGTAATCGCATTGGTTTACCAGTACTTCAACTGTACCCGGGCACTTTGCCGCTCTTCAAAATCCTGAATTACTAATTCAGTCAACAGTGGCTTACTGGTTTTTTCGACGATATCTTCCGCAATCAGCTCACGCCCTTGACCGAGATGATCGACTCCGCGAACAACGGCACGAACAGTGTGTTTACCTGGAGACAAATTAACATCGCCTAATGGCTGTACTGCTCCCATGCGTAAAGCCTTAACTTGACGTTCGGTATAAATGTGTTGAATTTGAGATTCACCATCAACGCTTAATTCAATCGACAATGGTTCAAAATACTCCCCATGAGATAAGGATAAATGAAAGGCTGCACGCGTCGTTGCAGGACTCAATAAATCTTTTTCTAGTTGATATAGATCTTTGTTCAATTCCAACACTGATTGTTTAACACTTTCTACGTCTTGGCGAATAGCAGCATCCTCTGCGTTCGCATACGTACAAGTTAGTAAAAATAAAACACTAAAAAATAACTTCATTAAAATATCTCCGGACCTTATTGGTCGCGCACATCAGAAATCCAGCGCATCATCGTAGCTTCAACTTCACCGTAACTTTCATCAAGATCACCTATAATTAAATGATCCAATACCCCGTCGGGACTGATTAACATAACCGCTGGACGAGGTTCAAATAACCAAGATTGCTGCCATTTTGCTTCATAACGTAAAACCGGCAAACGCATCTTAGGTGGTTCATCGTCGCCTTCCGGCACCCATACAAACCAACCCAATAATCCATCAATTTCCAAACTTTCAGCCAGCAATTGGTAGCGCGCAAGTGTCTCAGAACATGCATTACAGCGATCTAGCCAAATCAACATCAAGGGCTGTCCTCGCACCTCGGTTAAACGCTGGCCAAAACCGTTGACCGAGAGCATGGTGAAATCATCAACCTTATCACCAGGCTTTAACGTTTCTAATGCGCTGGCCGGTAACGCCAGCAACATTAGTAGTAAATACCGAACGACATATTCCATTGAATCCCCTCGTTAGCGCCTAGCGCTTTCAAGCGCTGATCATCGACTCGATATTGACGTGTACCAAAGCTGTACCAGTAATTCGTTGTATTTAGCTGCCACGACAGACCAAGTGCAGTGTAACGGCCGCGGGTATCACCCGTTTCTTGGCTACCCATCGCAACCTCAACCGCCATTAACCAAGGGAATGTGTGCTCGCCAAAGGTACTTGCTGTACCTTGCAACAAGGCGTAGCCAACCCCTGCCGTCGTAAGCACGACTTGCTCTCGTTCTTCGAGTACTAAGCCTTTATCAAGGGTGAAGTCAAAAAAAGAACTGAAGCCTAACTCTCCAGTGACATACCAGCGCTCTCCGGCAAAGTAGCGCGCTGATAAATTCAAACCGGGTTTTAATTCGTCTTTTTCAGCTACGGTATTACTAAAGCCAATACCTATGGTGCCGTGCTGACGCTCGACAGAATCTAAATCTTCTAGCCCTGAGTATTTGACCTGAGGGTCGTAAATATCGGTACTGGATCGCTCAGCTGAAGCTGTCGATGCGAAAAAAAACGCACATATAGCAACAGCAGTAGAAAACTTCATAGCCTTAACTTCCACGCCAACGACACAGAGGAATGATTCACCATGTCAGAATCTAGAGAAATATTGGTGCCGACTCGTAAGGCGACATCTAAGTAACGCTCCGCAGCCCAGACAACCTCAGCGGACACAAGCGCCAGCGGAACAATCTCATCGGTGTCTGAATTCCAATGGTTACTTCCGCCATATTCACTGCCTACCCCGAGGGCGGCAGAGCCGAGCACTTGAAAATTTAAAATACTGCCGATCTGTCGAGTTAACCCAACTTCACCAATTGACCAACCAAAAGCGCCATGATCTGACACGGTATAACGACCGAATAGATCCTGATCATGCAAGGGTATGACCGCACCGAAACCTAAGGCGGATTCACTATTCCAATTGAGTTCTAAACGCCAATCACTTGGACGAGCATCGTTACGCAACTGCCACATTTGAGCAACGCTGACGCTTTTAACAAGATGAAGTTCTGATAGAGGTAGCCAGCCTTGTTTGCGACCATCACTGAGCAATAACCAGTCGCCACGAACGGCAATAGGATCCATGACATGATCGCTAGATACTTCGAATACAATAGGGTACGCCGCACCAGGCCCCTTATGGAGTCGTACGTATTCAATTTCTGCCTGCGCAGTTGAAGTCCATAGAAGTACAAGCGTGTTCAGTAACACGGCTACTATTGTCGCCTTCAGATGTTGGCTAAACGCCACAACCGGCATATTTACCGCCCTATTCTTGTTATTTTTATGGGAGCGTCCATGCCGATCAATCTTGATTTTAAGATACGGTACATCACTTCCCCATATAAATTAATCGCTCAATAGTAACCTTCTAAAACCTTTACTTACTGAGAAATTTCATCGCATTCTCCAAACCAGTAAGGGTTAGAGGATACATTTTATCTTTTACGATCTCGCGAATTGCTCCCAAAGAACCACCCTGCCCCCAGTGTGATTCTGGTGCTGGATTCAACCAGACCATTTTTTCGTAGTGATCGGACATACGCTGCATCCAAACCGCCCCCGGCTCTTCATTCCAGTGCTCGACACTACCACCTGCATGAGTCACCTCGTATGGAGCCATCATGGCATCACCAACAAAGATAACGCGGTAATCACTGCCATATTTGCGCAAAATGTCCCAAGTTTCTGTGCGCTCGTTCATACGACGGATATTATTTTTCCATACGCTCTCGTACAAACAATTATGGAAATAAAAGGTTTCCATATGTTTGAACTCGGTACGAGTCGCGGAAAATAACTCTTCACATACGCGAACGTGAGGATCCATAGAGCCGCCAACATCAAAAAACAGCAGCACTTTAACGGCATTGTGACGCTCAGGCACCATTTTAATGTCAAGAAAACCAGCATTTCGGGCAGTTGAGCTAATGGTATCACCCAAATCGAGCTCATCTGCCGCGCCTTGACGGGCAAATTTGCGCAATCGGCGCAACGCTACTTTGATATTACGCGTACCTAATTCGATGCTATCGTCTAGATCTTTGTAGTTGCGCTGTTCCCAAACTTTAATCGCTTTCTTATGTCGCGACTGCCCTTGATCAATACGAATGCCTTCGGGGTTGTAGCCATTGGCTCCGAATGGCGATGTGCCGCCGGTGCCAATCATCTTGTTGCCGCCCTGATGACGCTTATGTTGCTCTTCAAGGCGTTTCTTAAATTCTTCGATGACCTTGTCTAGGCCGCCAAGCGCTTCGATTTTATCCATTTCTTCTTTCGACAGCATGCGCTCGAACTCTTTACGCATCCATTCGGCTGGAATCTTTGCGTCCTCCATCATAGAAGGCAATGAGTCCAAGCCTTGGAAATAAGCGCCAAACGCTTTATCGAACTTGTCGTAGTGTTTTTCGTCTTTGACCAAGCACAGGCGAGCTAACGCGTAAAACTCGTTCATATCGGCAAAGGCAACATGTGCCTGTATCGCATTAACGAGATCTAGGTATTCTCTAACGGAACAAGGTACCTTGGCACGACGCACAGTCTCGAAGAAATCGATTAACATTGAATTAGCCTTTGCGACGGCTCATGAACGCGAGCTTTTCTAGTAACTGCACATCTTGTTCATTCTTAACAAGCGCACCGTACATAGGTGGAATCGCCTTGCTATGATCTTTATTGCGCAGCACGTCAACGCCTACATCATCCGCCATCAACAGCTTCAACCAATCGATCAACTCAGAAGTTGAAGGTTTTTTCTTCAAACCGGGGACTTTGCGCACGTCAAAGAATACATCCAGTGCTTCACGTACAAGATCCTTTTGAATGTGCGGATAATGCACATCAACGATGGCTTTCATGGTATCGCGATCAGGGAAGTCGATGTAGTGGAAGAAACAACGACGTAAGAATGCATCCGGCAGCTCCTTCTCGTTATTACTCGTGATCAAGATAATTGGACGATGCGTAGCGACGACACGCTCTTGAGTTTCATAAACAAAAAACTCCATTTTATCGAGCTCTAACAATAAATCGTTCGGGAACTCAATATCGGCCTTATCAATTTCGTCGATCAAAAGCACTACTGGTTTATCAGCAGTGAACGCTTCCCACAACTTACCTTTAATAATGTAATTAGAAATATCGTGGACTTTGTCGGTACCAAGCTGAGAATCACGTAAACGTGACACAGCATCGTATTCATATAGCCCTTGGTGGGCTTTAGTTGTGCTTTTGATGTGCCACTGAATCAAATCAGTACCCAGCGATGTAGCCAGCTGTTCTGCCAACATGGTCTTTCCAGTGCCAGGCTCACCTTTTAGCAACAACGGGCGCTGCAAGGTAATAGCTGCATTTACCGCCATTTGCAGATCGGGCGTTGCAACGTACTCACCAGTCCCCTGAAATTTCATAGCTACCTCTGTTTAAGCTTCATCAAAACAGGCCAGAGTATAAGGATGCCAGTGGCACTCAGCAAGGGACTGACCATATTACTCTTCGCTACACTCAGCAATTAGGCAAACAGAGACCTGAGATCGGTGCGCATTTTGGCCAGTTTAAAAAAAACCGCTTGTGAATCAATCACAAACGGTTATTTTTTAGCCTAGCTCGGGATGTCATTTCATATGAATATGACTCTCTCGATTACCCCTTGTTTAATGGGTCGTCGTCATCGCCAAACGGATCTTTATCATCATCGTCGGCCTTTTTGAGCTCGTCCTCAGCATCAAACTCACCCCAATCATCACCGTCTTCGGTATTATCAGCTCCGTCTTCAGGATCAATCGCAAAGTCGTCCGCCGCAACATTGATATTGGTATCACTCCCCATCGAGGTTGGCGCCCTTCCTCCTGCTGGAATTTCTTCTTCACCATCCGTCTCAAAATCATCAAAATCGCCGGCTTCTAAATCTGCATCATCCAGTTCGCCGAGATCCAAATTTGCTGGAACTACACGCTCTGCCTCGCTGGCACTTCCGGCTTTCTTGCGACTAAACCACCAGTAACCAGCTCCACCAACAATAGCAAGATTGGTAATACCCAACAGAAGATAAATCCACCAAGCAATACCTTCATCTTCCTCTACAACCTCAACTTCAGTTTGTTCGGCATATTTATCTGCCAAGTCAGGTACTACCGGCTCTGGGATAGGCAATTGTGGCGGAACTTGCGCATCCACTTCCTCTGGTGGCAACTGCGCTTCTACCTCGTTCTCAGTTTCGACAACAGGAGCCACTGGCTCAGCCATCGGCTCCGTCTGAATCGGCGGAGCAACGTCTATTGGCGCAGTAACAACCCCTTGTAATGGAAAGTCGACAACAATAGCCTCAGGTTTACTCTTGAATGTTTTTCCGCCCTGAGAAACTCCGCGAATATTGATGGTTATCTCGTAACGCCCGTCACCTTTTTCATTGGTAAGATCGAGAACCCATTTCTGGTCGGGTGCGCTGTATTCCATGTTTTGAATAACAGAACTTCCGTCTGGACTAGCAATTTTGGCTATGATGCGACTTAAACCGGTATCAATAGAATCTCCCTGTGGAGTCACAGTAATAAGAACACGCTGTTGATCCGGAAAAGGTTCTGTTTCTACTTTCAGCGGCTCAGCAAGTACCGCTGTTAACACTTGTCTGCGCTGAAATGTACGACCGATAGCATTGACTTCAATGCGATATTCTCCGGGCATCGACAACCGGCTCATGGTTTCGCGAAACACACCTTCAGGGGGCAGGTTTTCAGGGTCAGATAGCAGCTTACTACCCGTGCGGCCATCAGGAGCGGTAACCTGCATGCTAATATCGGTCAATTGCAACACCGCTGGTTCAGTAACGACCTCACCTTCATTCACCAGCGCAATGTTCATATCAATCGGAGCGCCGGAAAATAGATTAGCGGGAACACCCGATACCGACAGTTTTAAATCAGATAAAATTTGCACTCGATTATCTGGGTCAACATCGGCGTCGACAGACCACTCACCGGCCTCTGGGCCAGAAACAGTAATCAAATCGAAGTTTAAATCATGATGCCAACGCACATTGTCTTGGTTATCAGCAACGGCTTGGGTAATAACGGCGCCAGAGGGTGAAATTAATTGTGTCTCTCGCCCTGAAGTCCCCCTAAAAATAAGGGCAGTAAATTCTTCAATACTCGAATCAATATCAAAATGATTGTTAGTTAGCGGTACTTGTTCGGCAGGAACAGCGCGATCAAACGCTTTTAAAAACGCTGGCATCAAATCGTCGGCTGTATTGGCCTGCAGGAACAGCCCGTCGGTCTCCATCGCAATTTGTTGCAAGGTTTCTAGATCTGCGGCGTTCGACAATGCCAAAGTATGAATTTTTGCTCCAGCCTCAATATATTTCGGCAAGACTTCTTTTATTAGTCGTTGTCTTTCAGCCGAGTTCACCTTTGTGGTGGGGTCACCGCCCGATTTATCCATATCGATACGGCCGTCAGTTAGCAAAATGACCGTATGTTGATAACCGCTATCAGGGGCCATTTGCCACAATGCCTTATCTAAGGCGTCAACAAGGTTGGTATTAAGCCCGGCAGAGTTTATTTCAGAGGATTTTGCTTTAGCATTGCGCCGCCAACTGGCATTAACGGTATCCAGTGGCACTAACATGTTGACGTAGCGACCAAAAGTCCAAACGCCCGCACGGCTATTATCAGGAAGTAGTTCGACTAGCAGATTAAGCGCCGGGCGGCGCAAATTCTGCGGGTCGGTGTCTTTCATACTGCCAGAGATATCAATAATTATCCTGACATCCCCCGGCTGAGTGTTTTGCTCAGCCGCCGTCGCTTGATTGGCAACAAACAGCAGGAGTGACAGAATCACTCCAGTCAGTCTCATACAGCGCACCATAAGCTCTCCGGCGGATTTAAATTAGAGACTGGTCTCAAGTACACGACGACCTTTCTCTGTAATGTGCCAACGCACACCATCTTTTCCACTCACCTTACCTGCCAAGCTACGCGAAGTAAGCACCTGCAAGGTTTTTAATACAGTAACCTCCTCTTGGTTAGCTTCACGGCAAACACCCGCCAACGAACGGAAAATAAAACGACCGTTAGATAGGATTTTCAACACTTGCCCTGAGGTAATATCCAAGTCGGTACTGGCTTGAGTAATTTGCGGATCTAAACTCGCGGTATCATGTTCGGTTTCGGTATCAATCAAAGGTAATAATTCGCTTTGAATAATACGAAGATTTTGTTCAACCTCTTCTGAACGCTGACGCGCACTGTGCGCTTCGTTCAAAATACGATCGGACATGTTATCGATAAAGAATCGACTCAAAAGTGCTGACACCAAACAGAAACCGGTAAAGATGAGCAACTGTGACGGATCACCCTGACTCTCTAAAACCAATTCGCTATTGACCATATCCAGCACCACTGGCACTAGGAAAGATGCACCAACCCCAACCACTAAAAAGCGTGGCAAGCTTGCCGCGTCAGGATCTTTGTCACCGTACAGGTAATAGTTTACTAAGCCGCCGAAAATACCAGCCAACAGCATAACCGTTGCGAGAATAAATATATGATTTGCCATGGTCCCAACCTCTCGTTCATTGATTCGGTAACGCCCCAAATCCTATGAACAGCTCCCCTGATAGATATTTACGTTAGTGCGGTATCGGAAATTCAGACGCGATACGCCATGAAATCAACAACACCTGCCTAAATAAAACTAGCAAAGTTTTACTGGTTAGCCAGAAAAGTAATAAATAAATCAGTTAACCGATCATTTATTAAACAAGCGAGCAGTAAAAAAGAAAGAAAATCAGAGAGATTGATGAAATAAACAAGAAGAAATTGGCGGCCGAAAGATAGGATTTACCGCCTAGACTAACGACGCCACTACAGGCGTCGTTTCAGATAAAAACGACTATACTCCAGCTTCTGAGTCGTCGCTGACATCTTTCATGCGGATAAGAGAAACCAATAAGCCCACCCCCAACACGACAGCACCAATAGCCAATGCGGCTGCAAACCACGGAATGCAGTAGTTAATAGACTCTGGCCCACTGATTAAAAACGTAAAGGCAACCACAAGAAAACCTGGCGCCCAATACATAGAACCCTGTTCAATAGGAACCGGCGTAAAGATAAGCACCGCACCGATCAAACTGAATAAGTAGTAGCCGACACCCGGCGTTTTCACCCAAAAAAGTAATTTTCCCCAGCACCAATACGCCACTAGCGCTGAAACTAAATACAACAGCCAAAATTGGCCATACGTTATTACACTATCCACGTTATGCTTTCCATATGATGCGATCTTGCCAATCGTCTTCGTCAATTAAATTGTCGGCTATGCCCTTGTTGCGCATCGAAATTCCAGCTTCATGTACCGACTCTTTCGTACCTGAAATCAGAGGATGCCAATCATACAACGGCTTTTTTTCCGCCAGTAAACGGTAGGCGCAGGTTTCTGGCAGCCAAAAAAAAGTCTGAGCTTGATCCGGTGTTAACCAAACGCAACTAGGCACGAGCGTATTGCGTTGCTGGTATTCTGTGCATTGGCAATTGTTCGTATCTAAATAACGGCAATGAACATCGGTGTAATATACCTCGCCGGTTTCATCGTCCTCGAGCTTATGTAGGCAGCACAGCGCACAACCATCGCACAACGACTCCCATTCAGAAGACGTCATTTCACCCAGCGTCTTGCGCTCCCAAAAAGGTTGATGGCTCATTCTTTATCAATTTTGCAAAATAGATCGAGCATGTAAGGTTCTTTTGCCGGTGGCATTTGCAAGTAGTACCCCTTTTCTTCGAGCGCTGCTAACACTTTTTCTGTATCCGCTCGGCCAAGCGATTTTTCTGGAGTTAAGATCATGGTCATTGCTAACTCTGGCTTGCCAAACATGGTCATTAACCCTTCAGGTACGCGAGTAAATGCATCTTTACGCGTGACGTATAGATACATTTCGTCTTTCTTTTTTGTCTTGAAGACGTCGCACAAAATTTTACTCATGATTGCTTTTTTCCACTTTGCTCGCAGCTACACCCTGCGTCATCATTAACAATAAAGTTTGGCCAATTACATCCTTACGCCACCCACTTAGCACTTCGGGAAGCTGGTATTGACCGTCGTGATACCCAGAGCGCACTACAAATTCAAGTGCGCGTTTATTAGCCAACAGCTCAGTTGGTATATTGAGCTGCTCGGCCGTGAGCGTCACGGCATCTTTTAGATCTTTCATCGATTGCGCGGCGATCGGAGATAAGGGACGATCAAGCTGCTCTGGCCAAAAGGCCTCATCTTTGGTCATCGCCGTTTCGACAATTTTCAACAAAATATTGCCAGCGTCACGAACGATCGGCGGCTTAACACCTGCCTTCACCAATTGATCGCGATTTTTAGCCTTAAAACGCGCGATATTCCACAGTGAATTATCATCGACAACCTTATTTCGTGGAACATCACGATTACGTGCTTCTTGTTCGCGCCATACAGTCAGTTGCTGCAATATATATTGCTCTTGCGGGCGCAACTTCCAAGCCAACTTAACCTTGCGATACAAGGCTAGATACGAATCATCAATCTGATCAGATGCGTCGAGTAAACGCGTACAATCTTCCGCTAGCCACTCTTCTCGCCCGAGATCTCGCAACTGCTGACGCAATACAGGGTACAACTGATACAAGTAATGAACATCTGCCACCGCATAATCTACTTGCTCTGGACGCAGAGGACGATGCAACCAGTTGGAGCGCGTTTCTTCTTTGGGTAGATCAATCTCTAGCAACGCCATCACTGCGCGCTGGAAGCCCATAGAGCCCCCATGCCCCGCTAGTGCTATGCCTAGTTGACTGTCCGCCAATGGGCGCGGAATAACGCCGGTCAAACGTCGACAAACTTCTAAATCTTCGGCGCACGCGTGAAATACTTTCAGTACAGTAGGCGCCTGCAATACCTCAACAAACGGGGTCCAATCCTTGATCAATAAAGGGTCAATAAGGTAACAACCCTTCTCTCCCGCTATTTGAATTAAACCTGCTTGCGGATAAAACGTCGTCGTTCTTACAAATTCGGTATCAACGGCTAGGTAGTCTTCTGTCAGCCATTGTCGACAGGCATCAGTCAGAGCGTCGTGATCTGCAATCCACAGTGGCTCCGGTATATCAAGGCGGCTCATTTAGCCCCTCCAATCATCGGTTGCGCTATGAAATCGCTAAACGACTGCATTAACGTATGAGAATCCAATAAAAAACGCTGTAGATATTGTGCGGTAACATCTCCTTCAACAGAGCCGGTTAACAGCAAATATACTGTGTTCGGTTTTATGCTACTTACGCGCTGTTGCAAGGCAGCCAACGGTAGTTGCGAAGGCCCAACACCAGCGACAGGCGATAGCACGCCGTGCAAAACAAATAATTGTCCCGAATAACCCAGATCACAAAGTATTTGCGCCTGCTCCAACTCAGCAACAACCGCCAGCCATTCATGCCCCCGCGCGAGATCATCACACACCGAACAATGATCTTCGGATATGTATATCTGGCAACGTTCGCAAGGGCGGATGCTCAGCAATGCCGACTGCAAAGCCTGCGCAAGCTCATCACCACCGGCTCGGTTTAAAGCCCAGCGCGCCATTCTGCCTGCCGCTCGTTCGCCAATTCCCGGAAGAGAATCGAAGGCGCTGACTAGAGCTTTGTATTCCGCTGGCAACTTCATAAATAACGCGTCGGCTCTGATCTTAGAATGGCAGCTTCATACCTGGCGGTAGACCCATTCCAGCAGTCATCTTCGACATCTGCTCTTGATTGTTTTGTTCTATTTTACGTACTGCAGCATTGACAGCAGCAGCTAGTAAATCTTCTAACAGCTCTTTATCTTCACTCATGATGGAGTCGTCTAACTCAACGCGCTTAACATCATGGCGACCATTCATTGTCACTTTCACTAAGCCGGCACCAGACTCACCGGTAACTTCGGCTTCGGCCAATTCTGCTTGAGCTTTTTGCATCTGCTCTTGCATCTTTTGGGCTTGCTTCATTAGGTTGCCCATTCCACCTTTAATCATACAATTCTCCTAACAATCGATTAATTAACTAACCGGACGGATGGTTTCTTCAACAACTGCACCACCCATTTCCGACAAAATATGATTGACCACAGGGTCGGATTCAATCGCCTGCTTCGCCGCATAAAATGATTCAGCATGCAGGCGCTGACGTCTTTGCTCTGGAGTCTCGCCTCGCGGTGAAACCAACTCCATCTCAATACGCACATCAGCAATCAATGCACTGAGTGCATCTTGGATTCGTAGGCGCTGAGATTCATTAAATAATGCCCCTTGCGCCGGATCGACATCAAAACGCAGCACGCCGTCAGCAATTTGTACTAAAGCACTGTTGCGTGCGATTGCCATCGGTAATCCCGCAAGCTTGAGACGGTCGACCCATTGCCACCACGTATGCGGCTGTAATTCGGGCAGTTCGCTTTGCTCAACCGTGTCGACAGATACCGTATCAGTTGCAACCATTGTACCGCGCTGCTCCGCTACCGGTATAGCCGAGGCGACAGAAGTGGCAGGCGTATCCATCAACGAGGTCGCCATACCGCGCGCAATTGGTTTATTTTCTGACCCCGCTTCTTGCGATGGATTATCCCAAGGCACACCTATGCTGTCTTCGGGTGTGACGCCATCAAGGCTATTAGCTGAAACGTTAGATGCAGGCTCGCTAGAAAATGCTGGCACATCATCAAAACGGTCGGATGAATTTGCCAGAGGGGGAATCGCATCAGACTCAACACTCACAGGTTGTTCTACCTGCACTGCCTCTTCCACAACGACCGTTGCTGCTTCAGACACAATTGGTACGGAGGGCTCTAATCGACTAACGGTGTCGGCTGCTACAGGAATAGTCTCAGCTTCGTTAGCCGTACCAGCTGCACTGAGTACATCAGGCTGTGACGTTAGGGTCTTTTTTTTTTCAGTTGCCACTTGTAGGGCACTGACTAAATCGAGTTCTGGAACCACATCTGGCGCAGGCCGGAAAGCCAGCATGCGCAGCAATACCATCTCAAAACCTTGGCGCGGCTCTGGTGCCATGGCTAAATCTTTTCGACCCTGGAGGGCAATCTGATAATACAGCTGTAAATCTTCTGGCTGCATAGCCATACCAAGCTTCAATATAGCATCACGATCACCTTGTGAGTTCTCGATAGCATCTGGCACCACTTGCGCTAAAGCGGCACGGTGCCAAATATGCAACAACCCCTGCAACACTTCATCGAAATCAGGTCCGTGTTCCGCCATTGCGGCCACTTCACTCATAACCTCAGCAGCGTTCGCTTTTGCCATAACCTCCGCCATCTTAAACAGACGACCGCGATCCATGGTGCCTAACATAGCGTTGACCTGCTCTTCGCCAACAATACCCTCGCCATAGGCAATAGCTTGATCGGTTAGGCTTAAGGCATCGCGCATACTGCCCTGAGCGGCACGTCCTAGCGACCACAGAGCAGGTTCTTCGTATTGAAACTTCTCTGCGTCTAGCACCCGTGCGAGATATTCAACTATCCGCTCAGGTGTCATATTTTTGAGGCTGAACTGTAAACAACGCGACAGAATAGTCACCGGCAATTTTTGCGGATCTGTAGTTGCTAACAAAAATTTAACGTGCGCTGGTGGCTCTTCTAGAGTTTTCAGCAAAGCATTAAAACTGTGCGAAGAAAGCATGTGCACTTCGTCGATCAGGTAGACCTTAAAGCGACCACGGGTTGGTGCGTACTGAACGTTATCAAGCAGTTCGCGAGTGTCTTCAACGCGGGTGCGAGAAGCAGCATCCACTTCTATAAGATCGACAAATCGGCCTTCTGCAATTTCTTTACAAGAACCGCAAACACCGCAAGGTCGGGCACTAACGCCTTCTTCGCAGTTCAGACATTTAGCAAGAATTCGAGCAATGGTAGTTTTGCCAACACCACGGGTGCCTGTAAATAGATAGGCATGGTGTAGGCGGCCTTCGTTTAAGGCATTGATGAGTGCTCTTAGCACGTGCTCTTGACCCACCATTTCGTCAAAGAAACGTGGTCGCCATTTACGCGCAAGTACCTGATAACTCATTGAAATTTTAAAACCCAAGGTTGACCGATAGGTCGCATAATACCTTGTAGAGCAGGGAAAGTCAGGGGAATTTGGAGATGACCTCTACCAGCCACACCCCGGCACACGAGATAACCGCTACCGTTGCTCCCTTCCGGGCCTGGCGGGGTTCGCGGTGTATCGTTGCGAGGGGACCGGCAGAGGCCACCATAACGTCTTGAGCTAGCTCAAGAGGCCGGTACAGTATCCAAAACTCACATTGAAATCAAGTAGTTATGAAAGCCTATAACAGCAAATTAGTTACATGTGCAGCCATTGGCGCAGCGCTTCATTGATAATATCCGCTCGTGCAAGCCCAAGCTCTTCTGCGGCTTCGTCAACTCTGGCAACAACATCAGCCTGCAATTTCACTTCTAAGCGGTGAAAGCCAGATTGCTTATCACGCATACGCTGCGAGCGCTTGTTATACCGCGACTGCTGCACCCTATCGTACGGGTTACTTCTAGGCCTGCCTGGTCGGCTAGGCGAAAACAGATCCATGGTGGTTCTGTCTTCAGGTTGAATAGACATCCGCACTCCTCTTAGCAAAAACGCGGCAATTATCGCCAGCAAGAAATGAAAAGCAACGCTAAGTGACAGGTTTAGTCTTGCCAATTACAAATCGGCGCAATACTGTTAAGGCATAGTTTCAAAAGAATCAGCAAATACATGACAAAAAATACGCAATTAACTGCCGCACAAGTTACCCAACACATCGACATCAACGCACTTAACTTCGAAACAACCGCCAATCTAGAAACCTTTCATGGGGTACTCGGCCAAGATCGAGCTGTTAACGCCATTCAATTCGGCGTTGCCATGCAACGACCTGGCTATAATATTTTCGTCATGGGCGACACGGGCACAGGCCGTTCATCCTATGTCCGCGATTATTTAAAGAGCGAAGCCAAGCGTCAGCCGACACCGGATATCTGGTGTTACATGAACAACTTTAAAAATCCGCGCGAACCAAGAGCACTGGCGTTATTACCGAATGAAGCGAGCGAATTTCGCAAACTGATCAATGAATTAATTGATCAATTACTAGCCACATTTCCGGCTGCGCTAGAACACCCTGCCTATCAACAAAAAAAATCAGCAATTGACTACGTATTTAATCGTCGTTACGACAAAGCCATCGAATCTGTCGAACGTGAAGCACATAAACGGGGAGTTGCGGTTTATCGAGATTCCAATGCTATTAGCTTTACACCAATGCGCGAAGGCAAGGCTCTGGATGAAACCGAATTTGCACAACTCAGCGAAGAAGAGCGCGAAACCTTCCATAATGATATTGCCGAATTAGAGCAAATGCTCAGCGATCAATTGTCGGAATTACCGCAATGGAAACGCGAAAGCAGTAATGAATTACGCAGTTTAAACCAAGAAACCATTCGCGATGCGATTACTCCCCTGTTGGCTCATATCCGTAAAGATTTTGCTAGCCACGAACCTGTGATGGAGTATCTCAATGAAATGGAAGAATACCTACCAAGCTTAGTATTGGAGGAATTAGTCGAAGAGCGCATTATGGATTTGCGTGAAGAATACGCAAAGCGCAGCAGCTTAGAAGAATCCCTATTACCGAACATTGCAACACATCACAACCCAGATAGCGGCGCTCCTGTTATTTATGAGCCGCACCCAAGCTACGCCAATTTGTTTGGTCGCATTGAATATGCCAGTGAACAAGGCGCGCTGGTCACCAACTACCAACGTGTTTGTCCCGGTGCCTTACATAAGGCGAATGGCGGTTATTTAATGCTTGATGCCGATAAAGTATTAGGCGAACCGTTAGTATGGGAAGCACTAAAACGAGCACTGCAATCACACGAGCTAAAAATGGACTCGCCCTATTCTGAAATGGGCATTTTAAATACAACCTCACTACTACCTGCGGTTATTCCTCTCGAATTTAAACTGGTGTTAATTGGCTCGCGCAATATCTATTACCTACTTCAGGAATACGACGAAGACTTTAAGCGCTTGTTTCGTGCTGTCGTCGATTTCGATAACGACATCACACTAACTGAAGATCATTTAGTGGCTTATTCGCAACTGTTAAAAAGCCGCGTCGAAGAACAAGGTTATAGCGATTTAGATCGTGCCGCAGTGGTACGCATGGTGCGTTACAGTGCCCGCTTAGCAGAGCAACAAGACGTATTAAGCGCGCGTGTTGGTGAACAGTTTGATTTATTGGCTGAAGCGAATTTTATTCGCCTAATGGCTAAAGATGAATTAATCCAACCGATTCATATTGACCGCGCACTCGCCGCAAAACAAGAACGTACAGGGCGCGTATACGACAAACTTTTTGAGCAAATGCTCGACGGAACCGTTCTATTAGAAACCAGCGGCGAAGCCATCGGTAAAATAAATGGTCTTACCGTAATGTCTCTTGGTGATACCAGCTTTGGTTCGCCAGCCCGCATCACTTGTACCGTGTACCCAGGCAGCAAAGGCGTTGTCGATATTGAACGCGAGGTATCCCTCGGCCAAGCGATTCACTCCAAAGGCGTGATGATTCTCAGCGGCTTTTTAGGTAATCGCTATGCGCAAAAATTTCCTCTGGCCATATCGGCTCATATCGCTATGGAGCAATCCTACGGCTATATTGATGGCGACAGCGCCTCTCTGGGTGAATTAGTGTGTTTGATTTCAGCCTTGATCCAAACGCCAATTGACCAAAGCTTCGCCATCACAGGCTCAGTTAACCAATACGGGGAAGTTCAAGCCATTGGCGGTGTAAACGAAAAAATTGAAGGTTTCTTCCGCTTGTGTTCAGCGCGCGGATTGACTGGTAAACAGGGCGTTATTATCCCTTATTCTAATCGCAGAAATTTGATTCTTAACGACGAAGTGGTTGCTGCTGTTGAAGCAGGAAAATTTGCAATTCACTGCGTTAAACATGTTGATCAAGCCATTGAAATATTAATGCATCGTGAGGCTGGAGAAGTAAATAAAGATGGTGGATTCCCGCAAGGTACGGTCAATGGTGAAATCATTGGACGCCTTGAAGCCATTGCCAAAATGAGTGATAAAAAATCGGATAACGATTAAAACCAGAAAGCACTAACAATAAAAAAGCGCTCACTGAGCGCTTTTTTATTGTTCTAACTTACGCCCCAAGCGCGCGTGAGCTCTTAGACGCTCATCCAGCAGCCGGAAGTCGACAGGCTTAGCCAACACGCTATCCATTCCGGCATCGAAACAACGCTGTCGCTCACTATCAGAAACACCTGCAGTTAACGCTAAAATTGGAAGACTGCACCCCATTTCACGTAATAATTCAGTGGTTTCAATACCGCCTAACACGGGCATATGGCAATCCATTAAAATAACATCAGCCTCACGCCACGCACCGCTATCTAGCATATCTTGACCATTATCAAAAATATGAGGGGTCATTCCTTGTCGAGTTAGAATGACCCGCAATATCTTCTGATTGGTCGCGTCGTCTTCGCAAACGACAACCGTTAGACCTTTTGTATCGACAACCTCAGCGGCTTGAGCTGGAGTAACATTAACAACCGATAAAGGAATTTCCACCCAAAAACGACTGCCTCGCTCGGGCTCACTCACAACACCAACAGAGCCGTGCATTACCTCGGCAAGATTACGGCATAAACTTAGGCCTAGGCCAGTACCGCCATAGTTTTTAGACGTCGAGGAGCTCCCTTGCTCGTAGGCATTAAAAATTTCGCCTAAACGATTCGACTCTATTCCTGCACCATCGTCTTCTACGCAAATACGCAGTAGAAACCGTTCCTCAGCTTTGCAACCAGATACACTGACATTAACCATGCCACCACGATTAGTGAATTTGTAAGCATTACTTAAAAAGTTAATCAGTATCTGTTGAATACGGGCCGCGTCGCCAATCAATAGGTCAGGAACCTCGTCAGCAACAATGTGCGTAAATTCTATTTCTTTACGCTGCATATTGGCCGAAAATATCGCCATACTGCGCTGTAACCAATCACGAATATTGAATCCTTCTTCATGCAGTTGCAGCTTGCCCGCTTCGATTTTTGCAACATCTAATACATCATCAACAACTGCAAGTAACGCCTGCACAGTAAAACTGAGATCTTTGAGTAACGATGCTTTAGCCTCAGTATCACTATCGCCTTCGAGCAACTCAACAATACCAATAATTCCTGAAAGCGGATTACGGATCTCATGGCTCATATGGGCGAGAAACTGAGTTTTAGCTTGTGATGCTTTAGCCGCTACTTCACGTTCTTGCTCAACTTGAACGACTCGTCCAGCAAAATACTCCGCGGTTAAAATATCCCTATAACCGCGTAAAGCGGTGGTCAGAGACACGAATAAACGCTCTTGCGTAGAATCGCTTTTCGCAAGGTAATCATTGATGTCGTAGTTTTGGACAACACGATACTCAGGAGCAAATCCAGCTTGTCCTGTACGCAAAATAATTCGAATTCTCTGGTTATTACTAACCTTACGAATATGTTCAACTAGTACGAGTCCAGCATCATCCTGCTCCATTACGACATCCAATAGAATGACGGCGATATCTTCACGCGCCGCTAATATTTGCCGTGCTGCAGCGGCACTGCTGGCCTCTATAACGGATATTGGAATGCCTTCAAATCGAAAGCGAGATAGAACTAGTCGAGTAACATCAAGAACGGACTGATCGTCATCAACGACCAACACAGGGATGGGACTAGGTAAAAACTGATTAAACTGAACAGCAGAATTCATGCCTTTATTGCGCATTCAACCCTTTCCTTTGCCATTTATTAGCAGATCCATTTGCTTAATATCACCATTAAATAATAGTCAGAGTTCAGCATGTGCTGAACTCAACATTCGCGTTAGTTGTCACCCAACATGTCACGCTTTAACTTGCTTTGAACCGGGTCGTCACCCAGCCAGATTGCGAACATAGCTTTCTTAAACTCTGCACCAGGTACAACTGCCTGCTCTTCGGAGTTGCGATAAATTACAACTCCACGCTCTGGGTCGTATACCAAATCAAAAACATCATGATTTTGCAAAGTCGTTCGAAATGCGCCAACCATTGTTTCTATTTCGTTTTGTATCGGTGCCGTATTGCCATGAGTCGCTTGTACAAAACCTTCATGAGCCGCGTCCGCAAAGCGATCTGCCGTAATCATATCGGAAATGATATAAATACGCATGGCCAGAGGCTTATCTGCGGACAAGTAGACCAATATATCTAAGTCTTCATCCGCAGCGGTATCTTCTGGAAGATACAAAGCACACACATAAAGATGATAGAAAAACTTAGTACGAACTCCGGCACCTTTGAGTACCAATGGCGTCTCTAGCAACGGCAACTCATTTTCAATATTGATACCTTCTACTTTCAGAGCCTGAGCACCAGAGATAATAAGAATGGAAAGTACAACACCTAACAGCCAGCGTACAAGACAGGAATAAGAGACCATAACGCATCCTTTAAATTCAATAAGTCATGTGAAAATAGCAATTGCAAGGTGGCAAATATCAACGAAAGGATAAGCGCTAAGCCAGCCTGACGTAATGGTAGCACGACTGTCATCCTAGGGAATGGCCGAAAAGACGCCAAACTAACCCATAATTGCTAGTTTTAGCAGAATGATTCTCTTGGATAGTGACTCATAACGTCCTATCGCATCGCAAACACTGGATGCAATAGGAACGCACATTATTGCTCAGCGAAAATCTTTTAGATTTTTCTGAACAAATAAGAGTGTCAGCTCAACGAGATTTTCACCGGAATCATAGAAGCGATCGTCTAGTTCTGCGATTTCATCAGCATGTTCGCTTTCGATTTGATCAAACAAATCGACGCGCTCATCTTCATCGGTAGGTACTTGGCGATCTTCAAACATATCAAGAAGTCGATCCAGTAAAATACTGGTCTCTTTAGCTTTGATTCGCTCAAGTGATTCTAGCGTTTCTTCAGCTCTAGCACCGGCTTCGTGATGAATGAATTGAACGAAACCGCCGTTCTCCATTTCACTCAATAGCTGATCGATGCAATAAACGGTTTTTTCCGCTTCTGTCAGTGAGTCATATCCCATCTCAGATTCTTTGTCATAAATGACATCAGTGATCTGAAGAAATGAATCAGTTTCATCGGCAACATCTAACGCTGCCTGAATCTCCATGTTCATAAATTCCTACTCGTCTTACTCATAAAACCAATGGTAAAGCCACAATAGCCTACCCAGTTGAGTTTGACAAAGATTTTAAAACAACGAATTGACAATTGCTTTTAGCCACCACTTGCAGGGATTGCCAGTCGCTTGATAAAAGCCGCTGTTGCCTCAGGATCTTCCATGGGAAAGCAATGCGTCCCTGGCTGCTCAAACCAAGCCACATTACGATTTATACTGGCTGCACGCCGCGCCGCGCGGTTAATAAACGGGTAACTTTTTTCAGCAACCAGAATATAAACCGGGCACTTAACTGAACGCACGGAATGCCACAGTTGATAAGGGTACGACCCAAATATCGACGCCTCCCAGAATGGATCACAGCTCAACACACGCTCAGCGCCGTCAGAATATGTTCCAAACTCAACAAAAGCATCAAGCGCACTAGGGTGCCAAGACCGATATAAAGACTTACGGCCAAGATCACTTTGCAGCTCGTCCTTGCTTGGCCAGCGACGACGACGCTGTTGCACTGCCTTAACTAATTTTGTTCGCTGCCAGAAACCGGTTTTGCGCAACAACCTCTGTGTTAATAGGATTTCAGACGAAAACAACGCAGGGTCTAGCAAGATAATACGAGTGAATAGATTAGGTTGGGCCGCTGCCATTAGCAGCGTCATTACGCCCCCCATTGAGTGACCAACCCCAACTAAAGGACCACTAGTGCGCGAAATGATACTTTCAGCAATGGTTGCAGCCATAGCATTCCAATCAGGCTGAATGCTATCTGGCTTATGTGAAACGCCGTGTCCCGGTGCATCGGTAAACAATAACCGACGGTCGTTAGGTAACAAAGCTGCAACCGGCTCAAGAGTACGAGCACAAAAACCGTTGCCATGAAGAAAATGAAAGCCTTCCTCACTCTCAGAACCAGAACGATCATACCCACCTAGCTCACCATCATGCCAAGCCGTGAGATCGCTAATACGCATATCTGAATCGGTCATCTTGAGTCCTTAACATTTTCAGTCGCAACTAAGCATAGGTTTCAACCAGCCAGCCACCACTTTTTGTCATATTTGCAATGCGGAGAAGGGTATCACGCTAGCGCTCTTTAGAATCTGCAACTAGGGTAAAAGTGTTTCCCATAAACATAATCAAAAAGGATCCAGTCATGACTGCAGCGACAACCCTTCGCGCGTTAGAAGCAAACCGCTTATTCACTGATTTAAAGGACGCCGAAGCGCGCCTTTCCCAAGCCGCTCGCGACCTCAAAGCCGGTGTTATTTCCGAGGAGGAATACAACACTGAGGCCGAGCTTTGCATCAAAATTATTCGAGCCTGTAGCCTTTTGCATTAAGCAAAGACGCTTCTACGCCGCAGCCGGTACGCCGCTGTGAAAACGGAACTCTGTATCGGGCGTTAGAATCAAGTCTCTTTCTGCAGCACGCAGTTCGTCGATTCGCTGACTAATATCAGCGCTGGCATACTGTCGTGCCAAACCAAGATAATCTTGATAATGACGCCCTTCCGAGCGCAATAACGAACGATAAAACTTGGCCAAACGCGCATCGAGATGAGGTGACAAACAGGCAAAGCGCTCACACGAGCGAGCTTCGATTAGCGCACCGATGATCAATACGTCGATCAACTCATCCGAACCGTTTCCGCCTTTGCGCACTTGTTCGCGCAGGCTGGAGGCATAGCGCGAAGATGATAAGTTGCGATAATGAACACCGCGCTCTTTCATGATCCCGACCACTTGCTCGAAGTGCAGCAACTCTTCACGCGCTAACTGGCTCATTTTCTTGAGCAGGTCATCACGATCAAGATGACGATACAGTAAGGTCATTGCGGTATTTGCGGCTTTTTTTTCACAGTTAGCGTGATCAATGAGCAAGATATCTTGCTGCTTCAGCGCTTCTTCAATCCAAGCTTCAGGCGTTGGGCAAAGTAGAAATTCATTGATTTCGTTTAACACCGCTTGCAGGTTCATTCGCCGATCTCCAATAACGATTCTAAAATAGCGCGAACATCACCACTAATAACCACAGCATTTTGGCTTGCGTCATCCAACAAACAAAAAGTAACAACGGCATCAACCACCAAATCTTTCGGTTCACCGTTTTCTAAGCGCCAGACCTCTTGGCTAAACTTCGCGCTCTTATTGCCAATTGCTGCAACGGATGTGGATACTCGCAACACATCACCGAAAACCGCAGGCTTGCGATAATTGATATTAATATTGGCTACGACAATCGCGAGATCTCGCTCTTGAAATTGTTCGACCAAACGATGATGACCAAGAAAATCCCAACGACTTTCTTCTAAAAACTCCAGATAACGTCCGTTGTTTACATGCTGATAAATATCGAGGTGATAACCTCTAACAATGATGTCGACGGACAAAACAGTTACCTAAGGGTGATAAGTGAGCGCGGATTTTAATCAATATGCCGCAATTGAACAACGAAGAGGCCGATTTTAACTAACTTGACCGCGTCGCCAACGTAAATCATGCAAATTCATACCCAGCGGCACATCTCGACGCAATGTCGCTAACACTCGCGTCAACAGAGCCTGTTGCCAATACTGAGCCAACGTTGCAGCCAACTTTTCTGGTAATAGCTGTGGAAAAGCCAAGGCCATATCTAACGAGCCACAAGTATCTAGCACACTGCCTGCGCCTTTAGGGCCAATTCCAGGAACGCCGGGTAAATGATTGGTGGTATCGCCGGTCATTGCCCAAAAATCGACCAGTTGATGAGGCGGTAATCCCCACTTTTGCTTTACGCCTTCAACGTCGAAGGCTGTGCGATCAAAATGATTGCGCAGTTGAATGCGCGGTGTCACCAACTGACAAAAACCTTTATCAGTTGATAGGATAGTGACCTCAAGCCCGCCCGCCGAAGCGCGGTCGGCCAAACTCGCGACGATATCGTCAGCCTCCCAACCCGCGACATCAATGCACGTGAGCCCTGCATCGGTTAAGCCAGCTCGAATCTCAGGCAAACCGGCTTGCAATGTCTCAGCCATAGGCGCACGCCCAAGTTTATAATCAGGCCAGAGGGTATGCCGCCATGTTTCACATTTTTCTTCAAATACCACGACACAATGACTAGCACCGACAGCCTCTGCTGTTGCCGTTGCAATGGTCACTGAACGAGCACGAGTGCCTTCTACCGGCCACTCGCCGCCCTCAAGAGCGGCATAAACGCGACGGATTAAATTCATCGCATCAATGATCAGCAGGTGCATCGCCACCCTCCTCTATTTGCTCTGCGACAATTACCGACTGACTTTGCTGCGCTTGCCACAAACTCGCATACGCTCCTTTTCTTACTAATAAGTCGGCATGCGTACCCTGTTCCAATACTTCACCATCTTGCAGTACAGCGATTTGATCCGCATCGACAATCGTGGATAAACGATGGGCAATAATAAGGGCCGTATGGCCTTTGGCAACTCGGCGAATTTCACCCATAATCGCCCGCTCGGTATGGGAATCTAACGAGGATGTCGCTTCATCAAATACCATAATATCTGGGCGTTTTAATAACATTCGAGCAATCGCAATACGTTGTTTTTCACCGCCAGATAATTTCAATCCGCGTTCACCTACTAAAGTATCTAGGCCTTCGGGGCAAAGCTTTAACAAGCCATCAAGACTAGCCATGCGCACGACTTCAAGTAACTCTGCTTCCGTCGCTTCCGGCCGAGCATAAAGCAAGTTGTAGCGTAAGGTATCGTTAAATAAAACCGTATCTTGGGGCACTATACCCAGTCGTTCGCGTAGAGACTTTTGCGGTACATTGCGAATATTTTGGCCGTCGATAAAAATGCCACCGTCTTGCGGATCATAAAAACGAAATAGCAGTTTAGTGATGGTCGATTTACCAGCACCGCTACCACCCACTACTGCTAATGTTTTGCCAGGCTCTAGGATTAAATTCAGGCCTTTTAAAATAGTGCGCTCGGTACGATAACCAAAATTGAGGTCGCGTAGCTCAACTTTACCTTGGGTGACTTTAAGGACATCTTGCCCGCTATCAGCAACTGCTGTTTCCTCGTCTAGCAAATCAATCATGCGTTCGATATTCGCCATCGACGCTTTAATTTCTCGATACACAAAACCCAAAAAGTTAAGCGGTAAAAACAACTGGAACATAAATGCATTCACAAGGGTGAAGTCACCCAGCGTCATGATTCCTTCAATTACATAATAGGCAGCGAACATCAACATGGCGGCCATGGCCACACTAATAATTAAAGCCTGACCACTATTTAGCGTAAATAGCGACAAACGATTCATACGCCTTGCGGTCTCCCACTTAGCTAGCGATTCATCGTAGGCACTTGCTTCACGTTCTTCTGCAGTAAAGTACTTAACCGTTTCGTAATTTAATAAACTATCAAGTGCACGGGCATGCGTGGTCGAATCCATTTGATTCGCTTCACGCACGTAGCGCGTTCGCCACTCCGTTACACGAATGGAATAAATTACATACAGGGTTACCGCCAACGACGTGATAAAAGCAAATACTGGCGGGTAATTCGCCAATAAAATACCGACAACTAATAGTAGTTCTAGCAAGGTCGGCAAAATATTAAAAATTAAAAACCTAAGTAAGAAACTGATGCCATTAACACCGCGTTCAATGTCGCGCTGTAACGCTCCGGTTTGACGATCCAAATGAAAAGCTAAGCTTAAGCCATGCAGGTGACGAAATACCTTTAATGCCATGCGGCGCATCGCCCGTTCCGTCACGCGACCAAACAACAAATCTCGTACTTCACCAGCAAATACCGTTAAAAATCGTGTAGCACCGTAAGCAACCAACAAAGTTAAAGGGAACGCCACCCACCAAGACACCGGCTCGCTAACGGCTTGTAAGTGATCGACTTGGTACTTAAGTAAAAATGGCATGCCGACACTGGCTAATTTAGCAGCAACAAGACACAACGCCGCTAACACCAAGCGCCCGCGATACTCCATAAGAAACGGCCACAAAATACTCAGCCAATACGCCGGACGTAAACGCTCGGGGGGGGCTACCGGCGTGCTTTGAAAACTTCTCATGGATGACTTTCTCTGATTCGGGTGATTTGCCATACTGGCGGCAATACAAACGGGCTATCATAAGCTTCGTTAACCAACGATGCGAAGGCGAGTTTCATGCTCAGCCCGTCGAGGATAAGGATCAAACTGCAGTGATTCAACGCATTTCCCGTCTTAAGGCCGCATTACCTGAGCTAACCGAGCTCGAACGCCTTATCGACGAAGGCAGCCAGCACATGCGCATCCGTGTTCCTGCTCACATTCAACACGGCGAAGACCACCTTCCCTTTTATGTCATCGAGATGGGGTCTACCCGCAAAGATGCTCCAGTACTGGCTTTAGTAGGTGGTGTACACGGTGTCGAACGTATCGGTACTCAGGTTATATTGTCGTTTTTAAAGACCTTAATCCGCCGACTGCGCTGGGACCCCGCTGCTATTGAGCAGCTTCATCGTATTCGGTTAGTTATCATACCGATCGTCAATCCCGGCGGCATGGCGGATAACAGCCGCACTAACCCCAACGGGGTTGATCTCATGCGCAATGCTCCAGTCGAAGCACTGCAACGTACCCCTTTTTTAGTTGGTGGGCAGCGCATCAGTCCAAAACTACCTTGGTATCGTGGCGAACGCGACAAACCGATGGAACCCGAAAATCAGGCACTCACGGATGCCATCCATCACGCTTTAAAAGACCAGCCTTTTTGCATGAGCCTAGATTGCCACTCAGGATTCGGTACCAAAGATCGCCTGTGGTTTCCGTATGCGAAAAGCGTCGATCCTTGGCCCGGCATTGATAGTGCACATGCCATGACTGAATTATTTGAATACACCTACCCTCACCACGACCTTTATTTATTCGAACCGCAGGCCCACAGCTACACCACGAGTGGCGATGTATGGGATTATCTATACGACGACTATCGCACCTCACAACCTAACGGTTGTTACTTACCGATGACATTAGAAATGGGGTCATGGCTATGGGTAAAGAAGAACCCTCGCCACCTATTCCGCTATCACAGCCTGTTCAATCCAATCTTGCCGCATCGCCAGCAGCGAATTTTACGTCGACATTTAACATTTTTTGACTTTCTGATGTCGGCAACGGCAACGATGGCAAACTGGGCACCAACGGACGCACTAACTCAACAACATCATCACATGGCAGCACTCACACGTTGGTATCCTGGACGCTAACAGAATCGGCCTAGGTAAAGTTAAGAACTTAGCGGAGGTAGTGTGATCTGACCTCGTGATCCGTTACACTGATCGCCTTATTTTATTGTGACCTAGGCCTGTAGCCATAGATTAACGCTACTGCCACTTGACGAGAAAGCTGACCGAACCATGCCCTTATTCCGCGCATCTGCTATCCGTACACTATTCGCAACGGCCGCTTTGGCTATTTCTGCGACTTCTACCCATGCCGAAATCAATGCCGACTTAGGTTTAAGTTCTGAATACGTGCGCGATGGCATAAGTCAAAGTGGTGGCAACGTCGCTATACAAGCCGGTGCAACAGCAACCAGTAACACCGGTTTTTATGGCGGCATTTGGGGTAGCCAAGTTGATCGTAATGGCGACAAGGTGCAAGCAGAGTTTGATGCTTTTGGTGGCGTTTATGTCCCTCTTAGCGAACGCTTCGCCGTTGACTTAGGCGCAACTCGCTATACCTTTCATGGCGACATGGATCGGGATGGGGATAATTACAACGAAGCCTTTGCGCGTATTCTATTCAACGATGCATTAACGCTTGGCACTCGCTACTCAGATGCTTATATGGGCAGTAATTATGCTCATCGCTCGCTCGAGCTCGGTTACACCATGACTCGTGGTACCTTCTCTATTGAATTGTTTACCGCCCAACATCGTTATCTGGAAATTGATGAGAACGTCAACTACGGCGCAGAACATCAAGATGATTATTGGCAGTTTCGCGTTGGTGTTGGTCGTACATATAACAAGTGGGATTACCGCTTTGTACTCGACCGTACTAACCTAGGTAGCGATTACGACGCCGGTACAACCATTCAGTTTAGCGTTCATCGCTACTTTAATATCTGGTAAATCGATGCCAGATTCTCTCTTGCCGCCGGTGGTTATGCTACGAGGATTAATTCGCAGTAATTTCCACTGGGGAGATTTCCCTGAACGATTAGCACCTTGGTGCACGAATATCATTCGACCTGAAATCCCCGGCAACGGTTTTCGCTTTAACGAAAAAACCCCCGCCAGTATTCATGCATTAATGAAAGATGTACGCCAACAAGTGATCGCCCAACATAACGGGCCAGTTATCATTGTTGCTGTCTCTATGGGCGCCATGATTGCGATGGAATGGGCGCGTTGCTATCCCGCGGAAATCGCCGCCATGCATCTTATTAATACCAGTTTGGCGAATATGTCTTTGCCATGGCAGCGCATGCAAGCACCCGCACTTCTATCACTAGTTGCACACGCCACGGGCCGAGATCGATTAGAAAGTTGCATTATGCGCTGGACCATGAATTTAGCGGATCGCAAATCCTTGCAAGATCGGTGGCTAGCGTTTAATCGCGAGCATCCTTTAACGTGGGGAAATGGAATCGCTCAGATGTGGGCCGCTAGCCGCTACCGCGGACCGTTAACGGCACCGATTAAAGATGTGTGGTTTTACAATGCGGAAAAAGATCATTTAGTAAAGTCAGCCTGTACCGCACGTATTGCATCAAAATGGCAAAAGCCCTTGGATACACATCCTACCGCGGGACACGACCTACCAATGGACGCTGGAGACTGGCTAGCCAGTTTAATCGGTCCGCGCTTAAATCTAATGGTTTAACCCAGTCCAGACGACTTAATCTGTATTCTCGACCTGACTAATCGCCGCTTCTTCTTGTGGCGACTTAATCAAATCTTCAAACGACGTGACAGAACCATTAGCCATCCATGGTATGCACGGCATAAATTTGCCTTGGCATAGCGTAGGAAACGTATCAGACAATACGTTGAAGATTAGCTTAGTGTTGTAGCCTCGAGGGAAACGCACCTCACCCGACGACAATATTTTGGTAGGAAAGCTATGAATATGGCGATAAAAACCTAACAAGGTTTGGTTATCAAACACCAATAGAGTGAAATACTGGTGATAGTCCTCTCCGCGCACTCGTTCTAAACCAATCAGGGTGCGCTCGCCATGACGGCCAAAAAAGTAAAACGACATCACTTTATCGTTTACGTGATCATCAAGTAATGGCGAATGCGTGCGGTGTAAAAAGGCCTCAGTCCATTCCGGGGTAACGGCAAGCGCCCCCTTAACAATAGGTGTTGCTACCGGCTCGTCTAAGGTAACTGCCCCATCCTCTGGCGCTGACTCAGCATTAGTAGCGTTAAGGCTTTCAGCAGCGTCAATCACGTCACCCTGCTCTGCATGAGTGCAGACAGCGAGTGGAAAATTTAACAAGCTACCAAACAGACCCATAATTATTATTTTTTTGATCGTCATGTGGTCCATGCACTCATATCAAATCATCTTTCTCGCGCGGCAAATTGGCCACCGCGCGTTCTAATTAACCCACCAAGTCTATGGCTGAGTAAGTTCGAGCTTCATGCCTAAATACTTTTCTAGATCAGGCAACACAAATGCATCGTCTTCAGATACTAGGCTAATAGATACACCCATAGCACCTGCACGGCCAGTACGACCAATACGGTGAACATAATCTTCAGGATCTTCTGGCAAGGTGTAGTTAATCACATGGCTAACGCCATCAACGTGAATACCACGACCAGCAACATCGGTTGCCACTAAAATATTCACATGCCCATCGCGGAAGCGTTCCAGCGTGCGCACGCGTTTTTGCTGCGCAACTTCACCAGACAACAACACAGACACATGACCGTGCTTATTTAGTTTGTCGCAGAGATTACGAGTTAAATCACGACGGTTAGCGAAGATAATGCAACGTTCTGGTTTTTCTTCGTTTAGCACCTGCTCAAGCACACGGTACTTATCAGACTCTGCCACTAAGTAGCACTTCTGCACGACGCGATCTGTCGTTACTTGCTCAGGCTCAATCACGACCTGATGCGGATCTTTGGTCCACTGGTCGATCAAAATACGAACATCGTAGTTGAACGTTGCTGAATACAGCAGCGTTTGACGCTCATCTTTGGGCGGCGTTGAACGCACGATGCGACGAACATCAGGGATAAAGCCCATATCTAACATGCGATCGGCTTCGTCTAGCACCAATACTTCAATCTGATCGAGGAACACATCTTGGCTGCGCATAAAGTCAATCAAACGTCCCGGTGTAGCCACCAGAATATCGACGACTTCATCACGTAAAACCTTACGTTGCTGCTCGTAATCCATACCGCCAACGACGGTCAGAACATTCAAGCCGGTATACTTGGCCAGACCTTCAGCGTCTTTGCCAATTTGCATCACTAGCTCACGCGTTGGCGCAATTACCAAAGCACGGGGTTCACTGGCAAAACGCTCTGCCGGTACATTAGTGAGCAAGCGATTTAAAATGGTTAACAAAAACGCTGCCGACTTACCCGTGCCCGTTTGTGCTTGGCCAATGGTATCCCGACCGCGCAAGGCTGCTGGTAAACTCTCGGCCTGAATAGGCGTGCAATAAGTGAAGCCGAGTTTATGAATGCCCTGCATCACAGAATCTGGAAGGTCTAAGTCGTGGAAACGCGTTTTGCCTTCTTCAGGTTCAACCTTAAATTGGCTGATATCCCACGGCGCTTCGACAACCGCATTTGCTTTAGTGCGCTTATGTTCGTGCTTTTCGCGACCCGCAGCGTGCTGCGGACCATTTGTCTTTGCCGTAGTGTTAGCCGGCTTACTGCCCTTATTGGCAGTGGATGTCTTCGCGACGGCTGGCTTTTTAGTATCTGCCGTGCTTTTGGATTGCTGCTTCGGTGGCGTATTGGTCGGCGCCTTACTCTTTCCCGAAACTGCTTTTAACAGTTTTTTTAACAAAACCTGCTCCGCTCTATATTCGTTCTGGTGCAAACAGGTGCGCACCAAATTGTGAATGTCGTTGATAATAATCTAACAGGGCCTTTTTTAATACGCTTGCCCGCATAGGAAGGCCATTTGCAAGGTAGTTTTGTGCCTGTTTTACCACCGCAGCCCGAAAACGCGCAATACCCGCCGCCACCGCGACCGGATCGCCGTTCAAATTATCAGTACTAAGGTAAAACTTACGACCGCAAGCCTCAGACAAAATCCACTCAAGCGCCTGAGGTTTAACCTCTACATGTTCAAACTCTCGCTGGCGTTCCGGGCTGCGGCCATCAGGTTCATACCAATAACCGAAATCGACCAACAAGCGCCGCGGTTTACCTGCGATACACCAATGGCTGATTTCATGCAGTGCTGAGGCGTAAAAACCATGAGCGAAAATTAGGCGATGATATGAACACTCATCGTTTGCAGGTAAATATTCCGGCTCATTATCACCAGCAATCAGACGCGTGTTTTCACTGTGCGCAAACAAGCCATCAAACAACTCAATCAAATCTTGAACATCCAGTACGCGTAGCGGAATAGCTAAAGAGTCCCCCTCCAACGGAAGGGTATGTAATGGAACGCTGTTATTTGACATCGGCATAGTAATAAATCGGTATCTGGCTGGTTCTTACTCGGTGTTAAGTGCAAAATGCGCCGCGACAACTATTTTTAATCATCGCACCCCCTATGAATCACGGACACTAGCGGCATGACGTTTAAAGCTCAAGAAGTTAAAGCCATTATACGCCTGACTTTGCCCATTCTTGCGACTCAATTAGCACAAATTGGCATGGGTACGATTGATACCATCATGTCTGGCTATGTTAGCACTCGCGATCTTGCTGGTGTAGCAATCGGCACTGCCATTTGGATGCCTATTTGGATGCTGCTGGCAGGTATATTGGTGGCGCTATCTCCTATGACTGCGCAGATGAATGCCGCACGTCAACGCGACGCCATGCCAAGGTTATTGGCTGCTGCCATCTATCTAGGGCTTGTCGCCGGAGCCTTAGCCGGTATCGTCGTAGCCGCTATCGCTTACAGTCTACCTAGCATAATTGAAGACACCGCTACCGCCATCATTGCTCGCGATTATCTCTATTTTATTGCACTCGGTATGCCACCGTCTGGCATTTACTTGGCCTACCGCTTTTACGCCGAAGCGGTAAACCATGCCGTATTCCCAATGCGCATTATGCTGGTAGCACTACTAATGAATATTCCACTCAATTATATTTTTGTATACGGTGCGCTGGGCATGCCAGAAATGGGCGGCCCCGGTTGTGGTGTAGGCAGCTTGCTCGTCATTCTATTTTTAATGGTGGCCAACGCATGGGATACACGCCAGCGTCGTATCACTAAAGAATTCCCACTCTGGGAACACGTACGTCACCCCAATATGGAATACGTCAAAGACCTATTTCGTATCGGTATGCCCATAGGCATTGCCATCTTTTTTGAAGTAAGCTTATTTACCGTGATTGCCCTTCTTATTACCGATTTAGGGCCAACCGTCGTCGCTGGTCATCAGGTAGCACTGAATATTTCATCGCTCACCTTTATGATCCCGCTAAGCGCTGGTATGGCGCTCACCGTTCGAGTGGGTCATCACCTTGGCAGTAAAGATATTATCGCCGCACGAACCACGGCTTGGCTCGGTGTAAAGCTTAACTTCGGACTAGCACTGTTTAACGCGACAATTATTGTCTTGGGTGCAAGCTATATCGCCGGACTCTACTCCCCCGATCCGCTGGTGGTTGCTGTAGCGTCCTCCTTAATGATTTATGCCGCTATCTTTCAAATATCGGATGCCGCGCAAATTGCCGCCGCCGGAGCTTTGCGCGGTTATCGCGACACGGTCGCTGTAATGATAATTACCTTCGTCGCCTACTGGTTAATTGGCCTGACCTCAGGATACTGGCTGGCCTATGGCGAAAGCACGCAACTGGGGGCTAAAGGTTTTTGGATGGGATTAGTGATTGGCCTGTCTTGTGCGGCAATCGCACTGTGCTGGCGCTTGTATTTAATTAGCCAAAGGCCGGAAGTTATAAGTACTGAAGAAAAAGCACTCAATAATTGAGTGCTTTTATTTTTTAATAATAACAAAAGTAACTTACTTAGCTTGCTCGCACCCTGATCAATTAAACCTACCTTAACAAAGAGTATTAAACCCAACCCGCCACATACACCACAAATATATAGCGCAGACCCTTTCCTATTCCTACCAATAACAAGAACGGCCAAAACTTAACCCGCATAATGCCAGCTATCAGGGTCAACGCATCACCACCTAATGGCAGCCATGCTAGCAAGAGCGACCATACGCCATACCGTTGAAACCATGCCTGCGCTTTTTCGATTTGTTTATGTGAAAAATAGAACCAGCGCTTATTTTGAAATTTTAGTATATAAAGCCCAAGGACCCAGTTAACAACTGCCCCCAGCGTATTGCCTAAGGTTGCGACAGCTACCAAGATCCACGGATCTCCACCATCGCGCAGTAGCGCATATAGCAGTACTTCAGAGTAAAACGGTAGGATAGTTGCGGCTAAAAATGCGGAACTAAATAACAATAAATAAGAAATCACAAAGATGCTCGAACGTTAGAAATAGAGAATCATCGACCCACTTTCACACACGACACCAACCAACGAAATAACGCCAATTGTGACGGTAGATAAAATAAATATTCGGGATGCCATTGCACGCCTTTTACTGGCGCACCAGTAGTGCTTTCAATAGCCTGCACAATATTATCACGATCTCGCCCCACTACCTTTAAGCCTTCTCCAGGACGATTAACCGCTTGGCTATGTAAACTGTTAACCCACAGCGCTCCTCGCTTGCAAATGCCTGCTATTCCAGACTCGGGGTCAAGCGTGACATGCTTAGTTGGTAATAAACTAGGACGATTCCGAGTATGCACTCGGGTATCGCGTATATCCTGGAATAACGAGCCACCCAATACTGAATTTATTAACTGAGCCCCACGGCAAATACCAAGCAATGGAATGCCCTGATCTAGTGCCTTTTTAATCCATTGTATTTCTAGCGCATCGCGTTCGGGATCTGTTTTACTTTTTGCATTAATATCACCACCATAATGTTCAGGCGCGATATCGTTCCCGCCACCAATAATTAACGCATCTAATGGATGTCCACTCGGCGAATGCTCTACTGTAATTCGCTCAGGAGTTGCACCGATAAGCCGCAATGCGAATGACGTACACCACCAACTTGGAGCCCATCGACGTGCATTTCCGGTTACACCAACGCGTGGTCTTTTAGCCATTGATCTATTGTCTCAACCCATTCTGTTCGACTTATATCCAGCAGTGGACGCTGACGTTCGATACTTAAAAATTCCGCCGATAGCTCAGTAATAGCTTCTGGCATATTGGCTAGTTTCTCGACCACTAGCCAAGAGTTATAAGGCACTAGCAACGACCAATCGCTATGTTCAATACGACAATCTGGCAAACGATAATGAAATGCTGGGCGCGCTTTAATTCGTGGGTCATCAACGACACTTCGGACTCTTTTTTCATCTATCGTAGCTAGCAATGGCAACAGATCTAAGCCGCGATTACGACTCGGATTGTGCTCTAAATAGTCGTCAAATATTTGATCCATATCCGCGTTTGGATGTGATAAAACCTGCCTTAAGTAGGCTTTTGAATACAAGTCAATATAGGGGCTAATACGCCGCGCAATGTCGATTTTATGAGTATCCACTATCCACCATTGCAACAACGCATAGGCTCGAATATAAGTGCCTAATGTCTTCGCCGTTAGATCAGGTAACTCAACATTAACGTGAACGCCGTACGCAGAAATAAATGATTCCTCTGTACCAACAGCACCTGCCTCGCGCAATGCATCAACCATTGGTAATAGCTCGTTTAACCGAGTAACAGCGATAGGTGGGCAAACCACTTCGATAGGAACCAACAGAGGGGCGACACGGCTAAGTAGATCGACCCATGTACGATCTTCATTTGGGCCACTTTCTTTAGCGGCTTTTGACTTGAGGTAAGCCCAGTCTATTTCGATATTGAACTTGCCAAATTCGGTGCTCGTCAGTTCAACCTCGGCTTCGGTTTTATGACTAATATGCGCGTTTAGTACGCGCTCAACCGTATCGACAGTCTGAATCAAATCGATGCCCGAAAATTCAAGTTCAAAGCCCACTCGCCTTGGATCACCATTTTCTTTGCATGGCTGCGGCGGTAGTTCAAATCCACTGCTGTTTATATCGACCATATAGAGATCTACTTCGCCTCATTGAAATATCGTATTAACAATACACGGATAGCTGAACTATCGCATGTTTTGTCCGAATATTGGCTAAAAAACACCCCTTCCTTTGTTATTGATCTAACCCCATTGTGATAGCATAACCGCCATTCTGCCGCCTAACGCGGCCACTAAGATCTAAGAACCGAGATCTGACCATAAAATAAGTTCAATATATAAGAACAGGTATCCCACATGAATGCAGAAGTCGCTTACGAAGTAAGTATCAATCCCGCCACGATGGAAGAGATTGGTCGCTTACCTTTAACCACTAAAGCCGAATTTGAAGACGTATTTAAACGTGCTAAAGCAGCCCAAAAGGAATGGGCAAAGCTGTCGTATAAAGCGCGTGGCAAGTACGTGTTAAAAATGGCCGACTACATTCGTGATCATGCCGATGAGTTATCTGAAATCATCAGTCAAGACAATGGCAAGCTGAAAATCGACGCTCTGAATACCGAAGTATTGCCATCCATTATGGGTGCTACTTGGTATGTTAAAAACGCGCCAAAAATATTGAAAGATCAATTATTGCCGCCGTCATCCATGTTGTTTTTCAACAAGTGGTCGAAGCGCGTTTATCAACCTATCGGTACTTTGGGGATCATTAGCCCATGGAACTACCCATTCAGCATTCCATTTGGTGAATTGGTCATGGCTCTGATGGCAGGTAACGCGGTTGTATTGAAAGTTGCTGCGCAAACACCACTGGTTGGCCAAGCCATTGAACAAGTCGTCAAAGCCTCCGGTTTACCCGAAGGATTATTTACTCATGTAGTGGGTTCTGGCTCGAAAGTGCTTGATTCAATGCTTGAAAATGGCGCTAACAAAATATTCTTCACCGGTTCTACCTTTGCTGGTAAGCAAGTAATGAAGTCTTGCGCAGAATATTTAGTACCCTGCAGTTTAGAGCTTGGCGGTAACGATGCCATGATCGTTTTGGAAGATGCTTCCATTGAACGAGCTGTCAATGGTGGCATGTGGGCTGCCTACCAAAACGCCGGTCAATCTTGCGGTGGCGTAAAGCGCGTTTACGTGCACGAAAAAGTATATGACGAGTTTGTTGCAATGAGCATTGCTAAAACTAAAGCACTGCGTCACGGCTCCAATGGCTACGATGTTGACTTAGGTTCAGTCACTACGGAAAAGCAATTTCAAACGTTAGAAAAAGAGCTGCAATTAGCGCTTGATAATGGCGCCACTATTGCTGCTCAGTCTCAACCTGTAGGCGAGCAAAAAGGTTACTTCTTCCCTGCAACGCTACTCACCGACGTAACGCCGGATATGGCGTTTATCCAAGAAGAGATTTTTGGGCCTTTCATGCCAATCGTCAAAGTACGTTCGGAAGCTGAAGCCATTGAACTGGCAAATAAATCACAATACGGTTTAAGTGCATCTGTATGGACTAGCAGCAACGCGCGCGGTAAACGTGTGGCGATGCAATTAGAAGCAGGAGCCATTGCAATTAATGACCACCTGTATACCCACGGCATCGCCAACACCGAATGGGGCGGACCGAAAGAATCAGGGATTGGTCGCACTCACGGTGCGCTCGGTTTGCACGAAGTCAGCGAATCTAAAATCATTAACTGGGATCTAATGCCGGGCATTAATAAAAACAATGCATGGTGGTTCCCATTTGATGAAGCAATTTATAAAACCATGCTGGAACTTACCAAATACGCTAAGCCGACCTCTGTATTCCAGTGGTTAATGCTGAACGTCACAGTTATCCCTAAAGTATTATTACGCATGGCATCAAGTTGGAAAGTTGATAAAAAGTAAGCTCAACGCTTATCGACGACAATCGTGAAACTTAGTAAACGATTAGGTCAGCTAAAATCCATGGTTGCAGCAGACTACCAGCATATCTGGGACTGCTGCTGTGATCATGGGTTGCTTGGCGCTTCTTTGCTAACAAAAGACAGGCAACATAACACTAGAGCAACCATACACTTTGTGGACATTGTTCCGGAACTGATGCACACGCTCAGCCGTAAACTAAACCAATTTTATCCCCTAGAAGATTATAATTGGCAGACCCACTGTCTTGACGTTACTCAACTCCCCCTTAAAGACTTTCAAGGTAAACATCTAGTCATTATTGCTGGCGTTGGTGGCGATTTAATGATGCGCTTTATCGATACGATTATTAAAAACCATCCAAATACTGACATTGATTTTTTGCTCTGCCCTGTACATCATCAATTTGCCTTACGAAAACTCCTAAGAAGCTATCAATTTAGCCTAAAGCAAGAAAGCTTAATTGAAGAAAATAAGCGCTTTTATGAAATTCTATTGGTCTCTAACCAATCGAACAAAAACGCAGAAATCAGCCCTACCGGTAAAGCAATCTGGCAAGCGGATTCAAAACAGCAGGCAGTTATATGCCAAAATTATTTAGAGAAAACTTTAGCGCATTACCAACGCATTGAATTAGGTGGAAATAACTTAGCCAGTGAAGCTATAAAGGCGTATAAAACGCAATTATTTAACGATCAGCAAGGCAAACCGACACCATTTAAATTTCACCTTAAAATAAAATAGTTTACCTAGTTCTACTTAAATAGCGCATGATGGACACCTCTCCTCCCGCCTGAGGCCCTGTTCAAGGCGGAATTAACACTAAGCAACACTTCTTATAACACCTCGATGCTGTGCTGAGAGCACTAGTCGCCGCGCAACTACCTAAAACTGTCGTAATTTCCGGCACAACAGTGAACGTCAGGCTTTTATCACAAACAGCCGTTACGCTAGATATGAATACAATTACACAACCTGCGCCATAACACTGACAATAGAAATAACGGTGTGAAATTTAAAAGGACCCTATTGGGCACTGCTGTCCCACAGTTTGGGACAGCAAACAAAAAAGCCTGACTCCAAGTGTTATTCTGTTGTTACCACACACCAGAAAAAACAAGGAATCAGGCTTTGTCACATCATAACACCGCTTTTCATCAGTTGCTCAAACCAGTTTCGAGACATGAATTTGAGTCCCTCGCAAAAATCCATCATTCCGGCCAGAAACTACGCTCTGCTACGCGATGGGATCAGTTCATTGGCATGTTTATATCCCAGGTTTCTGATCGACAGAGCCTGAGGGATGTCCAATCTAACCTGGAGGCTCAACGCCATAAGCTCTACCACCTTGGGGCCAAGCCCATTGCTCGGTCTACACTCGCCCGGCTCAATGAAAAGCAGCCAGCAGAGCTTTATCAAGGGCTATTCGGAAAGTTGCTTGCCCGCTGTAAGAACACACCTGGCAAACACAAATTCCGCTTCAAGAATCCGCTCTATTCACTGGATGCCAGTGCCATTGACCTGGCCATGAATTTGTTTCCTTGGGCGGCGCACCGTGAAGACACCGCAAACGTGAAACTGAGTGTCGGCCTGAATCATGGCACTCTGATCCCAGAGTTCGTGGCACTCAGTGATGGCAATGAAAACGACATGATCGAAGGACGAAAATTCGATTTTCCCAAGGGAAGCATCGTTGCTTTCGATAAAGGATACTTTGACTACGAGTGGTATAAGACACTGACAGATAAAGGAATTTTCTTTGTCACCCGACTACGAGCCAATGCAGTCTATGAGATTCATGCCGACTATCCGGTCAAGCCAAACAGTGGTGTATTAGCGGATCAGGACATACAGCCGAGCAGCGCACATGCGCTGAAGCGAGGTGCGCCTCCGATGAGACGAGTGGTCTACCATTGCTCAGAAACAGACAAGACTTATGAGTTTTTAACCAATCATTTTGACCTCTCAGCCAAAACCATTGCTGGGATCTATAAGGATCGTTGGCAGGTTGAACTCTTCTTTAAGGCCATCAAACAGAGCCTGTCTATTAAGACGTTTCTGGGACGATCCCGGAATGCGGTAATGACTCAGATATGGATAGCGATGATGGTCTATCTATTGGTTGCTTACGCGCGATATGCAGCACGCTCTGGCTGGACAGTGCTGAGGATGTTAAGGGTGCTTCAGATGAATCTGTTTGAGCGAAAGACGCTTGAGGAGGTGCTTAATCCGTCGCCTCCCGACCCAAACAAAAATGAGCCTCAGATGAGGCTCGTTATATGATCCCTAAACTGTGGGACAGCAGTGCCCTATTGGGTCCTTTTTTATACGTGCAATTTTAAGCAGCTCCTCAGAAACTAACACCGTCCAAGCCGTGATAAGCACATAAATAACACTGAACAATTAGTCATATTATTTATTAACGATGACTCACCTAATGTTATAGCTCATTTCGTTATAAAAATTCAAAAAAACGAAAACAAAGATGTTTGACATAGTAAATTCGTCTACTCAGAATGATTTTTCAATATTCCATTGATAAAGGGAAACCATCATGGCCAGCTCATCTGATATAGACTTAAACGACAATATTATCGACCTTTCGCGCCTTTGGGAGCAATATCCGAAAGCAGATGTACTCGCTATTTGGATGGGCTTAAGCACCAACAATGACAAGGGTATTATTTTAGACAATATGGAAGCTGGCTACACATTAAGGGTTATTTACGGAGGTGGCTCCGCCGCGTTCAGTAAAACCAATCTGTTTTGGGTTGGCGGTGTGGTTAAGATTGTGGGAGCTGTGACTAAGGCGGGTATAGACGCCGCAACGGATGGCGAAGGTATCATTGTAAACCCAAGTATTGACGCTATATCCGATGGCCTGAACAGTGCTTTCTCGGGGGCGAGTATTGAAGGCAAAGTACGTAATTTCTGGGGCCAATCTGATGGTGGCAAATATGAAATTGATGAAGGTGGTGTGATCGTATGCATGCCCTCTGCTTACGGCACAATATACAGTAACGACGATACCCACCTAAAAGATGACGGCGTACACGAAGATGGGCGTATACAAAAATACTATAAGCCAGCAATTGTAGATGCTAATTCCTTTTTTCCATGCAATCGCCCGGGCGGCCTGATGGAGCAAACAGCCAAACGATCGGGAGCTGCCTGCATACTTGCTTGGGATAAAGAAAGTGCCTTTGGTGACAATGTCGGTTGGTACGAGATAAAAGTGGTTGTTTCTCGCCCTGGCGTTACGGGTGAAGAAGCTGAGAATGCAGTCTCGAACACTCACATCTTTAATAATTAGTACCAATACCCATCAGTTATTTTTTAAATTAAAGCCCCAGTACACCACTGGGACTTTACAATTTTAAAGAAATAAATTTTAGAGGGGGAAATCTAGATATATACAGAATATATAAGCCAAATTCAAAAATTTAAATTGGCCGAAATATTTATCAACTCTAGCTTCAGCTTCATTAAGACTCTACCTTAAAGCGTTTGAGTAGCCGATCCAACTCACTCGACGTATCTGATAGCTTTTTATTTTCGGAGGTCATATGACTGGCTCCAGAAGCGGTTTCCGCCGCCATCTGATTAATTCGGTCAATATTTAAATTAATCTCAGAAAAGACCGAACTCTGTTGCTCAGTTGCACGGGCTATATCCACATTCATATCTTTAATCCGCCCCACAGATGCAGTAACAGATTCCAGTGATGTATTAGCTCCCGCTACTTGTTCTACAACGTAATGTACCTTGTCTCGGCTTAAGTTCATTACCGATACTGCTTTTTCTGATCCTTTTGCTAAGCGTTCAATCATTCGATTAATTTCTTCAGTCGATTGTTGTGTACGACTGGCTAGAGATCGAACCTCATCTGCAACTACGGCAAAGCCCCGCCCTTGCTCGCCAGCACGTGCTGCTTCAATAGCAGCATTTAGTGCTAATAAGTTAGTCTGCTCGGCGATACCACGAATCACATCCAAAACCGAAGAGATGCTATCGGTTTCTGTCGCCAAGGATTGTACTGCGTCACAGGCATTGTCGACCTGAGTCGAAAGATCATCCATTGCACTAATGGCACCAGTCACGAGTTCGCTAGCACTTCGAGTATCTGCGTACACAGTTTCTGCCGACTGTGACGTTTCTGATAGACTGCTTGCGATATGCTGAACGTTAGCTGTTAACTCAGTTGTTGCAGTCGCAACCTGCTCGACTTCGTTTTGCTGAGCGTTTGAACCTATGCTCGCTTGCTGCGCCATCACCATCATAGATTCTGTTGAGGATGAAACCTGATGGCTTGAATCGCGCACACGCCGAAGCACATCAACTAGCTGCTTACGCATTATTTCAAGCCCTTCCGCGACAACTCCAATTTCATCATTGCGCCGTGACTTCGTTTCGTGAGTAAGATCTCCTTTAGCGATCAAATCCAATGCATATACGATTCTAGGCAGCCAAGCCAGCGCCCCTTTCATAGCAAAGTAAAGTGACATCAATCCCGTAAAAACCAATATAGAAACACCTAAAAACCACCATTCAAGCGACCTAATTAATGATTTTTGCTCGAGCATGAGCTTATCTGTACGTTCTTCTATGCGAGCAAGAAAGCCATCAACCTGCTCTGACATTGCTGAAGCAGCATCATCAAATGAAGACATTAAGGCATTGCCAGCAGAAGGACCGCCACTCACGTAGGCTTGGGCCATACTCTTACCCGTTTTATAATAGTTATCAAAAACCGGTAGCATTTCCTTGTAAGAGGAGGCGTTGACTGGATCGAGAACCTGCAACTCACCAATTATCTGAGTGAAGAGTGCGGCATTTGCTTCAGCTTCTGTAAAACCGTCATCAAGTCCATCCAGACCTCGTGTTGCACTGATGTCCGTAAGCCACTGCTGTACCTCTACAACCGCCAGTTTAAGAGAATGGGCTCGATTCAAGATAGGAATATCATGGCTACTTACCCCAGCTGCTAATGAATCCAACGCCCAACTCTTACTCATAACCATGGCAGCTTCAAGCAGCAAGATACCGCTGAGTACTATGATTAATAGGGAAAAACGCTTACTCAGAGAAACAGTCGACGTCTTTCCTACACCATCCATTTTTGTTTTACGCTGAACCATTATGGCAATCCTTCAAATTAGGCGGCTTGACTGCTATACGCCGACGGCCAAAGCCCACACAAACAGAGCGGGAATGACATTCATTATAGGCCAATTTCTGCAATCGCAAGTCGGAGGAGGTTTTATTCTCAAGGAATCATTCCTTGGTATAGATATAGGCGATCAAAGCCCACATTGCTGAGAAGAGCACGAGATTTCTAGGTGAGGCTATGGCGGATTTCGTGATTACAGCATCGATTTCTAATATCGTTGGAGCACAGCGCACCAACAAAGTCATCGCTACATAAAATATTGTAAACGCTCAAAAACATCCGAAATAATCGCATTTAGTATTGCGCCCAATGCGAAAAATATTGCTAGCATTAACATAAAGAAAAAAATAATTTTAAACTCAACAAATTGACCCTCCAACGCCTTCCCGAAATCCCCCCGAAGTAACTTATTAAATTCATCCCCTCTCGCTTTGCGCAATTCCTCTTTTATGGCCTCAACGCTATCACCAAAGAATATTCTGAAGAGCTCATATCCGAAAAGGAATACGAGCAAGCCTGCAATACCATGAGAAATATAAAAGATCATGCTTCGTGCCTAATTAAAACTTCAAAAAACCATTCCTAAACCGGAAAGTTAAAAATCATACAATGCCAAATTTACTGTAGTGACATTAATTAGTTTATTTTCAACTCTTAAGAAACGCTACTAAGCTAGCAAATTCCTCATAACATTGTACAACAGAATCTCAAATAAGGGCGAAGTCCGCCAAGCCGAAAGCAAGTCCTAAAACGACCCAATCAGTAAAAATGTCATGGTAATTACAAGAAGAGGTTTATGAAAAATTAGCTTTTATCATTCTCATCTTATTTTTCGGGCACATTTTAATTCATCTACTAGAGTGAAAACATCTGCTGATTTTCTCAATTAAATCGCAGCCACCTCCCCGAATAGAGACCTCAGATCATGACTAGAAAACTCCTTGCTCTCAACTTGTGTTTGGCGCTGGGAGCCTGCAGCAATGGCGCTTCAGACTCAGCCAGCAGCGACACAACGAATACCATTAGTTCCTCAGACTTAGTTCTACCGTCACAAATATCTTTGGTAGAGCCGAAAGCATCAGATACAAATCAAGCACCAGCATTCCTTGCCCAAGCCCCAGCATCAGAAGGAGGCTTCCTCGAAACGGGAACAGACTATAGTGATGCTCCGCAGCGTTCTCACGTATGGTTGGAAGCACTAGAACCACTCGCAACTGTTGATAGTATTTTGTGTTTTATCGGCCAACTAAAACCTGAATTAGAGGTCAATGAGGGGCCGTATACCGTGTTAGCAGATATGGATAGTTGCTTTGAAAACGACAGTGGCGATAACGATCAAAGCTCCGGGAGCCAAGGTGCCGTTAACTACACCGAAGTCACTGTAGACTCAACTCGCGGCGAAGCGTCGGATGCTCCATTGAATGTGCATATTTGGTTTGTTATGGATAACGGTGATTCCAGTCAGGCGATTCGAGTTAACGGAGTTATCAGTGAAGGCGCTTCAGAACAAAACCCTTTTGGTTCTTTTGTTCTTAGCTACCAATTCTCAGATGCACTCGATTCAGACGATCCAGATGCTTACGGTAAAGGGGAGTTAGCGACGGTTGATACGCTTGCTGGCTTCCAAGGCTTTACCTTATATGAGTCATCCATTCGCGGGCCGGAAGAAATGTACGAAACCGCGGCAAGTGTTGTTGTTAATCCATCGGAAGATAACGGCATAGCATTAACTGGCTTTCGCCAGATAGGTAACGACGCCGCGGAGGCGAATAAAGCCTTTGCGATTTCTTACAACAGCGACAATTTACTACTACAAAAAGCGGCGACCTTCGAGCAACTGGCTTATAAAAACGATGACCAAAGTGGCACTTGCCTATCACGCAATAGCTTTACAGAAACGGTTTGGCGCTATGGTTTATATTCAGTAGCAAACGGATCATCGGTCGAATTAAATTCCGGCTTTCCATTTTTGTATGACGCAGATATTGATGGTAACTATGATTCACGCGGTTATGCCAGCTATTGGGGTATTTGGACCGAAGGAGGTCAGGACGATCTTTCTGGTGTTACCGTTCAACGAGAAACCTTCGATGGTACTACCGGCACTGAGTATGAATTAATCCAAGCTAAGGGACGCTTAATGAAAAACACCGTTATATCACTGAATTTAACCGATATTGATGGTATCGAGTTCGAATACTTTGAATGGAATAATTCGAACAATACTGGCACCAACTTTATCGTTGTATACGATTCTGAATCTGGTGACTTTATTAAAACAGCCACTGTTGAGTATGGTGAAAACGGACAAAATCGAGTCGAGCTAGAGTCACCTGTTGCAATGAGTTTAATGTCAGGCCAAAACCTTCATATGTTTTCAAATCAGTTAGGCGGAGGCGTTCAATTTCTTGAGGGCAGCACGGCAATCACCTTCTTCAAGCAGGAGTTTGTCACCGGTAATGAAACAGGTACAGGTGAATTATTCGACAGCGGCACCGCAACTCTCTATTGCTATGAAAACTGTCCTAAGGCTGGTATGACATCGTCGGATCTTGATACCTACGATGGCCCATACTTAACCGATAGCACAGATGTTGGATCTCCAATCACTTACACCATATCCAATTCTGGTGCGAATACACTTGAACTAATGATCAGTACCGATGCCGTTGCCTATCCAACCGATTCAGAAAATAGCAGCAACAATCAGCATCCGTGGGGAGTTCGCTCCGGCGGTATGGTAACCGATACCTCTAGCCTAAGTGCGACTACTGATGTTTATGATTCTGAAATTGTGACTGTTTTCTACGAATTTGAGACTGGCCCTAATTCTTGGAATCGTCAGGCAGCCCTTATTGACTCTTCGGGTGACATCGTAAGCTTCGATAAGCCCTTAGAATTCACCTATCGTCATGAAGATGCCAATGATCGCACCGGCAGCGCCGGTAATTACGATGGTCAAACCGTTATGCTTAACTACGGAGGACTAGGCGATTTATGGGGAATTCCTAGCCTAACGGACACAGAACGCGGCTACTTCACACCCGCATTTAATATAGCGGATGCGGTGGTCGTTGGCAGCGATGACGAATACGTAGTTAAAGCCTTAGAGATCGAACAAAAAATGGAACGTACCGATGGTCAATGTACTAGCTTAGTATTGAACGATCCTGCTGTGCCGGTGCCGACTACGGTAAATGGGACACTAAACAACGAAGCGGTTCCTACCGTAACTGATGCACCCCGATATATTGCGGGTGAATCGACTACAGAGTAAGAATACTTACGCTGCTTAAACATAAATAACCCCTGCAAGCAGGGGTTATTTACATCAACTTAAACCGTTACTTAAACCTCTATAGGTTCGCCAATATTTCACTTGGACTGTAGCCTTTTATCACACTGCCGTTTACCAATAAAACAGGCACGCCACTACCACCAAGCGCACGATGCTGGCGCTTACCCTCTTCCGATTTTTCAATATCATATTCGAAATACGGAATCTTCTTTTGATCTAAAAATTGGCGAGCTTTTTTGCAGTAACCACACCAAGAGGTGGCATATAAAATAACCTTACCATCATGTAATGCGGCATAGTCAGGTGGTGGATTAATGTAATGTAGTATTTTATCGCGCTGATCAAAAACAACTAACGCGAGAAACAATAAAATAATTTTCGTCAATTGATAGCTCCATGCTCTGGAAATTTCAAAACCGAGGGTTCAATCATTCCACAAATGCGCCATCATTCTGGGATACTGAACAGGTCGAAAGTGGGTAAATTGGATATCACGCACATGGGTAAAGTCGGACCAAATCAGTTGACTACCCTTCATCCAGCGAGTTGGTTTTATTCTTATCTCTATCGTTTGTTTTTCTGCCGCCGTCGCTTCGCGCAGCTCACCGACCGTTCCATACAAACGCACACCTGGCGGTGTCGCGAACCGTCCTTTTAATAGTGATTTAAACCAATAGGATGATTTGGTATTCACCGCCATCAGGCAGATATTAGGATTGGTTTCAATATTTTTAGCGAGCTGTGAGGTGAAAGTATCAAAATAATACCCAGTCGCATTATCCCGAAGAAACACGGTGCCTATTGGCGTGACATTCGGTAGTCCGTTGCTATCAACGGATGCAACAGAACAATGAATGCTCGACTTTTGTCCTGCCAGCACAACACTAACGATTTCTTTCCAATGTTTTAATAATTCCATCGCACTGTCCTTAGTTTTCCCTTACAAATAACCAAACAGCGTAAGAGTTGCAACTTAATTCGAACAATTTACCCTTCAGGCAAACGCTCGCCATCCAATAAACACACGACTTCATCTCCTACTTTTATGCTGCCACCACGCAATATCTTTGCGCATAAGCCACCATGCCCCAGCATCGCGGCATGACCGCCCTGCCCCAACACTTCATCCATGCGAGAACAAGGATGACAGGCAGCAGTTGCTAGAAATATGGCGTCGCCAATACGAAATTGTTGATGCCTTAATGCATTTAAGTTAACGCCGCTAATAACAATATTGCGGCGTAAGCGCGCGGGATCAATACTGCTGTATTTCAGTAGCTGGGCAACTACATCAATATGTTCGGCGCTAATAAACGTCACTTGCCGACCAGAACCAGGACTGCCGTCCATACGACGATCGCCCTTCAATCCAAGCGAGGCGATGGCTTCCGCCTCGGTTATCCGAATCATAGGTTCCCGGCGCGCTGGACGAACGCCGATCCATTCAACTTTTCCCGCTGGAAGGTCGGCACTGAAACGACCAAAGAGTGCTTGCTGTCGGTTCATCGCCGCCTCGATTTGGAGTGTTAGTTATGGGGCTGGGTTTGGAATGGCTTTATGAATTACTTCAATTTCTGCCAAAACATCCGAGCTTAATATTACATCAACGCTGCGAATATTTTCTTCCAACTGCGCCATCGTTGTGGCACCAATAATATTACTAGTAACAAATCCTTGTTGGGTAACAAACGCGAGTGCCAACTGGGCCGGTGACAGACCAATATCATTTGCAAGTGCCACATAGCGCGTAATTGCAGCTTCGGATTGCTCACTAGTATACCGTGTAAAACGGCTAAATAAGGTGATACGACCGTTCTCTGGTCGTTGTCCATTCAGGTATTTGCCACTCAACATACCAAATGCCATCGGCGAATACGCCAATAACCCTACCTGCTCACGATGCGACACTTCGGCCATACCGATTTCATAAGTACGATTTAATAAGTTGTATGGGTTCTGCACACTGACTGGGCGAGGCATCCCCAACTTATCAGCAAGCGCGAGAACTTTCATCGTGCCCCACGGCGTTTCGTTGGACAAACCATAGTGTCGTATCTTCCCGCTTTCTAATTGAGTTTTTAATGCCAACAAGGTTTCTTCAAGCGGGGTCGTTTCTACATCATCGTGTTCATAACCAAGACGGCCAAAAAAGTTGGTCGGTCGAGCGGGCCAGTGAATCTGATAAAGATCAATGTAGTCAGTTTGTAGGCGTTTAAGACTAGAATCCAATGCCTGCTGAATATGGTCTGCGGTGAGTTGCGGGCCGTTACGAATATGCGTCATCCAATCGCCAGGACCTGCAACTTTAGTAGCCAGAATAAAGTCATCACGGCGGCCGCGTTTAGCTATCCAAGTTCCAAGATATTGTTCCGTACGACCTTGGGTTTCTGCCTTAGGAGGCACAGGATACATTTCGGCGGTATCGATAAAGTTGATACCCGCATCTAGGGCAAAGTCGAGTTGTTGATGTGCTTCCGCTTCGGTATTTTGTTCGCCCCAAGTCATTGTACCGAGGCAAAGTTCGGTTACTTGAATATCCGTCGTTCCTAGCTGTCGCTTTTGCATAACGTGCCCATTCTTAATTTCGAGTTGGCTCATTATGCTTAGCCCGCACGGCGATTGAAACCAGTGCGAGCCAAAGCTGTCGGTAAGAATTATCTAGATTGCAGCCCTGATATCAGTATCGGTGCGGAATTGAGTTAATTGTTGCTCTAACGAATCAGAGAGTTCCGTTAAAGCATTGCAAGCTTTATCTAAGTGTCTGGCGGTCACTTGATGTTCGTCTGCAGCACGTGTGACCTCACCTAAATTATTATTCATTTCACGGGCAACCTGTTCTTGCTGAGTAATACCGGCTGCCAGTTGGAGATTAAGATCTTTAACCTTCGTCATAGCGGTAGAAATAAGTGCCAATTGTTGTTGGGCGTGATCAACATCTTCGGCACAAGCCTTAGTCTCTTCAGCACTCTGTTCCATCGCGTCAACGGCCGCTTTAGAACCACTGGTGATCACTTCAATCACTTGTTTAATCTCGTCAGTGGCAACTCCTGTGCGTTGCGCCAATGTGCGAACCTCGTCGGCGACTACCGCAAAACCGCGCCCTGATTCTCCGGCTCGGGCAGCTTCAATCGCGGCATTCAACGCCAACAAATTAGTTTGCTCTGAGATACTAGCAATTACCTCCGCAACAGAGGCAATTTGAGCAGCTGAACTATTGAGTTCGGTAATGGCCGCTGCGGAGGTTTCGAGTTGATCTAACAATGAAAACACCCGATTGCGCGCTTGATCCATAATGGTTTCGCCCTCACAGGCATGCTGACTAGCTGACTGCATGTCATCGGCTGCGTCACGCGCATGCCCCGCCATTAAGAATATCGTATCCACCATCATGGTCATGGATTCCGCGATCCTATCAAGTTCTTTGTGCTGACGCTCAGAGCCATCACTTACAATCAGCATGCTTGTTTTTAACTTTCCGGTAGACCTTGTTAAATTACGGCTATTGTCTTGAACTGCGGCAATGAGAGATTGCGTTCTCTTGCGCATGCTATTAATGCCCTCCGCTAAGATAGCCATCTCAGCCGTGCTGGACGTTGGACACTCAGTACTTAAATCGCCCTGAGTCATACCCGTTAAGTTTTGTGCGATACGCGCCAATGGTCGCTGAATGGAAGTCACAAAATAATGACCCAACAGCCACATGACGAACCCCCAAGCGGTTAATAATATGCCAGCGCGAATAAAACGCTGATTCACTGCGGCATCTAGCTCGTCTATATAAACACCAGTACCAACAATCCAATCTGTACCCGATACTTTGGTAACAGCCGTCAACTTTAGCACTGGAATATCACTACCCGGCTTGGGCCATTCATATTCCAAATACCCAACTCGGTCCTTAAACGCTTCGGTTTTCATGCGTTGAAATAATTCACGTTTTTTTGAATCTTTGGCCTCCAACATCGACTGACCTTCAAGTACCGGCTGATAGGGATGTACGACCATATTCAAATCTTCATCAATAATAAAAAAGTACTGCTTTTGATCATAACGAACTTGGCGCACAAGATTGGCCGCTTGGGTTTTCGCTTCACGGTTAGACATGCCTTGAGCTGAACGAATCACAGCCTGAATCTGTGAAGATTGAGCATCAATTAGCTGACCAAGCTCTATTTTTTTTTCACGCAACATATCATCACGATATTGCAATACCTCAAAAAACAGATAGGCCGCGACTACAAGAAATACTGCACTAAAAGTCAGCAACAACCGCTGTGATATCGTGATTTTAGCCTTATCCATAGTATTACTTCCCCAACCTCGCATTAGCTTAATTTGATCATCAGCTTAATTCATCGAACTAAAAACTTAGCTCTACTGATAAATTACACAGCAAATATAGTCGGAGTTAGAGGGTTTGCTGGATGAGTTTTGCGGTTGGTTACAACTTAACAACAAATGCTAAGCCATTGACCTGTAAGGAAAAGTTAGACGACCCGCATTTTCGACAAAATGACAATAACGCCGCTTTAGCGCTGCAGCCACAAGCGTCGATACTGATGCGCTCGTCGTCTATCCGGCATAGTGTCTAGAATGGGTAGTAGCGCATTAGCAATTATTTCGCGCTCATCGGGTGTGGCCTCGATGGCCAACAATATCTCAATCGCTTGGCAGTAATCCTCGCCAGCCGCCAAGCGCCGGGCGTTCTGAATACTGGCTGCTAAGTGTTGATGAATATCGTTAGGCTCCGGCTTAAACTGACGGGCATTTACTCGTGCGATTAATAGTTGAAATGCCGGGGCGCGGGTTACCGCATCCGGCAGGGTAGCTATTTTTTGCGCTAACGCTTCAAAATGCTCACTTACGATAAGCTGTTCTAATTCGGCGAGTAGCGCAGGCGCGTTTAACGAATCGGTTGCATTTATTTGCGTAGGCATAAGCACCGATGCCATGAACTCTTGTAATTGCTTACCGGTTATTACTCCTGCTGCCCTAGCCTGCAACTTGCCACCAACAAATAATAATAAGGTCGGTAATTGTTTTATCTGCCAGCGTTGCGCCAGCGCAACTTCTGCTTCGGCATTCAGCTTCACAATCGTTAGATTTGGCATGGAAAGCTGAAGGGTATTTAACCAAGGTTCTAACGCGCGACAAGGAGCACAGTGCGGTGCCCACACGTCGACCAATACAGGAGCATGCATCGAGCCATCTTCAACCAAGACGGAAAAACTTGAATCAGTAACTTGAAGAAAGGTCTTGGGCATCAGGAAATTCCAGTTGCGCAACAACGAATGGCGCTAACATACACCAAAATCCTAGAGGGTGACATTCTTACAGTCTGTTATAATTCAGCCATGACGACATCTACCTCAACCGTTAAACACATACTCTTAATCGCCCTTATCACTCTTTGGCTGGGAGGATCTCTTTTTGGTCTTTGGTGGTTTCAACAGAAACAACTAAGGCCATTTGTCGCAGACACCGATCCTGTTGAAGCGATGCAGATAGGCGCTGTGGACACAGCCTTGTCGGCCATTTTGCAGCGCTTACCCGCAAGCGAGATTGAACAGCAAATTATTCTGTTGCACCTATGGAATCCCGATTGCTTATGCAATGCGGTAAGTCAGCGTCATTTAGATTCATTATTAAGCCACTTTACTAAGCAAGAATTACGCGCCATAGCACTAGCACCCGCTTCTATCACAACAGAGCAAATCGACGATTTTCAACGTTTGAATGGTCAGCGTATGGAGTTGCTGGTATTAAAACCTGAAGATGAGCTACCACTGTCGGCTAGCCCGGGTTTAGCCTTGTACAAGGTTGAAAACAGCAATGCCTACCAGCTAAGTTACTATGGCGCTTATGGCTTTGGTGCCCTCTGTACGCTATCGGAAGATAGTTTATTCACTAATATGGTGAACGATATGAAGCACGGCTCATACGGTCCCTTTATGAACGTTGCTGGTAGCGGATGTTTTTGTCCGTGGCCGAAGGCTTTTACGCAACTGCCCTAATCGCCTAACCAGCATTTTATAGTCAGCCTTATCCGCTTTTTCACTTAATTCACCGTATAAAAACGCATCCATTAAACTGGCAACGTCACGGCTCTGTTGATCGAGTTCAGGCCAAGCAAGACCTAAACGCGCTAAGTAACTGGAGCCGGTTTCACCTATTAATGGCTCCAGTCCACTGCGCTGTGCGCGATTCTGTAACGCCACCCAAGCTCGTTGTAACGGCGGCAATTGCTTTGGTCTATCTCGCCACCACAACACAATAGCCGACAATAGAAACAATCCACCCAAAACAGCCGCAAGCATATAGAGGCCATCAAGATAACTACCGCGATCAAACCATTGCTTTAATAACTTACCTTGGCGCTGCTTATCGTAAGACAGCACCCAGCGCTGCCAATAGTAGTTAGCCGAATCAAGTTTTAAACGCAGACTGTTAATCCAGCTTATACCGCGCATTTTATGGCTAGAGAATATTTGCTCACGTAAAAAAGTACCTTCCTTTTCTACTGCTCGCTCTAGGCCATATTCAATTCGATCCGGTGCGACCGCTGCCGTTGGGTCGAACCGCATCCACCCCATAGTAGGAATCCATAACTCCACCCACGCATGAGCATCGTATTGACGTACCGTCAAATAGTTTTCTTGCGCATTCCACTCACCACCTTGATACCCGACAACGACTCGCGCAGGTATACCAACCGAACGCGCAACAAACGTCATCGCCGAGGCATAATGGGCACAAAAACCGCGCTGGGTACTAAATAAAAACTCGTCAATATCGTTATCTTTAAGTAGCGGTGGTTCTAATGTGTAGAAAAAAGGATTTTGTCGGAAATAGGTCAAAATGCTTTGTGCAAATGCCCAGTCGGTTACGGCCCCAGAATACAAATCATTGGCCCACTGCCGAGCCTTGATATTACCCTGACTGGGCAATTGTAAATATTGTTTGCGCTCAAGCCAGGTCAATCCATCAGCTTGATTGCTGGCCGTTGGATCAGACCACGCACGATATCGTAGCCGTTGAAATAATGGTTTACGGGCTAATAGAAAATCTGCATTGGTCACACCGGTATTCTCTTCTAACGCTTGAACACCGCGTAGTGAGAATAAATATTGCTGATCGGTCGGCTCTTGAATAATGTCGTAGCCAATACCTTGATCATCTCGATTATCAAGATCGCGAGGATTAAACCATTTAGCCGTAGTCACAGGTTTCGATGGCTGCCATGCATTGCCATCGTAAAAATCCAGCATTAATGCGCGCCAATAAAGTTCATTTTGAGGTGGACGTCGATTGTCATCAAAGGTTACTCGAAAGGCTAATTTGTCCGACTGACTTAAACTGGCGATATCACCCGGTGCCATCTCCGTCGACAGCGCTGTATGTGCATCTTTCGACTGTAAGCCAATACTCCATAACGGTCCTAAACGCGGAAATAACAAATAAGCAAAAAGCATAAAGGGTAAGGCCGCTGCCAATACCGAAGCGCTGTAACGCGCAATAGGGAGTGCACCCACATTACCCGCCGGGGTACTCATGTGCAGTGCGACCATAGAGCTAGTAATAATCCACACAGAACTAATGCCAATAAGCGCTGCAGTAATGGATTGATTGAATAAAAATCCACAAACTAATAAAAAATAGCTGATAAATACGACGACATAAGCGTCGCGCTGAGTTTTCATCTCAAGTAATTTCAGCATAGCCGCCATCACTAAAAAAGCGGATGCTCCTTCCAGCGACAATTGTCGATCAAACGAAATAACGACAACCGCACCCGATAACATGACAACCAGTGTTTTAACCAACTTATTTGGATACGGTAATCGCCCCGCATGAGTTAACGCCCGCCAGCCGACACAGATAGTTAATGGAATTAAAAACCAAATGGGTAAGTGTTCAGTATGCAGTAACAACGAAGAACCAAATCCAGCGAGCAACCAGAGTAAAGAAATTCGAGGGATCGCATTGGCCGCTTGTTTCATTGTTTATCCTGCCCATATAACGCCAAGGCTTCTAAGCAGGCTTGTAGATGAACGTCGCTATTTGCGGGCGGAATTTCTATAGTCGGTAATTGTAAACCGTAGCGCCAACCATTGTGATGAGCCTCTAATACCCAGCCACAAAGTCGTGATAAGCGGCGCTCTACGTTGGCGACATTCACGTTATCCCAACGCAACCAACAGAGTGCGCCATCGTCGTGATCGAATTGTTTAGTCATTAACCCTTTGCCACGAGCTAAATGTTTCCAGGCAATTTGTCGCATCGAATCGCCAGGCTGATAATTACGCAGGCCATTAAAATCTTGCTCCCCCGATCTATGTGCAATAGCACCTAGTACCGTTTCCCCCTCTTCGCCGTCACCTAAAATCAAAGGTGAAGATTCGGGCGCGGGATATACCAATACACGGTAGTCGAGTGCCACCCAAGACCATGCTGTATAAAACCCTAATGGAAAGCGACTTTCGACGCGTAAACGCCCGGCTTTAAAATAACCACGTTTCGTGGTTCGCTGCGATAAGCGCGCAATGACACGTCCATTCGCAGGAATTGTGTGCATCACTAAGGGCTCGCCGCGATAACCCACCAGAACTCCAGCGGCCATGCGCTTAGGTTGCGCAGAAAGGGTTACCGGTAGATCTAACATTTCTCCGGCAAACACTGGATTTGCGTGCCCTGCTGTCAGCGTTAGGCCAGACAAATTAGCGAAGGTGAACCACATACTCGTCAGTGCAACGCTAAATAACCAAAACGTGACGGCATAAATCAGACTGTTTTGATAATTAATGGCCGTTACCAGCATAACCAACAAAACAAAGCCGAGCATGAAACCAACTCGACTCGGTAATATAAATACCGAACGATGAGATAAGGCTAACATCGCAGTACTTGGTATACGTTGATCTAACCATGTAGCCCAACGTCGTTGAAAAAAAGCTCGCATGATTTAAAGCAATACCGGCACGCGCGTTAAAATTGTTTGCGATGCGCTATGAGCACCACCACCGGCACTATCACCTAAACGGTGATCCGCTACCGCAGGAAGTACGGCCTGAATATCTTCGGGTAACAAATACAAACGTTTATGCACCACGGCCCATGCTTTGGCGGCACGCAGCAGCGCCAGTGCACCGCGTGGCGATAGTCCATAAGCGTAGCCACCTTGGGTGCGCGTAAAGGCGACAATACGTTGTAAGTAGTCCAAGACACTGGACGACGCTTTAACTTTGAGTACCGCCGCTTGTAATCGAGTTAGCATGGCATGGTCGATGGTCACATTTAGACCTGCAATCATCGAACGACGATCCACCCCTTCTAACAATTCACGTTCAGCACGCTCATCGGGATAACCTAATTGAATACACATTAAAAAACGGTCGAGCTGTGATTCTGGTAAGGGAAATGTTCCCGCCTGAGAAATCGGATTTTGAGTGGCTATCACAAAGAATGGATCGGGCAATGGACGCGTCTCGCCTTCGACGGTGACTTGGCCTTCTTCCATCGCCTCTAACAAGGCGCTTTGCGCCTTAGGTGTAGCGCGATTAATTTCGTCAGCAAGCAATAACTGGCTGAAAACAGGACCCGCATGAAAACGGAATTGTCCGTGATCGCCTTCACGCTCGAAAATACTGACGCCAAGAATATCCGCAGGCAGCAAATCGCTGGTGAATTGAATCCGGTTGTAATCAAGGCCCAACACTTTAGCCAATGCATGAGACAAGGTAGTTTTGCCCATGCCCGGTAAGTCTTCAATCAGCAGATGACCTTTTGCCAACAAGCACGTCAGCGCTAGTTTTAGTTCTGGCTCTTTACCAAGGATAACTTTATTGAGTTGTTCTAATGCGTTGGCAATTGGCTCAGCCATGAGGACACCTTAAAAATCGACAGCCTTCGAGCTTAAGGGTAAAGGTAGGATAAAATCCAGTTTTTAAGGGAATTTGAAAAGCATCTACGGGGATAACCCGCAGATGCCGCTAACAGATTACAGAGCGTCTAAGCCGCTGGCTAAATCCGCAATAATGTCTTGAACATCTTCTAGACCAACGGCGATACGAATCAAGGCTTGGCTAATACCTGCAGCATCGCGCTGCTCATCGGTTAAACGACCATGGGTCGTCGTGCCCGGATGCGTCACCGTCGTTTTAGTATCACCTAAGTTCGCCGTAATGGAGATCATACGTGTAGCATCGATGACCTTCCAAGCCGCTTCGCGACCTCCGGCGACCTCAAATGACAAGACACCGCCCCCCAGAGTTTGCTGACTCATGGCAAGCTCATGCTGAGGATGCGTAGGCAAACCCACATAATTGACTTTGGTGACTTTGGGATGCTGTTCTAACCATTGCGCTAACGCCAATGCGTTCTCGCTGTGCGCTTTCATTCGCAGACCAAGTGTTTCTAACCCCTTTAAAAACACCCACGCATTAAATGGGCTCATGGTTGGACCAACGGAACGCAATACACCAACAACCGGCTCAATTAATTCCGCAGACCCCACCACTGCACCGCCAATACAACGGCCTTGGCCGTCGATATATTTGGTGGCCGAGTGAATAACCAGATCGGCACCTAACGCTAACGGCTTTTGCAGCGCTGGGGTACAGAAACAGTTATCCACCACCAATAAAGTGTTGGTTTCTTTGGCTAATTCAGCCAACGCACGAATATCCGCAATTTCAGTTAACGGATTTGACGGCGACTCTAAAAACAACATCTTAGTGTTGTCTTTAATCGCTGCGCGCCAAGCATCAATATCCAATAAATCAACGTAGGTAATATCGACATTGAATTTACGCAAATACCGTTCGAACTGAATATTGGTACTACCAAATACACTGCGTGACGACACTAAGTGGTCACCCGCTTGCATGTGAGCAATACAGACAGAATAAATAGCCGCCATACCGGATGCAGTAGCAGCACACAGTTCACCACCTTCAAGTGCCGCTAAGCGTTCTTCAAAGGTGCGAACGGTTGGATTCATGTAGCGTGAGTAGACGTTACCCGGCACTTCGCCAGAAAAACGCGCAGCTGCCTCTGCGGCCGAGTTAAATACATAACTGCTAGTCGTGAAGATAGCTTCTGAATGCTCACACTCATGAGTACGAACTTGTCCAGCTCGCACTGCTAGCGTATCAAATCCGGCATCGGTTAAATCGGATTGATAACGGCCATTAAATTCTGAAAAATCCTTCATTACCTGATCCCCTCAGGACTCGGTTTCATCGTTATGTAGATCGATTGCAACGTTTTCTACAACGCGCTTACCTTCTTTTGTTGCATCATTACGCAGCTGAGAAAGACGTTCGAAATACTCATCGTTAATATCGCCAGTGATGTAGTTGCCGTTAAATACCGAGCAATCAAAACTCTTGGCTGATGTTTTACTGCCTTCTAAACACGCAGAAACGAGATCGTCGATATCTTGATACACCAACCAGTCGGCACCAATTGCCGTGGCGATTTCTTCTGTGGTTCGACCGTGAGCGATAAACTCTTCTTTCGCCGGCATATCGATACCATAAACATTAGGGTAACGAACCGCCGGAGCCGCTGAAGCAAAATACACTTTATTCGCGCCAGCATCGCGAGCCATTTCGATGATCTGCTCGCACGTTGTACCGCGAACAATGGAATCATCGACCAACAACACGTTTTTACCGCGGAATTCTAAATCCAAGGCATTAAGCTTTTGCTTAACGGATTTTTTACGCAACTGCTGGCCCGGCATAATAAAGGTGCGGCCAATGTAGCGATTTTTCATAAAGCCTTCGCGATACTTCACGCCTAAACGATTGGCTAATTCCAAGGCAGATGAACGGCTCGTATCTGGAATTGGAATCACAACGTCGATATCGTGATCAGGGTACTGACGCAAAATCTTTTCTGCCAGCTTTTCACCCATGCGCAAACGCGCTTTATAAACTGCAACGCCATCAATAATAGAATCAGGACGCGCAAAATAAACCTGTTCGAAAATACACGGCGTTAGCTCAGTGTGCTCAGCACATTGCTGAGTAAACAACTGACCATCCTCTGTGATAACAATCGCTTCCCCAGGTGCTATGTCGCGTTCGATTTTATAACCAAGCGCATCTAGAGCAACCGATTCAGAGGCAACCATGTATTCCATGCCTGTCGCAGTCTCGCGAGAGCCGAAAATCGCAGGGCGAATACCATGAGGATCACGGAAAGCTACGATGCCATAGCCGCTAATCATAGCAACCACGGCATAGCCACCACGAATACGCTTATGAACTTCGCTCACTGCTTTAAAAATAACGTCTGGCGTTGGTAGCAACTGACGCTGTTCTTGCAACTCGTGAGCAAAGATATTCAACAAGACTTCAGAGTCTGACGTCGTATTAATATGACGTAGATCTTCGCGATAGATATCGTCTGCCAACTCTTCTGTATTAGTCAGGTTACCGTTGTGTGCCAAGGTAATCCCATAAGGCGAGTTAACATAGAACGGCTGAGCTTCCGCCGAACTCGAACTACCTGCCGTTGGATAACGCACATGGCCAATACCCATATTGCCCAGTAAGCGCTGCATATGACGAGTGCGGAATACATCACTCACGAGACCATTATCTTTACGCAAACACAGTTTGTTGCCGTAGCTAGTCACGATACCCGCGGCATCTTGACCACGGTGTTGCAATACTGTCAGGGCATCATAGATAGCCTGGTTGACATGGGATTTGCCGACAATACCCACTATTCCGCACATGCGCGTGTAACCTCAAAAAGCTAGAGTTTAATTAGTAGTCGTCATCACCTGAGTTACTGTTGATGGCAGCGTTTTTCGCGCCCAATCAGCAACTGTTTCTAGGTGAGGTATAAAGAGGGAATCCTGCCACCACTGATCTTGTGCCACTGGCGTGAACTGCGCCAAAAACACAATCGCAACTAGGATCAAAAGGCCGCGGGCAAGTCCAAAGACCATACCGAAAACCCGATCCGTACCGCTCAGTCCCGTCATCCTGACAACTTCAGACAATAGATAGTTCAGTAAAGCACAGACAACTAAAGTGCCTGCAAAAAGAATAACGAAAGCGACGATCCAACGAAGAGAGTTCGTTTCAATCTGTCCAACCAGTAAGGTTGCCAAGTTGGCGCTAAAGAAGCGCGCAACCAAAAATGCTGCGACCCACGAGGCAAGTGATAGCGCTTCTTTCACAAAGCCGCGCTTTAGACTGATCAGGGCCGACACCACGACAACGGCCAGTATCACCCAATCAATTACCGCCATTCGTTGCCTCTGAGTACTTCAAGAAAGCGCGCAGTATACCAAAGCACGCTGGGTAAGAAAGCTCTAATCGTTGGGCTCTTCTGTGGATTAACTCTCAGCCTTGTAGCGCCGCAGATAGATGTCTTTCTGCTTCAACTCTGCTTTAAGTGCTGCTTGTAATTCTTCAGCCTTCGCGCGCGTTAATTCGGGCCCAACATAAACGCCTGTATGCTTTGTTTCGGCGAATTCTTGCACATAAGCCTTATAACCTAACCCGCGTAATTTATCGCGTAAGCGATGAGCGTTATCGCGCTGAGAGAAGACACCAATCTGCAATGTCCATGCATATGGCATTTGCTCATCATCCAAACTTGAGCGATCACTTTGAGCTCCACCGCGAGAGGTATCGTCATGATCAACCACTACGATATCAGGTACGGATACCATTTTTTCAGCTTCACCGCTGGCTAACTGCTCCAGCTCTTTCCTCACCTTTCGTTCATCTTCTAACGTTGACCACTGAGGTGGCTCTGGCATGGGAGGAATGTCTGAACTCAATCCGCGATGAGTACGTGAACCATCTAGCACCACAGGCAGCACCAATGCAGCGATACCAACCGTGACGAGCGCGCCTAATATGCGCTTTTTAAGGTGTAGTTCCATTATGCAACTCCCTGTCCGCTGCTCTGCATTTGCCGATCAGCTTGATGAGCATTTAGCCAAATTTGAGCCGCTTCAACCGTATAAAATGACCCAGCAATAAGCCAATGTCCTGTTGCATTTGTCGCTATTAACATATTCAGCGCCTGTTCAACGGTATCCCACTCTTGCACTTGAATGTCTGCAGCAAAATCGGCGCGAGCGTGCAATGCTTGAGCACTTAAACCGCGATGACACTGAGTCAGACTAACAAGATGGAAAACCTTACTTGCTGGTAAAACCCGCAATACACCCTCGACATCTTTATCGCCCAACATACCGAGCACAATACCGTCCACTTGAACTAACTGCTGACCAATAAACTCAGCTGCTTGAGGATTATGGGCAACATCAAGAGTTAAACGCAGAGCGCCAAAATCAAATGTCTGTAATCGCCCAGGAACAGCCAAGGTCGAAACTACCTCAACAACCTCGGCATAACTCGGCAATTGATTGATCAAAGCCAATGTTTGAATGGCAGTAGCAACGTTTGGATAAGGAATTTTAGGTGTCGGTAAAGCCCAACATTGCGGACTACCGCGACTATCACGAAATCGCACTTCCACACCGGAATCGCTTCGTCGAGCGCTAAATTCATCGTCACGCCCAACAAACTGCCCGCCAATATTCTCCACTGTTGTTGCAGCAGTATCGGGAGCATCCGGCTGACCGCAAACTAGAAAACAGTTTTTGCGAGCGATACTGCACTTTTCATAAGCGATTTCTGCGACCGTATCACCCAACCAAGACTGATGATCCAAACCAATACTGGTCACTACGGAAATATCCGCGGCTGCGATATTCACCGCATCAAGACGACCGCCTAATCCAATTTCCATCACACAGGCATCGACACCCTGCTGTTGAAAATAAATCAACGCCGCTAACGTACCGAATTCAAAATACGTGAGCGTCGTATCTCCACGCGCGGCTTCGATATGAGCAAAGGTTGCGCATAAATCAGCGTCGCTGATATCAACACCATCAATACTAACGCGCTCGTTGTAACGCAAAATATGCGGCGAACTGTATACACCAACGCGCAATCCACGTTGGCGTAATAAAGCTGCTATGAGCGCGCTGGTGGTCCCTTTGCCGTTGGTTCCACCCACCAAAATCATCAGTGGTGCAGCTCGTAAGCAGCCCACTGCTGCTCCAACCTTGGAGACACGCGCTAGACCTAGTTCGATCTCCGCCGGATGAATGCCTTCAAGATGGGTTAACCACTCGTCTACGCTAGAAAATGTTTGCAACATAATGACTGGCTTACGCGTCCATCGCTAAACGCATCGTTCTTAATATGTCGGACACTTCTTTAATCGCAACGTCTGGTTGGTGTTGGTTTGCGGCAATACGATTAACCAACGCACTACCCACAATCACACCATCAGAAATTTTCGCAACCTTGGCGGCAGTTTCGCCGTTCTGAATGCCAAAGCCCACACCGACAGGGATGCTAACGTGCTTACGAATACGCTCTAAGTTGCGTGCAACGTCATCAATATCCAAGGTATTCGAGCCAGTCACACCCTTGATAGACACGTAATACACATAACCACTACCAGCGTGACCAATGCTTTCGATACGCTTATCAGTGGTGGTTGGCGCAATCAAATAGACCACATCCAGCCCTGCTTTTTTGAAGATGCTATCAACGTCGTGCGCTTCTTCTGGCGGTAAATCCACCATCAAAACACCATCAACACCCGCCTTAATAGCAGCATCGACAAACGCCTGATAACCCATGGCTTCAACAGGGTTCAAATACCCCATCAACACGATCGGAGTAACGCTATCTTTGCTACGGAATTCCGTCACCATAGCCAATACATCACGCAATGACGTACCGTGCTCTAACGCGCGTTCGCACGCCAATTGAATGGTCGGGCCGTCAGCCATTGGGTCCGAAAACGGCACTCCCAATTCAATGATATCGGCACCGGCTTCTACCATCGCATGCATCATAGGCACAGTAGATTCTTTCAGCGGATCACCCGCCGTTACGTAGGGGATCAGCGCTTGGCGACCCTGTTCTTTTAAAGCAGTAAATACAGTATTGATACGAGACATTTTTTTAATCCTACCAATTCCTCTCGATATGTTGATCGCGAGGAAGAATAATTATTTCTGAGCACCCTATAGAGAGCTATACCTAAAAAGCTATACCTAAAGAGCTTCAGAACCGTCGCGAGCGATGGAAAGACAAGGCAAAAATCAGCGAGGTAGCGCAGTGTACAAGTCGTACATGAGCATACCGAGCTGATTTTTAACGCCGTATTTCCGAGCGCAGCAGGTTCATAATCAAGCGGTTACACCGTCTAACGTGGCAACAGTATGGATATCTTTATCCCCACGCCCAGAAAGATTCACCACAATCACCTGATCTTTGCTCATAGTCGCCGCTAGCTTCATCGCATACGCAACGGCATGGGCAGACTCTAACGCTGGCATAATGCCTTCTAAACGCGTCAGTTTATGGAAAGCATCCATCGCTTCGTCATCCGTAGCGGCAACGTATTGAGCACGCTTAACGTCTTTCAACCAGCTGTGCTCTGGGCCAACGCCAGGGTAATCCAAGCCTGCCGAAATCGAATGCGTGCTCATGATTTGGCCATTATCGTCTTCCATTAAGTAAGTACGGTTGCCGTGCAGTACGCCCGGGCGTCCTTTACTTAGCGGCGCAGCATGATCATCGCCATGCAAACCTAACCCGCCGGCTTCAACACCATACATGGCAACTTCTGGATACTTAATGTAAGGATAAAACATACCAATCGCGTTTGAACCGCCACCAACACACGCAACCACAGCATCAGGCTGACGACCGATTTGGGTATCGCATTGGCGAATCGTTTCACGACCAATCACGCTCTGGAAATCGCGAACCAGCATAGGATATGGATGTGGGCCCGCAGCCGTGCCGATCACATAATAGGTATCATCGACATTCGTAACCCAATGACGCATCGCTTCATTCATCGCATCTTTCAGGGTTTTGGTCCCCGATGTTACTGACACAACCTCTGCGCCTAACAACTTCATGCGATAGACGTTGAGCTTCTGGCGCTCAACGTCAGTCGAGCCCATAAATACCTTACATTCCAAACCGAAGCGCGCGGCTACGGTTGCAGAAGCTACGCCATGTTGGCCAGCCCCGGTTTCGGCAATGATCTTTTTCTTGCCCATAAACTTAGCCAACAAGGCTTGGCCTATGGTGTTGTTAATTTTGTGAGCGCCGGTGTGGTTTAAATCTTCGCGCTTCAGATAAATCTGCGCACCACCACAATATTCAGTAAGACGTTCGGCCAAATATAACGGGGATGGACGGCCCACATAATGGGCTAAGTCCGAATCAAATTGCGCCTGAAACTCAGGATCTTCACGCAGTTTTTCGTAGGTAGATTGCAGCTCATCAAGCGCTGCTGTCAGTGTTTCAGAAACAAAACGTCCGCCGAAAATACCGAAATGGCCACGCTCATCTGGAAGTTCAACATTGAAGTCTGTGTTGGTCGACACGGTACACCTCTTTTACAAATTCGTTGATTTTGCCGTGATCTTTGATCCCTTTTGCTGCTTCTACGCCGCCACTTATATCGACGGCAAACGGCGCGACTTGTTCAATCGCGGCAGCAACATTTTCGGGGGCTAGGCCACCGGCAAGAATAATAGGTTTTGGTGGTGTTGCTGGAACCAGAGACCAATCGAATGTCTCTCCTGTTCCTCCGGGCACACCCGGCTTATAGCTATCTAGAAGGATGCCCAGTGCGTTTGGGAACCGCAGGCACGACGCCACCAGGTCCGACGCTTGCCGGACACGGAGGGCTTTGATGTAGGGACGATTAAACTGCCGACAGAAGGCATCTTCTTCATCACCATGAAATTGAAGTAGGTCAATTCTAACGCTATCTAAAACGCTTTGCACCTCTTCTACGGTAGGATTTACGAACAAAGCGGTAACGCTTACGAACGCTGGCACATCGGCAACAATAATTTTCGCCGCAGCAATATCGACCGCACGCGGACTGGGAGGATAAAACACTAAGCCTAATGCGTCCGCACCTGCATCAACGACAGCCGTTGCATCTTCGGCTCGGGTAATACCGCAAATTTTAATGCGTGTCCGCAACATGCCCTGCTCTCCTACTGAGATTCAGCTCCGTCATGTAGAGCTATAAAAATAGACGAAGCATGATAGCAAAGAGAGTTAAGCGGCGTCACAATTGAAAGCGCCTTGAAGATAACGGTATAAGTTATTTAAAGAGATCAATTCAGCCTCAGCGAGACGCTAAGTTATACTTTCACCCACCGGCACCAAATTTTTGCCTTTGGCCAAGCGCCGATATTCACTCGGAGAAGAGCCAACCCATTGTCGAAAATCGCGAGCAAAATTGGACGAATCCGAATACCCCAACGATTCGGCAACTTGTTGAATCGGTATATGTTGCAACACCAATAAGTCAGCGGCATCCCTTATTCGAGCTTGCTCTAATAAAACGCTATAGGTAAAGCCCTCAGCCGCCAGATGACGCCGCAACGAGCGTGCAGAAATATGCAACATGTCCGCCAGCTCCTCCAGCCGAGGGTAACCATCCACTGAACACTTTAATAAGCCCTTAACCTTCGCGACGGTTGTCCTATGCTCGTACTGATAGCTCAACAGTTGCCGCTCTCGGCAGCGAGTCAGTGCTTGGGCAAGTACCGTTGAATTTTGTAACACTAAAGGCAAATCAAGATACGTCGTTGAAAATGATAACGAGCATTCCGCCTGATCAAAATCCACTTGTCCAAAGCGCTCGAACAACTGTGCTGCATCATACGAAAGTGGCGCAGCATGATTTAACGAAATGCGCGATTCAAACTCTCCGCCCAGTAAGAAATGAAAACTTCTACGCCAACTGAACAAACAACTCGCGTTCCAAAGATTTTGCAAATTAGAGCTCACCCAAGGCGTTACCATATGATGGATAGTGCAAATCTCGTCGGTCTGAGTGACATCAAAACTGGATACCCCCAGAGACACTAGAGGGCCAAAATCTTGTAATAACTCTAAACAATGTCGTAGTGAGGAGGCGCACATCATTGCTTGGCCTAAATCGCCATACGCCGTAGGCTGTAGCTGCCAACCAAGCTCGCCCGCCAGATAATCTGACTCATTCTCTAACACTGCAGCCATGATATTCAGCAGATCGCCTAACGATATGTTAGGCCGGCCGGCGGAGATATCACTGGCGCTACCCCATTTTTTTAACAAGCTTACGTAGGCATCAGGAACTTGCTGCGCAAGCCATACTGGCGTCGCTGAATCTGAATATGCCGCACGAGTATTTAAAGACATGGAGATGAATCCTTTCTTGACCATCCCTGACCGAAAATCTGGCCTTAAAGCCTCTACTCCGATGCGTGACGGTAAATTATGGTTGTTATTCTTATAATAAATATGCAACTGGAGCGTGCTATGAACAACGATAAAATAAGCCAATGGGTGGCCGCAGGCCTATTTTCCATCATTCTTTCAGGTTGTGGATCTGAGAGTCAAACCATTGTTGACGATGTACCTGACGCAGAAAATCTACTGTTTACAGACGACGGACGACTGTTTGTTTCAGGTGGCTCAAACGTTTTTGAAATCGTTAAAAAGCCTGATGGTAGTTTCATTAAACTGGATACCTTTCATGGCGACTGCACCGTTGAAGGAATTATTGTCCGCGATAATTACCTCTATGGAGTTTGCAATAATCTAAGCTCGCCAGATTTTTTAAAATCCTTTCTTATTGGTGGCGAAATAGTGCCGATGGATTCGGCCATTACCAATAGCTCAACAGATGGCATGCATCCGTCAATGACGCTCACCACTCTTTCACCACTGGCGGATGTCCAGATAGCTAATGGAATGGAGGTTGATGATGAAGGTAACCTATATTTTTCAGACTCTGGCGACAGCCGTATTTTTAAAATTATCCTGTCTGATCCAACCACCGTGGCCGACCTTCAAGTTTGGGCTGATAATTTCGAATATTTTGCTAACGGTATTAAATGGGTGGGCGACCGCTTATATACAACCGCAATGAAAAGCGGAACCATTACAGCTCAATTCGGCTATATCGAACGTCAACCAGATGGTAGCGGCGGTGATTTTGTACCCGTTTATGAAAGAAAAAGCACCGTACTCGATGACTTCCTTCCAACAGCCAACGGCTTTCTACTCACTGATTATCTAAAGGGAAGTTTGGTATATCTTCAGGACAACAAGGTCGTAGCAGAAACACCCAAGGACACCTTCTACTCGCCAACTGCCGTTATTATCGGTCAACCACCGATGTTCAGTAACGACGTCGTTCTGGTAACCGAAAAAGGGATTATCTTTGAGCAAAATAGTATGCAAGGTAACAAACTGGGTTTATACCAATTACCTTGGAGCCTGAATTAACCCTAAGCAGACGAAAGGCTGCTTCACTGTAAGTGAAGCGGCCCGACCTACTTAGCCTCCAACTGTAAAATTGGCTCAAGTAAAGCGGGTCCCCAAGGATCACAAGGAATATCAAACTGGGCAGGATAGTGCACACCAACGAAGTACAAACCTCCGCCCGGAGCCGTAACGCCTGCTTTTGTTCGATCTTGCTGCGCCAATACCTCTGCCATCCACTCTACTGGCTGATGACCCTCACCAATAGGCAGTAGCACCCCCACAATATTACGCACCATATGATACAAAAACGCGCTCGCCTCAAGCTCTACCATAATAATGGAGCCCCAGCGTTTAACAGTAATTGCATGCATGGTTTTTATCGGTGACTTCGCTTGGCAATCTTTAGCTCTAAACGAGGTGAAATCATGCTCACCTAACAAAGCTTGTGCAGCCTCATGCATACGGTCGGCATCGAGTGGGTATTTCCACCAGGTTAACTGATCATGCATTAACGCTGGCCGCGCTTGATTGTTATAAATGAGGTAGCGATAGCGACGCGCTTTTGCCTTGTAGCGGGCGTGAAACTCATCGTCAATTGCATCAACCCATTGCAACGCAACGCCACTAGGAAGATTAGTATTTACACCCATCAACCAACTGTAATTAGTGCGAATGGCATGACTATCAAAGTGAATCACTTGGCGCGTGGCATGAACACCGGCATCGGTACGGCCAGCGCAGCCAACTTCAACGGGATGATTCGCGACCTTAGAAAGTGCTGCCTCAAGGGCTGCTTGTACGGTAGGTTCATCATGGTGTTTTTGGCGTTGCCAACCATGAAAACGCGCGCCGTTGTATTCAACAACGGCGGCGTAACGACGGGTATCAGTCATAGATCAGGCGAGATTATCCATTAACTCGCGAGCATCCTGCTTCTGTTGATCACTACCCTCTTGCACAACTTCTTGTAGCAACTCTTTCGCACCATCAACATCCTCCATATCGATGTAGGCACGAGCAAGGTCGAGCTTAGTAGCGCATTCGTCGGTACCAGCTAAGAAATCAAACTCATCATCTGACGCCGCTAGTTCATCTAAATCGATACCACCAATCAACTCGGCCGCACTGTCATCTTCACCGGCACTTAAGCCATCAAGAATAGACAGGTCATCGTCTTCAGTCGCTACTTCATCATCGTTAGCTTCTGCATCATCGGCAATTGCTAGATCGAACTCTGCCAAATCATCTTCGGCCTCGGCTAGATCATCTTGAACATCGGCCATAGGCATAGCTTCATCAAGATCATCAGCGCCAGATACGATTTCCGCATCCGCAGCTTCAGTTCCAATAGCGTCAAGTTCTGCTTCCAATGACTGCAAATCAACATCGCTATCGTCAGACTCAAAGCCCGTTTCTGCGTCCATATCGAAAGCTAAAACATCATCTCCTGAAGCCGGCGCCTCTGCCGTCGTCTCAGCGAGTTCCACTAAGTCGTCGTCTTCAGAATCGAGTTCTTCATCTTCCACTTCGGTAGTAACAACAGCCTCTGGCTCTTCAGCAAAATCAATGGTTTCGAGATCTAACTCAGCTTCCATTTCATCTTCTGCAAAATCAAAGTCATCAGCTACGAGTTCATCCTTAATTGCAGCCACTTCTGTTACAGCAGGCTCATCAAATTCTATTGACTCATCAGCGTCATCACCCAAATCGAAATCAAATTCGTCGAGCTCATCGTCCGCTTTCTTTTCAGCTAGCTCGACCGACTCTGCAACATCAAACTCAAGCTCATCACTTTCGCTGTCAAACTCGTCATCCAAATCTGGCGTATCAAGCGATAACTTTGGGCCTTCGCTCGCGACATCGAAATCAACGTTAGCGTCTAAATCTAAAGATGGTACTTCCTCTAAAGACTTTCCGAGACCATCGTCAGCAACGGTTTCAGTATCATCACCAAAATCCAATGCATCACCAAAGTCTAAACCACCTGCAAATTCATCATTCTCGTCATCGAGCGATGGAATTTGACCGTCATCTAGAGACATTGCTCCAGCAACAACGGCTGCTCCCGCAACCATAGGATCTAGAGGAGATGATAAACGCTTACGCAAATCTTCTGCCTGTGTACTAGCGATAATATCGCCAAGCTCACTCAGTTCTCCTTCAGCCTTTGCAAACGCTTCCGCATCATCTACTTCGGTATAAAGCTCAAGTAATTTCAATCGTAAATCAGTGCGGCTTGGCTCAGACTGAATTGCCGAGGATAACAAGTCGATTGCTTGATCAAACTTTCCATAAGCGATGTAGATTTCCGACTCGCTAATGGCATCTTCAGTTTGGGCAACGGTTTCGTATTTACCTTCGTCCTCTTCTGCAAACTCATCCAGGCCAAGATCTTCATCGCCAAAATTAGTTTCAGCTACGGCAAGATCATCATCGCTTAAATCAAAGTTATCTAACGTTTCGTTATCAAACTTACCATCACCCATCACCACCGGTTCTTCATCGAAGTCGGCGGTTTCGTCTTGAGTGTTGTCGTCTGATTTTTTACGACGACGCAAACCAACCAGAACAAGCAAACCAATAAGCAATGCTCCACCGCCGATCATAAGTTCATCGCGAAACTCCATGACCTGATCAAGAATGCTCTTATCTTTGGCTTTAGCCGCTTCTTCAGCTGCTAATAACTTAGCTAATCGTTCTTTACGCGCTTTAATGGCTTCCGCTTCAGCATTAGCCGCCGCTTCTGCGCTTGGCTCTACTGCCGCTTTAGGATCAGTTTCCGCAGCATAGTTGTAGTCTTTAGCTGTTTCCGTCGTTGCGCCATCCGCAGACTTTTCACCGACAACGGCAGTTTCAGCGGCTGAATCAACAGGTTTAGCAACGACAGCATCAGTAGCTTGTGGATTTACTTCAGCATTAGCTGCTTTAGTATTTGAACCACCGACTTGCATGTTAGCCAGTTGATCATCTTTCAATGCGACTAAGCGTTGTAAAGTATTAATCTGTTCTTCAAGAGCCGCTAGACGTTTGGCTAGCTCTTCGTTTTCACGACGGCCTTTGTCTAAGTTCTCTAGCGCAATAGACAAATCAGCTTCCATTGCCTCTTGACGGCTTGCACTACCACGACCAACTTCGCCGCTAGCACCCTGCGCATCTTTGTTATTGCTTGGCGCGGTAACTAAACGAACTTCACCACCCGTTTCTGAAGCGCGAGAACCTGTACCAGAATTCTTACGACCGGTAGCATCAAGTTGTGCAGCACCAGCTTTAATCGCTTGGTTCTGACGAGCAACTTCTGCAACAGCTTGCTGTGTTGGCACACCACGGATCTCATCCGCAGTTGGAACGCGCAAAGTTTCATGGGATTTAAGGCGATTAATATTGCCGTCGATAAAGGCGTTTGGATTCGCTTCTTGTAACGCCACCATCATCTGTTGCGGTGATACAGCACGATCCGGACGAGTCGCTACAGCGATCTGCCATAGAGTGTCATTCGGCTGAACCTTGTAGGTACCAGGTGCGGCTGCCTCATTAGCCCAACGATTATAAGACGGCTGCGCACCAGCCACCGGAGCTCCAGCAGGCTGTTGCGAAGTCACGGAGGTGGTCGATGTCACCGATGATGCCGGTGTGGCAACCAACGGATTGATCGTCGCTTCTTGGAAGACTGGCGGATCTAGTAATACGGTGTATTCCCGCAGTACCCGACCAGCAGGCCAGTTCAGTTCTACCAAGAAATTTAAAAATGGTTCGTTGATCACGTCTTTAGAAGTGACCAAAACGCGGTTACCTTCAACTTTGAACTGAATCTTAGTTAAAAAGTAATAACGATCAACGCCTGCACGTTCAAAGTCATTGGCCGACGCCAGTGAGGGTTTAATTTCCCACTGAGTCAGATCACCTGCATCAACCAGTTGAATCTCTGCATTTAGCGGTTGATTGAGTGCAGACTTCAGAGTCATTTCACCCAAGCCTAAAGCCAGCAGTTCAGACGATAACGTCAGACCTCCAGCCAGCAGCAAGCTATTCGCAAGTAGGCGCTTCATTATTGCTTCCTTGTTGTCGTTTCAGGCGATTCGCTCGCCAGCGTTTTACTAAAACGGCTTTTTTATAGATATTCCTGACCCAGCTTACTTATCGATTCCATTCATAAGCAGTCGGTAGTATCAAATATAAAAGTAGTTTGCGCAATATTTTGCCCAGCTTAGCAGGGATAAAAGCGTGACGTATGAAACACTTAGAGAATTATTTCGAGAAAAGAGATCAAAAGCGGGGCAATGCCCCGCTCTTTTTTGCCTATTTTTTAAGCAGCATTAAGCAAAATGCGCAACATTCTGCGAAGTGGCTCAGCCGCGCCCCATAATAACTGGTCACCAACAGTGAACGCAGAAATGTATTCTGGGCCCATGGTCAACTTACGGATACGCCCAACAGGAATGCTCAATGTACCGGTAACTTTTGCCGGTGTAAGCTCATGCATACTGGCTTCGCGCTCATTTGGAATCACTTTTACCCAATCATTGTGGGCAGCCAAAATAGCTTCAATCTCGCTGACTGGAATATCTTTTTTCAGCTTGATAGTGATCGCCTGGCTGTGACAGCGCATCGCACCGACACGCACACACAAGCCATCAATAGGCACTGGCTTTTCAGTCGTTCCCATAATTTTATTGGCTTCAACCTGAGCCTTCCACTCTTCACGACTCTGGCCAGAAACCAATTGTGAGTCGATATAAGGGATCAAACTTCCCGCCAAAGGTGCGCCAAACTGTTCTTTTGGATAATCATCACTGCGGATAAATTCTGCCACCTGACGATCAATGTCCAAAATAGCCGTCGCTGGATCATCTAACTTGGCTTTTACATCGCTGTGAATAGCACCCATCTGGCTGATCAACTCACGCATATTCTGCGCACCAGCACCCGAAGCCGCTTGATAGGTTTGCGGAGCAACCCACTCAATCAAATCTTTTTCGAACAAACCGCCTAATGCCAACAACATCAAACTAACGGTGCAGTTACCACCGACGTAGGTTTTAACGCCGCTCTGAATGCCCGCTTCGATGACCTTATTGTTCACTGGATCAAGAACGATGATTGCATCTTCCGCCATACGTAATGAAGACGCAGCGTCGATCCAATAACCATTCCAGCCTGCTTCACGCAGCTTTGGATACACTTCTTTGGTGTAATCGCCACCTTGGCAGGTAATGATCACGTCCTGCGCTTTTAACGCATCAATATCAAACGCACTCAACAGAGTGCCGCAATCTTTACCAGCGAAATCTGGAGCTGCTTTACCCGCCTGAGAGGTGGTAAAAAATACCGGCTCGATCAGGTCGAAATCTTTTTCTTCTTGCATGCGCTGCATGAGCACAGAGCCCACCATGCCGCGCCAGCCGACTAGGCCTACTTTTTGTAGAGACATGTTTAAAACCTTTTATCCTTATAGCAAAGCAGCAACAACTGCTTCGCCCATTTGTTCAGTGGAAACTTTTTCCATACCCGCCGACCAGATATCACCTGTGCGTAAGCCTTGATCCAATACCTTGCTTACCGCCGCTTCAATCGCATCGGCTGCCGCTACTTCATTCAGTGAATAGCGTAACATCATCGCCGCTGACAAGATGGTTGCCAATGGATTAGCAATGCCTTGACCTGCGATATCCGGTGCCGAACCATGACATGGTTCGTACATACCTTTGTTGTCTTTATCCAACGACGCCGACGGCAACATACCGATAGATCCGGTGAGCATCGCTGCAGCATCCGACAGGATATCGCCAAACATGTTCCCGGTAACCATCACATCAAACTGCTTCGGTGCGCGAACCAGCTGCATCGCGGCGTTATCGACATACATGTGCGACAACTCGACTTCAGGATACTCTTTACCAACTTCAATTAAAATTTCGCGCCACAGCACAGTCACTTCTAATACGTTGGCTTTATCCACGGAGCACAATTTTTTATTGCGTTTCATCGCCGATTCAAATGCAACGCGAGCGATACGACGAATCTCAGATTCGTTATAAACGTAAGTGTTATAGCCTTCGCGTTCGCCATTTTCTAACACGCGAATGCCGCGTGGCTTGCCGAAATAAATACCACCGGTCAGTTCGCGTACGATCAAAATATCCAAGCCAGAAACAACTTCAGGCTTCAAGCTAGAGGCATCGGCCAATTGCGGATACAAAATCGCAGGACGTAAATTACCGAACAATTCCAAACCAGAACGCAAACCTAACAGGCCTTTTTCAGGACGTAATTCGCGATCTTCTAGGGCATCCCATTTAGGACCACCCACAGCGCCTAACAAAATAGCGTCGGCTGCACGCGCTTTGCTCATGGTTTCTTCTGGCAGCGGCGTACCGTGTACGTCATAGGCCGCTCCACCGACCAAACCATTCTCTAGGGTCAGGCCGAGGTTAAATTTTTCATTCACAGTGTTTAATACTTTCACCGCTTCGGTGACGATTTCTGGGCCAATACCGTCGCCCGGTAGTACGAGTATGTTTTTGCTCATTCTTTTCTCAACCTATATTTGCAATTCTGTATGGGCATATCCGGCTTTATTCGCCGCTAGCTTCAGGGCCTATCCGGCTTTATTCGCTACGAGATTCAGGGCGTATCCGGCTTCATTCGCTGACCCGCCGTAAATCCGTCCTTGGAGGCTCGAGCTGCGCCATCCATGGCGCAGACGGTCAGTTCACTGAACCCGAATACACCCTTTATTCCATCTAAACCGAGATTAAAACGGTATAGAAATCCAATATTAAGCATCACTTAAAAACTGAAGCTGCATTTCACCAGCAGAGTACAGCGCTTAAAAATCATGAAACATTGTACAGACCAGGCGAATATCAACCAGCGTCAAAAAATACGGCTAATATTTCACAACTAGACTGCGACGTTTCAAATTACCAAACATTGTACCGTATTTGCTCGGCTGACCGTCTGCGCCATGGATGGCGCAGCCGAGACTCCAGGGATGGATTCACGTCGAGTCAGCGAGTAAATGCGGTACAAATGTTGTGCAGCCTAAAGCCTAACCAATATCAACCAGTGTCAAAAAATACGGCTCATATTTCACAACTAGACTGCGGCAGCTCAAATTACCAAACATTGTACCGTATTTGCTCGGCTGACTACTCCGCCATGGATTCCGAACCCGAGTTTCCCTTTATGGTGTAACGGGATGGATTCACGTCGAGTCAGCGAGTAAATACGATACAAATGTTGTGCAGCCTAAAGCCTAACCAATATCAACCAGCGCCAAACAACCACGGCGATTTCTCGCGACGATTCGCTTCATACGCACGAATGTCATCAGCGTCGATTAACGTCAAACCGATATCATCCAAACCATTCAGCAAACAATGCTTGCGAAAGCTATCCACCTCAAATGGAATTGTTTCACCATCTGGCGTAACAATGGTCTGCGCTTCTAAATTAATTGTTAATTTATAACCTTCATTGGCTTCAACCGCTTTAAATAAACGATCAACGGTTGCTTCGTCTAACACGATTGGCAACAGACCATTTTTAAAGCTGTTATTAAAGAAAATATCGGCATAGCTTGGCGCGATGATGGTGCGGAAACCAAAATCTTCCAATGCCCAAGGCGCGTGTTCACGGCTCGAACCACAACCAAAGTTTTCACGAGCCAATAATACCGACGCACCTTGATAACGTGGTTTATTCAATACGAAATCAGAATTCAGCGGGCGACCACTGTTATCCGCATCTGGCTGGCCTTCATCCAAATAACGCAATTCATCGAATAAATTGGGGCCGAAACCGCTGCGTTTAATCGACTTTAAAAACTGCTTAGGAATAATCATGTCCGTGTCGATGTTGGCACGATCCATTGGGGCAACAATGCCCTCTTGTACTGTAAATGGTTTCACTGTTATCCCCCTTAAAGTTCGCGAACATCGACAAAATGACCGGCAATCGCGGCTGCCGCTGCCATCGCAGGGCTCACCAAATGCGTACGACCGCCGTAACCCTGACGACCTTCAAAGTTACGGTTAGACGTTGAGGCACAATGTTCGCCATTACCTAATTTATCCGCATTCATTGCTAAACACATTGAACAACCAGGCTCACGCCATTCGAATCCAGCAGCAATAAATATTTCGTGCAGACCTTCTTCTTCAGCCTGAGCTTTTACTAAACCAGACCCAGGTACAACCAATGCTTGCTTCAAAGTAGCCGCCACTTTACGACCCTTGGCCACTTCAGCCGCAGCGCGTAAATCTTCGATACGGCTGTTAGTGCAAGAACCAATAAAGACGCGATCCAATTGAATATCGGTAATCGCTTGGCCCGGCGTTAAGCCCATGTACTTATAAGCACGTTCGAAACCAGAACGTTCTACATCATCTTTAGCGTCTTCCAACGTTGGCACACGACCATCAATGGTAGTGACCATCTCAGGTGAAGTACCCCAAGTCACTTGTGGCTTAATATCTTCGGCGCGAATTTCTACAACTTTATCGAATACCGCGTCATCGTCAGACACTAAATCTTTCCACGCAGCGGTTGCCGCTTCCCACTGATCCGCTTTCGGCGCATATGGGCGACCTTTTACATACGCCGCAGTGATGTCGTCATAAGCAACCATACCTACGCGAGCACCGGCTTCAATGGCCATGTTACACATGGTCATACGGCCTTCCATGCTCATTGAGCGAATAGCAGAACCGCCAAATTCCATCGCGCAACCGTTACCACCGGCGGTACCAATAATTCCGATCACATGCAAAACAACATCTTTACCTGTGATAGCTGCGCCAAGCTCACCTTCAACCTTGATCAACAAGTTTTTCATTTTGCGCTGAATCAAACACTGGGTGGCCATCACGTGTTCAACTTCTGACGTACCAATACCATGCGCCAAGGCTGCAAAGGCACCGTGGGTTGCCGTATGCGAATCACCACACACCACGGTCATGCCTGGCAATGTCGCCCCCTGTTCTGGGCCAACTACGTGCACAATACCCTGACGGATATCTTGCATTTTGAATTCGGTGATACCAAATTCATCGCAGTTTTCATCTAAGGTTTTCACCTGAATACGCGATACCGGATCTTGAATACCGGCAATGCCTGATTCACGTTCAAATGAGGTCGTTGGCACGTTGTGATCTGGTGTTGCCAAGTTGGCGTCCAAACGCCAAGGTTTACGACCCGCAATGCGTAAGCCTTCAAAAGCCTGGGGCGAGGTTACTTCGTGCAGTAATTGACGGTCGATATAAATTAAGGCAGTACCATCATCTCGTTCTTTAACAAGATGTTGTTCCCATAATTTGTCGTACAAGGTTTTCCCGGCCATGTGGATGACTCCTTCTATGCTCTGCGGGTTGCTATCACTGTGCACAGGATACCGCAGGCAGGTAACAACTCAAATTCATATTATTTCTAGTTTGAATTCCAAATAGGAATACAATAAATTAAACACATTCTAAGGCGAGAATGGTTATGGATACGCAATCACTAAAAGCTTTCTTGGCTGTTGCTGGGCATCGTTCATTTTCTGCAGCCGGGGAAGATCTTCATCTAACCCAATCAGCGGTAAGTAAGCGCATTCAAATGCTAGAACAGCAAATTGGCGTTACCCTATTCGACCGCCACAATCGCACCATTAGCCTTACAGAAGCTGGTCATAACCTCCTTCCGCGAGCGCGCGCAATACTCGATTTAGTCACCGACACAGAACTCCATCTTGTAAATATGGAGGGCCAAGTCAGTGGGTATCTCTCACTTGCGACCAGCCATCACATTGGTCTGCATCGTCTACCACCAGTATTACGAGAATTCGTTCAACGCTACCCAAGCGCCCAACTCAATTTAGAATTCATGGGATCTGAGCGAGCCTATCAAGCCGTGACATTACGCCAAGTTGAACTCGCCCTAACGACGTTAGAGGAAAGTGATGCCGAAGACGTAGAGCAAATACCGCTATGGCAAGACACTATGGTGTGCGTCTGCGCTCCGGATCATCGCTTGGTTCAGTTAGAGCAAGTTACATTAGAGGATCTTGCCAGCACGCCTGCGATACTGCCGCAACCAGATACTATTACTTATCGTTTAGTCGACGAAGCCTTCCGCGAGCGCGGCTTGACCCTCAATGCGCCAATGCCGACCAATTACTTAGAAACCATCAAAATGATGGTGTCGGTCGGTATGGGCTGGTCACTACTGCCGCAAAATATGGTTGATGGCCAGCTCCACACACTAGTCTGGCCGGGCACCTCTCCCATTCGCCACCTAGGACTCATCCATTTAAAACACCGCACGCTCTCTAACGCAGCAAGAGCCATGATTGAGTTGCTAAATGATCATTAACGCAAACAATCCACGGCTAAACCCTAACAGTCATAATACATAGGCAATATTGACCCAACACAAGACAACTCGATCGTGCTAGCGTTAAGGTAATTGAAATACTTTGAAGCTTGGGAGAAGGTTATGTTGGACATCAACCACATTTTAGTCGTGCTGGATCAAGAACATCCCGAGCAATACGCACTCGACCGTGCTGTTTGGCTTGCCAAAGCAACCAATTCAGATCTCACATTAATGACTTGTGCATGGGATACCTATGGTGATGATAACGCTCGTATCGACGAAGCAACGCGCCACAGTATTAAAGGTGCCCTGAGCCAACGCGCACAGAGCTGGCTCGATAGCCTGCTAGAAGATCGCGATGTCGCCAATGTTACTGTGCGCACCGAAGTTCACTGGCAAAAGCATCTTCACGACGGTGCCATTGAATCTATACGCAATACAGATTTCGATTTGGTGATAAAAGGCACTCAACCGCACACATTATTGCAGCGGATATTTACACACACCGATTGGAATTTAATGCGCCATTGCCCAGCTCCAGTTATGTTGGTGAAGTCTGCAACACCTTGGAAGCACAACCGTGTTCTTGCTGCTATCGACTCCACCTCGCGCGATACTGGCCATGAATTAATCAACGACAATATCTTATCCTTCGCGGAGCACTTGGCCGATCATTTTGAGACCGACCTACACTTAGCCAATGCCTACCCTATGGTGGCTGTAGCTTTTGCCATGGTTCCTGAAGTCACAGCCCCTGATGACATTCAAAAATACATTACCGAACAGCATGAAGAAGGCTGTGCCGCTTGGGCCAAGAAATTCAATATTGCTGATGATCATATTCATATTGGCGAAGGCGATACCGATGTAGTAATTGCCGATATCGCCAAAGAAACCGAAGCAGATCTTGTTGTTGTGGGCACTATCGGTCGTGGAGGATTAAGTGGAGTATTGATCGGAAATACCGCTGAAGCTTTAGTAGATAAACTCGAATGCGATATTTTAGTGATAAAACCACAAGATGGCGTACGCCCAGACATCTCTTAAGGAAGCCAGACATGGAAGCGCTCGCCGCAGGACGTTTGAAAGAAGAACTGGATGCAGCACTCACTCAGCATCCAAGAATGCAACTTCTACTAGAACGAGCCTTGCGTAGCGAGGCTGTCAAAACAGCCATTGTGCATCCGGTAACTTCCAACTCTCTAGCAGGTGCTTTGGCGGCGCATAATTTAGGTCTTATTGACGCTATTTTAGTAGGCCCAGAAGAGCGCATTATTCAATGTGCTGCTGACAACAACCTCGATATTAGCGCCCTCCCCATACACAATAGTGAGCACAGCCATCACTCCGCCGAAGTAGCCGTGTCATTGGTACGACAAGGCGCCGTGAATGCGTTGATGAAAGGGGGTCTATCGACCGACGAATTGTTGGGTGCCGTCCTCGATAAAGTGAACGGTATACGTACCGAACGACGTATAAGCCACGTATTTTATCTGGATATTCCGCTATATCACAAAGCCTTACTTGTTACCGATGCGGCAATCAACATTCAACCAAGCCTGCGTGATAAAAAAGACATCGTCGCTAATGCCATAGATCTGGCTCACCATATTGGTATTTCTTGTCCAAAAGTCGCTATTTTAAGTGCCGTTGAAAAAGTAAACCCTGATATACCTAGCACCATAGAAGCAGCGGCTCTGTGTAAAATGGCAGACCGCAAGCAAATTATTGGTGGATTATTAGATGGCCCATTGGCCTTTGATAATGCCATTAACCGCGAGGCTGCATTAGAAAAAGGCATTGAATCTGAGGTTGCCGGTGATGCAGATATATTATTAGCACCCGACCTAGAGGCAGGTAACATCCTCGCCAAGCAATTAATGTACTTAGGCAATGCACTCGCAGCGGGTGTGCTTGTCGGGGCGAGAGTTCCAATTATTCTTACTAGCCGAGCCGAAAAAACCGCAGGACGGATATTATCTTGCGCTCTTGCCCAAGCAGCAGCTCAACCTCTAACAATATCGATTTAACGGCGCGATGCATTAAACCTCGTAATTTTTCTGTGATTAGCTATCCTAAATTAACGAGAGTAATTTACGCACCAAGACTTATCGTCGCGCTTCATGCCAGTGCATAATTTTCTGAACCATATTATTCCACTGGCGTCACATACAGACGCACTCTATTTTCTAAATTTCACAACAATCGTTCACACAACATAAAACGCTGATTTCTAAGCTTATTTCTAATTCAAAAAGCAAAATACATAAAAAAATATTATTAATTGTTTTTTGGAACAACCATTGCAACGCACTATTAGGCAGCAAATCGACAAAGCAAATACATCGTTTTTACGAATACAATTTCGTGAATTCCAGGCAGGAGACGCTTTATGTCGAACGACTGGCAAGACACAATTAAGTTTGCGCAAAATTTCCGACGTGAACTGCACCGTAATCCAGAGCTATCTTGGCAGGAACTACAAACAGCTAATACGGTTAGAGAAGCATTAACCGAGCTAAATATTCGCTGGCGCGCGTGCGCGGCTACCGGCACGGTTGCCTATATCAATGAATCTGGCACTGCACCAGCTATCGCTTTACGTGCCGATATCGATGCCCTACCCATCGTAGAAGAAACCAATAAAGAATGGTCATCAAATAATCCAGGCTGCATGCATGCCTGTGGTCACGACGGCCACACAGCTACATTAATTGCTACTGCACGCTGGTTAAAACAACACGAAGACGAACTCGAACGCCAAATAGTTCTTATTTTCCAGCCTGCCGAAGAAGGCGGCCATGGTGCGCGTGAAATGATAAAGGACGGCGCATTAAAAGGCGTTAGCGAAATTTATGGCTGGCACAATTGGCCGGCCATGCCATACGGTACGATGGCCTGTCCGGATGATATTGTAATGTGCGGTAATGGTACCTTTACTATTCGTTTAATCGGCAAAGGCGGTCATGCGAGTCAGCCTGAAGCCTGTGCTGATCCACTGCTCGCTGCCAGTGCCATGACCATTGCTCTGCAACAAATTTGCAGTCGTCGTATAGCACCGCAACAAACAGCAGTAGTCAGTGTGACTAAATTTCAAAGCGGCGATGCACTAACAGTGACACCACAATACGCCGAACTTGGCGGCAGTATTCGTGTACCCGACGAAGCAACTCGGACTCTTATTAATAATTTAATTACCGAAATTGCCACACAAACCGCTGGTGCTTATGGCGTTAAATGCGAGATAGAACACACTCCCCGCTACAGCGCGACCATTAACCATGAAAAACAAGCGACAACAGCGCGCTTAATATGGTCGCAATTGCATGGCGACGCAGGTTTAGCGCATGGCCAAGCAACCCCTATTATGGCCTCTGAGGATTTTAGCTACTATTTAAATGCCATTCCTGGCGCATTTGCGCTGATGGGCAGTGACGATGGCAAGGGGCATAACATGCCCTGCCACAGCCCTTACTACGATTTTAACGACCGCTTAATTGCTGACGTTTGTCGCTGGTTTTGCCGCTTAAGCGGTATGCGGACACCACCCTAGCCCCAGCCTTTTTTAAAACTTGCTTTAACACGATATTTTTTAAAAAAGGAAATCTTATGACTATTTTCGAACAGCGCGAATCTGCGATTCGTGGCTATAGCCGCGTATACCCTGTTGTTTTTGATAAAGCCCAAAATTCCCGTCAAACAGACGATCAAGGCAAAGAATACATCGACTTTTTCGCTGGCGCCGGCGTACTCAATTTCGGCCATAACAACCCCTTAATGAAGCAAGCCATGATTGATTATTTGCAAAGCGACGGCGTGCTCCATAGCCTCGATATGCAAACCACAGCCAAAGCTGAATTTATGCAGGCATTTACCGACATTATTTTAAAGCCTCGAAATATGCCGCATAAAATGCAATTTATGGGGCCAACCGGCACCAATGCGGTAGAGGCAGCAATGAAATTAGCGCGCCGCGCCACAGGGCGAACTGAAATTTTAGCCTTCAGCCGCGGCTTTCATGGCATGACCTTAGGTGCACTTGCAGCAACGGCAAATCAATATTTCCGCGGCGCTGCTGGCGTGCCATTAACATATGTCAGCCATACGGCATTCGGCTGCGAAAAACCTTGTGTAGGCTGCAAGCAAAACTGTGGTTTAGATAGCTTAGAAGCATTACGCAATCGCTATCTTGATCCGTCTAGCGGTCTGGCCGCACCCGCTGCCATTTTATTAGAAACCATTCAAGCCGAAGGTGGTGTCAATGTTGCCGGTAAAGAATGGATTAAAAAAGTCGAGGCATTAGCCAAAGAACTTGGTGCCGTATTAATAATCGACGACATTCAAGTCGGCTGTGGCCGCACAGGCTCGTATTTCAGCTTTGATGATCTCGATATTGAGCCGGGTATCGTGTGTTTAGCCAAAGGCATTGGTGGCGCAGGAACGCCCATGGCAATGAATCTCGTACATCCTGATTTAGATAAGCTTTGGTCACCCGGTGAACATACAGGTACTTTCCGTGGCCAAAACTTGTCGTTCGTCGCCGGTAAAGTGGCTTTAAGCTACTTTAAAAACGATGAATTAATGAGCGAAGTAAAACAAAAAACAGAGCAAATGAAAGAAGCCTTACAGCCATTATTAAAAAGCGACAGCAGCCTGCAATTACGCGGTAAAGGCATGGTCATGGGATTGGACGTCGGTAGTGGCGAGCGCGCCTCCGCTATTGTGCAAAAATGCTTTAAAGATGGTCTTATTATTGCGGCCTGCGGTACCGGCGGACGGGTATTGAAACTTATCCCACCGCTCACTATTCCACAAGAAGATCTCGTCGCTGGCTTAAATATTTTAATCAATGCCACTCGCTCAGTGATGGAGGAAGCCGCATGATTAAACGTGATGATATGACTTTCCCGGCAGAAGAATATGAACGCCGTTTGGGTGATTTGCGCGCTCGCATTGCTGAGCGTCATTTAGATGCAGTCGTGATTTCTGATCCAGAAAATATTATGTATTTAACCGACTACCAAACAACCGGTTATTCTTTCTTCCAAGCCTTAGTTGTACCGCTAGAAAAAGAACCGTTCATGATTACGCGAGCACTGGAAGAATCGAATGTGATTGCGCGTACCTGGGTGGAGGTCACCCGCCCCTACCCAGATACCGGCGATGCCATCCAAATGCTGGTCGATGCCCTGCGTGAATTTGGTTTATCGAATAAGCGTATTGGCTACGAGCGCAATAGCTATTTCTTCCCGGCGTATCACCAAGATGTGATACACACCACGCTAAAAGACGGCAAGTTACTCGATTGCTTTGGCATTGTGGAAGAAGGCCGAGTGTGTAAATCATCGGTTGAAATTGAATTAATGAAAAAAGCTGCCTTCGCGACTGAGGCCGGTATGGCTGCAGGTATTGCAGCCTGCCATGCAGGCGCTACCGAAAATGAAATTGGTGCGGCAATAAGTGCCGGTATGTTCTGCGCTGGCGGCGAGCCACCGGCGGTAATGCCCTACGTGACCTCTGGCCCGCGCACTATGATTGGTCATGCCACATGGGAAGGCCGGGTTATTCAACCCAACGAGCATATATTCTTAGAAGTCGGCGGTTGTTATCGCCGTTACCACACCGCCATGATGCGCACCGTCGTATTGGGTGAATTATCCGATTCTATGTACAAAGCTCAAGAAACGATGAAGCAGGCATTAAATGCCGTGCATCGCATGGTGCAACCCGGCATGACGGTATCTGACGTCGATAATATGGTGCGCAACATTATTACCGACAATGATATTGGTGCTCGTTTAATTACTCGCTCTGGTTACTCCATCGGCATTGCCTTTCCACCAAGCTGGGACGAAGGCTACATCGTCAGCTTAAAACAAGGTGAGTCGACCGTTTTGAAAGAAGGTATGACCTTCCACGTAATTCCTTGGATGTGGGGCGTTGATGGCGATAAAACCTGCGGTATTTCCGATACCATTTATATTACCGATGACGGCTGCCGTTCATTCTTCGATATGGATCGCGACTTTAGCGTCAAGCCCAACGACGCTGAAAAACCCCAGTTAATAGGCATAAACGATATTAAAATGCCAAAATCGGAACCAACAATACCAGAACCTATCGAACTGCCTACTTCCAAAGAAAACGCTAAATCAGCAAAGAAAAAAGGAGAAAGCTATGTTAACTCCTAACAACCCAACCACGGGGGAGGCGCTTCCCATCTTTCCGTCCTTAGATGCAGCGAAAGCTAAACGTATTGTTGGCATGGCGGTTACCGCCGCCCCATTATGGGCGGACACACCGATTGCCGAGCGCGCCGATGCATTGCGCCGCGTCGCCAAATGCCTACGCGATGCCAAACATGAATTAGCTCGCCTGATGGCCGAAGAAATGGGAAAACCACTACGCGAAGGCCTAGCCGAGGTCGAAAAGAGCGCAGGATGCGCAGAGTACTATGCCGATAACGGCGCGCAGTTTTTAGCTGCAGAAACGCTCGCCTCTGACGCCTCACATAGTTATGTTAAATATCAGCCACTCGGCACAGTGTTGGGGATTTTGCCTTGGAATGCACCGGTATGGCTGGCGTTGCGTTTTATGGCTCCGGCACTGATGGCGGGTAATACCTGCATTATGAAGGCCGACCCGAATGTCCCGCGCACCGCGGTTGCCTTAATTGCTGCATTCCATGAAGCGGAATTACCCGGTGGCGTTGCACTAAATCTGCCAATCACCACGGATCTTATTGGCGAAATAATTGATCATCCCGGTATTAAAGCCGTGTCGTTCACCGGTTCGAGTAATGCCGGCAAAAAGGTTGCCGCGCGCGCCGCAGCAGGCCTTAAACCCGCCGTTCTCGAACTGGGAGGGTCTGACCCTTGCATCGTACTGGCAGACGCCGATTTAGAAAAAGCGTGCGATATTATTACCCTATCGCGGCTAATTAATGCAGGCCAATCTTGCATCTCGGTAAAACGCGTTATCGTCGAAGAGGCCGTTTACGACGATGTATGCGAACGCCTATATCAACGTTTTAGTCAGAAAACCTTAGGCGACCCGCGCAAAGAATCTGACTCCCTAGGGCCGATTGCACGCGAAGATTTACGCCTTGGTTTGCATGATCAAGTGAAACGCACCATTGATGCTGGCGCCCGTTGCTTGTGCGGCGGAGACCTGCCCCAAGGCGATGGCTTCTTCTACCCAGCCACCTTGCTACTCGACGTCATGCCCGGCATGGCTGCCTTTGATGAAGAAACCTTCGGGCCGGTACTGGCAGTGAGTAAAGCGCGTGATTTAGACCACGCACTGGAACTGGCCAACACCACCGCATACGGACTTGGGTCGAGCATTTGGACGACGGACGAAAATAGCATTGAACGCGCTATTTATACGCTGCAAGCGGGTCAAGTCGCCGTGAACGGCATTGTAAAAACAGACCCTCGATTACCCAGCGGCGGTATCGGACTGTCTGGCTACGGACGCGAACTTGGACCCCAAGGGATTCGTGAATTTGTGAATATAAAACAAGTTTGGATTGCATAATTAACGACTATCGCACTGGGCAGGAGCAGTCCTTCCCAATGCATATGATGGGCAAGCACAGCGAAGCAACAAGAATAAATAGCAATTCTAGCTGTACCATAAGTTCGCTGGCTTTTATGCTAGGGGTCTATTTTACAGATTTAACGACCAACATTAGTTGCCTATGTCTAAACGCTTATTACTTGTCGCCCATGCGCCTTCGGAAAATTTACGCCGCTTAGTTGAAGCTATGTCCGATGGTTTTGAAGAAGCCGAATGCGAAGACGTAAGTTGGGAAGTAAAATCGCCCTTCGATACCGACGCGTACGACGTGATTACTAGTCAGGCAATCGTGTTATTAACGCCCGAAAATTTAAGCTACATGAGCGGCGCATTAAAGGATTTTTTCGACCGTGTTTACTATCCCTGTTTAGAAGTTACCCAAGGGTTACCGTGCGCAGCTCTGATTCGTGCAGGGCATGATGGCACAGGCACCCAAAATGCCCTATCGACTATAACGACAGGTCTAAGATGGCGCTGGGTACAGGATCCGATTATTTGCCAAGGCGAATGGCAAGATGATTTTCTTCTGCAAGCACGGGAATTAGGAACCGCAATGGCGATGGCACTCGATCAAGGCATTATTTAATTCGAGCATAAATTTTGGGCGTAAAAAAACCGGGCAAGCCCGGTTTAAAAGGGGGAGCAATCAGTAGCTAGTCAGAGAAATCAAACAAAGACTAACTGCGATGTAAGAGCAATCCCTTGATTCAAAAGTTCCCATGGCGAGTTTTAAATTGCATTTAAATGATTCGGCGCACGCCTTTTTTCGTTAACATTTCCTCTATTTCCGCCAAGCACGCTGGATCGTCAATTGTTGACGGTGCAACATACTCCTCACCATTAGCAATACTGCGCAACACTTTACGTAAAATTTTACCTGAACGAGTTTTTGGTAAACGCTGCACCACAATAGCGTGATGGAAACTTGCCACGGCACCGATTTGATCACGCACACGCTGAATTAACTGTAATTCAAGCTCGCTGTCGTCGATCGTAATACCATCTTTTAATAACACTAACCCCATCGGCTCCTCGCCTTTAAGATCGCTGTTTTGACCAATAACAGCGCATTCAGCAACCGCATCATGCCCTGCCAATACCTCTTCCATTTCACCGGTCGATAAGCGATGACCGGCGACATTAATAATGTCGTCGGTACGCCCCTGCACAAACAAATAGTGTTCGTCATCTAAATAACCACCGTCACCAGTAATGTAATACCCCTTATAGGTATTTAAATAACCTGATTCAAAACGGCTATGATCACCCCAGATCGTCGGTAAGCACCCCGGCGGCAAAGGTAATTTAATCGCGATACTGCCTTGTTCATTTGCAGCAACTGGCTTTCCTTTGGAGTCTAAAATTTCGACGTTATACCCAGGTGAAGGTCGCGTAACCGACCCTGCTTTTACCCTTGTTAATCCAAGACCGACATGATTACCGGCAATCGCCCAACCGGTTTCTGTTTGCCACCAGTGATCGACCACAGGTTTCTTCAGATGCTCAACAACCCACTCATAGGTCGGCGGATCAAGGCGCTCACCCGCCATAAAAATCGTCTTGAGTTTACTTAGGTCGTATTTCTCGGCGAGCTTACAATCTGGGTCTTCTTTACGAATCGCACGAAATGCTGTCGGCGCAGCGAACAGCCCCTTAACACCGTGTGCTTCACATACTTTCCAAAATGCACCAGCATCTGGAGTTCTTACCGGCTTACCTTCATAAAATACAGTGGTACAGCCCGCCAACAATGGCGCGTACACAATGTAAGAGTGCCCAACCACCCAACCAACATCCGATGCCGCCCAAAACACATCACCAATGCCCATATCGTAAACCGAGGCCATACTGTATTTCATGGCAACAGCATGGCCGCCATTATCGCGTACGACCCCTTTAGGCTTACCAGTCGTGCCCGAGGTATAAAGCACATATAGGCTATCGGTAGACTTAACGGCAACACAGTCGGCGGGAGTGACGTTATACACGGCCTCTTCCCACGTAATATCCATATGAGCCACTAATTCACATTTACATTGCTCTCGCTGCACAATAATGCACGTATCGGGTTTTGCGGTCGCCATAGCGATGGCATCATTCAAAATCGGCTTGTAAGGAATGATCTTATTGACCTCAATACCGCACGAAGCCGAAACAATAACTTTAGGTTCGGCATCATCAATTCGCACAGCCAACTCGTGTGGAGCAAATCCGCCAAACACCACAGAATGAATCGCCCCCAAACGCGCACAAGCCAACATAGCGATAGCAGCCTCAGGAATCATAGGCATATAGATAATGACGCGATCGCCCTTGCCAACGCCTTGGCGCTTTAGCCCTCCGGCAAAATGCGCAACCTCTGCAGTCAGCTCTTTGTAGCTATAACTACGCTGATTACCGGTAACAGGCGAATCATAAATTAACGCAGTTTGCTCTCCACGCCCCTGCAGTACGTGATAATCCAACGCTAAAAACGCGGTATTTAGCTCGCCATCGGCGAACCAACGGTCAATGCCATTTTCATCTTTCGAAAGAATCTTAGTCGGTTGCTTAAACCACTGAATTTCCTGCGCTTGGCGCTTCCAAAACGCTTGTGGATGCTCCAGCGCTTCGCGATATTCTTCTTGATAACTCATAAACACCTCCGTTCGTATTATGACCTTACGCTAGGTGCATGCAGGTGAGTATTCGACCAAAGATAGTGTTAACTATGCCACGTTTTCGCTAACGCCTGTTTACGCCGCTGGCACTCCGCCAAGATACGGGTTTTGTCTTCGACGCTGGCGTTGTGCCAAGCTAGGATTTCCGCAAGCGAGCGTCCACAGCCAACACAGACATCGTTGGCATCTAAGCAGCAGTTACGAATGCAAGGACTGTCTATCGGGGAGGTATTGTCACTAGAATCAGACATCGACATCCTTCTACAAGAAAAAGCTCGACAGTTAAGATCACTTGAGACGGCGACGAGGTCAAGTTCATCAGAAATACCGCCCAGATAGTTCTAATTAATCGAATGATATCCTCGATATAACTCAATATTCGTTCGAATTAATAAGCGATATTCTCATCAAATGCTGAATTTACCAATCAAACCGAGGGCATCCAAATGATCTACTTACGTCCAGCTAAACAACGTGGTGCAGCCAACTTTGGCTGGTTAGACAGCAATCACAGCTTCTCGTTTGGTAACTACTATGACCCTAAACACATGGGGGTTTCGGTGCTTCGCGTGATCAACGACGACTTCGTTATCGCTGGGGCGGGCTTCCAAGAGCATGGCCACCGGGATATGGAAATTATTTCCTACGTACTTGAAGGCGCAATCGAACACAAAGACAGCATGGGCAATAGTTTCGTAGTGCCCGCAGGCGATATACAACGCATGAGCGCGGGAACTGGCATCACACATTCAGAGTTCAACCACTCTAAAACCGAGGCCATGAAGTTTTTACAAATATGGATTACGCCGAATAAAACCGGCATCAAACCTAGTTATGAACAAAAAGCAGTACCGCAAAATGGCACCCTGACCCCACTGGTAACAGCCGACGGGCGTGAGGGCAGTTTAATGATGCATCAAGATGCTGCGATGTATCGCTTAGTCCTCCAACCAGGTGAAAACATCGCACTTGATAGCGGCGAGCGAATTGGCTATTTGCACATAATATCCGGCAGTTTGACGGTAAATAGTAATCAACTTATACAGGGAGATGCGATAGGCGTTAAAGACGAAGTATTGAAAGCGCTAAATACCGGTAATACTGAATTAACGGCATTGTGGTTTGATTTACCACGAGGAAATTTTCCGAGCTAAATTGGCTACAGAAATTACGTTAAATTATGCGAGAAATAAGACCAACTCAAAATATAGAGCACCTAAATCGGCGAGATCTTAGGTGCCCTAACCCATCAATCTCGCTCGTGCGTAGGAATAACGAAAATTGGACACGTTGATTTATGCAAAACCCCTTCACTAACACTACCCACAAGAAGCCGATACATAGCGCCGTGGCCGTGCGTGCCTATAACAATCATGTCTGCTTCAAGCTTTGTCGCTTCAGCTAGAATTGTATCCACCGTCACGCCTTGTATAAGAAGTGCCGTGGTATCTATACCTGTATTACGAAATCTATCGGCAATCGCCTGAATTTGCCGATGCTCTTCATGAAATTTCTTCGACATATTATCACGAACAGTTTGCGGACCTACGTCCATCCCTACGAACTCAGGATCAGGTGCAGCAACGTGTAAAAGCCATACCTTCGCAGACAGTGCATTAGCGATTTTTTCAGCCTCGACCAATACCGTTTCGCCCGACTCTGACAAATCCACAGCAACCATTATCTTCATAATTTTCTCCATAACTGCCCTTCTAGTTCGAACTGCCTTCATCTGAAGATCGCGACAGTGCGCACTTAGAGAGTAAAAACATATTGAAGAAGAACCAGCAACCAAAGGTCCTTCGTAATCATGAAACTGAAAGTATCAGACTTCCGTAACAAAAGACTATGGCATTTTGCTCTTTTTTTCTTAGCGGACATCAACAAAAAACGCTAAGTACAAAAGACAAGTACAAAAGACAAGTACAAAAGACAAGTACAAAAGACAAGTACAAAAGACAAGTACAAAAGACAAGTACAAAAGACAAGTACAAAAGACAAGTACAAAAGACAAGTACAAAAGACAAGTACAAAAGACAAGTACAAAAGACAAGTACAAAAGACAAGTACAAAAGACAAGTACAAAAGACAAGTACAAAAGACAAGTACAAAAGACAAGTACAAAAGACAAGTACAAAAGACAAGTACAAAAGACAAGTATAAAAGCCTTTATCTTGCGTTCTGTTGTAATACATAAAGATCGAGTTTTTGATCAATGAGGTAATGAATGGCGTGTTCAAACGTACCTAGCTGCAATTGATCTTGATAGTTAATCACGACCATTGACGTTTGGTTGTAGTTGTATGGCTTAAATTTAGGCATAAGAACCACTCCATGTGAGAGGCTCTATTTTATCAAAAATAGACGTGAAAAATAGGTTTTTCTACAGCCTCAACGCCTAGAGAATGCGCAGCTGCTGTCGCATTGCTTGACTCACTATGTGTATATGCGCAATACTTTATACACATTGGTAGATTATACATAGCGAGGCCGAATATGCGAACCAATATTGATATAGACGACAAACTGATGAATGACGTGCTAAAGGCTACTGGCCTAACAACCAAAAAGGATGTGGTGGAGCTTGGCCTTAAGACCTTGATAAGGTTAAAGAAACAAGAGGGTATAAAGAGCTTTCGAGGCCAGCTGAAGTGGACGGGTGATCTGGATGAGATGAGAAGCACCACATGATTGTTGTGGATTCCAGTGTATGGATAGACTATTTCAGTGGCACTGATAATAAGCAGACGGACAAGCTTGATAATGTTCTTGGCCTTAAACCGGTGGCTATTGGAGACTTGATACTGACGGAGGTATTGCAAGGCTTTAGACATGATAAAGACTACAAGGCTGCTAGAGCGTTATTTGAGGATGTTACCATTTTCGAAATGCTAGGCACTGACATGGCACTAAAGAGCGCAGATAACTTCCGAGCTTTAAGAAAAAAAGGAGTTACTGTGCGAAAAACTGCTGATGTGATTATTGCTTCCTTTTGCATCGAGCGAAAACTTCCTCTTCTTTTTTCTGACAAAGATTTCAAGCCATTTGTGAAGCACTTGGGGCTGGCAGAGGCTTGAGATACACATAACGAGCCTGTAGAAAAACCTATTTAAAAGCCGTTTCTTCAAGCTTCTTCCTTTGTTAATGATCCAATTCGATAATTAATAAAAATTGAATCTACTTCTGATTATCTCAGTGATATTTTGGCTTTTTAGGTAATTACTCGGCTACGAGCCGCTATCACGCCCAAATACCCGCTTTATCTTGCCAGTTCACCGTACCGCATGATCTTTTCTATGTTGTGAATCATGCAGTACAACTGCCATTGGCCTTGAACTTTCGCTTTGCCTCGCAAGCCAAACTGTTTCCGGCCTTTATTGGTTCCTATATTGGTAAAGACTGGCTCTACTGTCGACATTCGATGGCTATAAATGTGTTTGCCATGGTCACTGTCCACTCTGGGTTACTCGCATCATCCCTGATGCTCGCCCTTTCAGGGCTGACGTACCAATTTGTTCCCGACAAATTGGTCATCCAAACTGTATACGTGGGTTTGCGTTTGTCGTTGATGGTAAAGGAGACTTGTCGTCCTGCGCCTTTGCGATGGTTCGCAGCTTCGGGGTTTTCCATGCATTCATGTTTTAAGTTGCAGTTTCTGCATTGCAATAATCGACCTTCGAAGAAGGCTTTGGATTGCCCAGTTTCACTCAAACGCTCACCACGAAAACTGAGCTTCTCTCCGGCTGGGCAATGGCAGGTCATTGCCGTTGGATCGAACTTAAACTCTGTTGCGGGGATTACGTTGCGACATTCGCTCTTTGGTTTTTCTTGATGACGCTTTCCGTACTTTTCCTTTTGATCTAAGAACTTTGGATCACGCGAGCGGAATTGATTATCAGGAATTTTGTGGCCGAAACGAATTTCAGCGGCTTGTTAATGAGTTGCAAGTTCACAAGGCTCTTTAGGAAACGCCATTGAGAAATCGGGGCAGTACCCAACAAACCGATCATTAACCTCTATTTCAGGATACTTCGGTTTAAGAAGCTCATATGTCACCTGAACTGCTTCATCGGTTGAATCAGCACCAACAACAGCTCTCGCAACATACAATATTTCTTTATCAGAACCCGTCTTCCAGAAAGTAACTTCGTATCGTCTCATGACTATCCTTTTCAATTACTCATTAACGCTGCGTGATCTTGCCCCGATAAAACGGACACATGAATTTTCATGCTGCTATTCGCTCGTATTCCATCGGTGAACAATAACCAATCCCGAATGCAGCCGCTTTCGATTATAAAAATCATTAATGTAACGTCCCAAAGCATACTTCAATTCTTCGCCTGATTGGAAGTTCGTGCATCGGATTAATTCTGCTTTCAATGTATGAAAGAATGATTCCATATGAGCATTGTCAGTACATTTACCTGGGCGGCTCAAACTATGTAAGATGCCATGCCGTTTAAGATCCTTTTGGTATTCGGCTCCTCTGTACTCAACACCTCGATCCGTGTGCAGCATAAGTCCCTTCTCTGGCTTTCTTTTCTTTATAGCAGTTGCCAATGTTCTTTTGGTTACTTCCGTCGTTCTTTTCGTATCTAAGCTCCAACCAACAATGCGCCGTGAGTGAAGATCCATGACCGCTGACAAGTAATGCCACTGCTTCTTTACTTTGAGATACGTCACATCCGCAACCCATACTTTGTTCTTTGCTTCAGGCACCGCACCATCGGATCTTAGATTTTCACCAGAGGCAAGGAAACGCCTCATGCCGGGTGCTCGGTAGGTTACTCGAGTAACGCGCGCGATTAAGCCCATCTCTTGCATCAAGCGCGCTATACGCTTCCTGCTGACGCAAAATCCTTGGTTTTGCAGTGCTTTCCAAACTCTAGGGCTGCCGTAGCGCCCTTCGACCTTGTCATACACTTTCTGAATTTCAATCTTTAGTAGTGCATCTTCACTTGTGCGGCTCGAATCTTCGCGCTTACGCCAATCGTAATAACCACTTCGAGAGACACCGAGCCAAAAGCACAACGATTTAATCCCCAGATCTAGTCCGAATCTTTCGATGAATCGATACCTTGCTGATGTTCCTCCGCAAGAAACCGTTGCCACTTTTTTAGTAGGTCATTCTCCTGCTTAAGCTTGCGATTTTCAGCTTCTAATCGCTTAACTTTCGAGAGTTCCTTCTCTTGCTTAGAAGATACTTCAGTTACTTTCTTTCGTTTATCTGCCACGATTTTGCCTTCACGATATTCTTTTCGCCATCGTGACAGCATAAACGGATGAATGTCGAGAGTAACGGCGACTTCCTTAACCTGAATACCTTCAATCAAACTTAACTGAACGGCTTTAACTTTGAATTCATTTGAGTACTGCCACGTCTTTCTTGGCTTTGTGTATTTTGGCATTGGACACCTCATCTGTTAGATGTTGGTGTCCGTTAAATCGGGGGAAGATCAGGCGCGTAGTTGATTGACTTGTTATACGCTGCCAGATTCACTTTCTGAAGTCTCTCGACTTAATTTATTAATAAGACTCGGCACTAACCTTTCGCTGGCACCAGCGAGTAAAGCAACAGCAAGAACTAGGTAATACTCGTTATTTTGATATACCTCGCCACCGAAAATAAGGCCTGACTTCACTAAAAGTGCCATAAAAAAACCACCGATACAGCCTGCTACGATCCGAGACATTCCATCAAGAATATGTGCTACCTTTCCTTCAGTTGCGTTAATTTTAATATTAGATGTTCGGGTTACTATGGACATCAGAGCGCCCACACCTCCAATTATAAAGGATAGAAATATTTCTGAATTTAAAATTTCTATGTATTCTTTCAGAAGAAGAGACGCCAAATACAATAAAAATAATACTGAGACAGAAATATATGCAGAACTATAAAACCACTGCCTCCCCAGCTCTCTATTTTTTTGTGCTATATGTTGCTTTGCCTCATTTATTAGGGACGTTGCCATTACTAAATCATTTCGCATAAAAGCCCTACTCAATGCTTCAGCTAGCAATTTTCTACAACTAAATAAGTATGGCGTGCCTGCCAGAAATTCAGATTTTGCCTCTTGAATTGCAACCTGATTTAAGACTGCGCTAATATCTTCCGGTAACTGCCTATTGACCTTCCACATAATATTGTCATAAATATCAATATAAACAATTGTATCGGCACTCTTTTCTATAACAGCTTTAATTTCAACGCCATGATCAGGATCTACGTCACCTATATTTAACTTAGCATAACTCACATGAATTCCTCGATTGACGATTTTTTATAACGTCGCAAATCAGCCGCGCCGCTTTTTGGCGTCGGCTGGATTTGCCTTGTTATGTGCGGCTTTCAATTATTTGCCTCAATTGCTGAATGCTCAACGCAGGACGCGTGATGTGAATCATTGCATGACAGTTAGGGCACACAGGAACCAACTCTGTTACAGGATTGAGTTCATATTCCTTTCTGATTTCTGAAATTGGCACAATGTGGTGAACATGAATATAGTTCTTACCAATTTCACCATATGTTTCTTCAAAATCGAATGAGCATACTGCGCATTTATAGCCATGATGAGTTAGGCATTTTGACCTTGCTTCTGCGCTCCGTTCATACTGATTAACTGTTACAGTTTTAGAAGCACCTTCTTTAAATACTTCCTTGGGATCTACTTCCTCGGGTAAACGAGTTCCTTGTGTTTCGTCGGACGCGTACCAACTATTATCAATGCGGACTAATGTTTTTTCGGTCAGCTTTGGCGTAAAGCCTTTGATTTTTGCTGGTGCGCCATCTTCTTCACTTGCTGCCATATATTCCATCGGGAAGGTTTTGAGCTGGTAGCCTTCTTCCTCAATCAACCTGATATGTTCTCGTGACTGAGGATAACCGGGCTGCTTACCACCCTTAGGACTAATTTCCCAATCTTCGCTGAAAATGAGGGTCATATTCCCGTCATCATTAACATCCCAGGCACCAAAAATGATGAGCTTTTCCGCATCATTGATAAACGACCAGCTCCAGTTCCAGTTCTTACAGGTTGCCCCTTGAGATTCTATAAATTGTTTTCTACTCATGCGGAGCCTCGATTCTTAAGCACATAACGCCCCGCTAGAAGGCGAGCGAAGCGAGTCCTAGTAAAGGCCACGCTTTTTGTGACCGCAACGAATTTCAGCGGTTTGTTAGGCGGTGCCATGCCGAAGCGCCACTACGTTGAGCCCAGACACCGCAAGGTACAAGACGCCAGATATACTTGCCGGATATTGCTGGGTAGCAATACACGCAATTATGATCCCCAGGCCAAGCAGAGAGAGCAAGACGTTACTAACTAGTAATATTTTTCGTAGACTCCTTCCTACAACTAAGGGATAGCCAAGTATGGTTGTCAAGTTTGGATTAATAGCAACGGCTGAACCAAAGTAGTTAGCTGAAAGGCCTAAAACGAATAGCCCACCCATCAATGTATACAGGTTTCCTGAGCTTGATTTTAATAGCAATAGAATTGCACCGGAGAATATCAAGATCGACAAAAACCAATTAAATCCACGTAGTAATGCGTAGTTCTTTTCAATATTGGTTGATTGCATTTAAATCTCCTTACTCAGCTTAACGCCGTGCTTAGGGGCCGCAGTGCAGCGCAGCGTAACGGAGGTCCCAGCGCAGCGACTACAGCACCTTGTTAAGCATTTTTGGGTTTATAAGCAACGATATTCACTGTGCCCTTGCCTTTATACTTCTTCATTTCAAAATCACTGCTGAGGCTCTGAATAATCTCAGGCAACTTTGTTGCCCCATAGGTTCTTGGGTCAAAATCAGGCGTTGATCGTTTAACAAACGACCCCGCAGATGCTACGTTTGCCCAGCCTTCATCATCTTGGTATTGCTCCCACGCTTTCTTAAGCAGAGGCACCAACTCTGAAGTGCTCGCTTTCTCTGACGTGGTGACTTCGTGAACTACAGGCTCTGATTCAGGGGCTGGCGATGATTCAGCACCTAGGTTTTCCGTGAAAATGAAATCGTCACAGGCATTTCTAAATGAAATTGGCGTCTTCTTTTCACCGACACCAAAAACAAATATTTCTGACTCTCTAAGCCGAGAGGCAAGCTTTGTAAAGTCACTGTCACTCGAAACCAGTGCGAAAGCATCAAATTTTCCAGAATAGAGCAAATCCATTGCGTCAATAATCATTGATGCGTCTGTAGAATTCTTACCTGTTGTGTAAGCAAATTGCTGAATTGGCTGAATTGCCAATTCATTTAAAGATTGCTTCCAATTTTTGAGATATTCACTAGACCAGTCTCCGTACGCTCTTTTTATTACAACATGCCCATGCGCCGATATCTCGTCCAAGATTGCTTTCACTTTCGAATATTGAGCGTTATCTGCGTCAATTAGTACAGCTACTTTCTTGTGATCATCCAAATCTTTCATTCAAACTCCAATTTTGATACTGAGTATGCTTAACGCCTACAGCAGGCGCGCCGCTTTTTGGCGTCGCTTGCCTGTACTTGTTAGCAGTTGATATCTAGCCACCTTAAAGTTCGGCATTTCTTTTAAATCTACAAAGTCGAAGCCGCACTGCTGGTAGAAGCGATGGAGTTCTGACCGGTCGTCACAGTCCAAGCGAAGCCAGCTAAGGCCTCTAGCATCGGCAGCTCGAAGAACCTTTGAGACAGCTATTATCCCGTTTCCTTTGCCCTGAAAAGTTGGATCGAGAGCGAGTTTGTGTACGAACAAACTATCATTCTCATTGATTTCAGGCCAAAACATTGGATCGGACTCTTGAAGGAAGACCACTCCAATGCGCCTATCATTTAGCATCAAAAAGTGAAGGTCCTCCAGACTGTAGGACTCTTTCAGACCCTGCATCGATACTTGATCCATCGTCCACAAATGCCGACCTAAATGCGCTAGACGATCGACGACTCGACACAGAATTTCTGAAGCGTTGGTCCAGTCACTGCTTTTTGTAGCTTTCGCTATGTCCATGAGCTACTTCCTGCTAACGCTCAGCTTAACCGGGCGGCTTTGGAACGCCAGTGGAAAAGCCGGTCCGTGTTCAAGCTGTTGTTAGAGGCGATAGTAAGCCGCATCGCCTCCGGCTGCCCTTGAAACCCTAGGCTACGCCAGAACGATAGTGCCACGTAGTTGTCCGAATGAACATCAAGCTGCACGGCATGCGCGCTACTCCACACCTCTCCTGTCAGGAACCTGAACGCGCTACGTCCAACACCTCCGCGGCGATACGGTTGCCTGATCAAAAACTGACGCAGGTGAATCTCGGAGCCACCTCTGAACAAGGCATATCCAATCGGCACGATTGACCGGAAAAACAGGACGCACTCATAGTCACGGAGAGCCAACCAAGACCTCATACGCTATTCTAACGCCTGCCGATCAAGATCCGTCTTGTGACCGGACGCTTCGATCATCTCTTGGTTCAGTTCCGCTAAAATCGGCGCGTCCAACTCTGTTGCGTAGCGGGCTTCTTCCATGCCGGTCTCCTGCGCTCTA